>JAUVXK010000158.1 GCA_030603635.1 Burkholderiales bacterium | reverse complement strand
TACACGCCCGACAGCGGCACCTTTGAACTGGCGGGGCAGCCGTACACCCCCACGGCGGTGCACGAGGTGGCCAGGGCCGGCATTGCCCGCACGTTCCAGAACATCCGCCTGTTCGCCGAGATGACGGTGCTCGAAAACGTGATGGTGGGGCGCCACGTGCGCACCAAGTCGGGGCTGTTGGGGGCGGTGTTCCGTCCGCCCGCCTTCAAGCGCGAAGAGCGGGAGATCGCCGACCGCGCAATGGAGCTGCTGGAGTACGTGGGCATTGCCAAGTACGCCGACTACAAGTCGCGCACCCTGAGCTACGGCGACCAGCGCCGCCTGGAGATCGCCCGTGCCCTGGCCACCGACCCCAAGCTGATCGCGCTGGACGAGCCGGCCGCTGGCATGAACGCGACCGAAAAGGTGCAGCTGCGTGAGCTGATCGACCGCATCCGCAACGACCAGCGCACTGTGCTCTTGATTGAGCACGACGTGAAGCTGGTGATGGGCCTGTGCGACCGTGTGACGGTGCTGGACTACGGCAAGCAGCTCGCCCAGGGCACGCCGGCCGAGATCCAGAAGAACGAAAAAGTCATCGAAGCCTACCTGGGCACCGGAGGACACTGAATGCGACAGCCCTCACGCTCACTTTGTTCACTGCCCCCCAAGGGGGTTTCAGCCTCCTTGAGGCGGCTCGGCGGAGACTGACATGGCACAAACCCTGTTGAAAGTAACGGGCCTGAAGGTGTCGTACGGCGGCATCAAGGCGGTCAAGGGCATCGACCTCGAGGTGCGCGAAGGCGAACTGGTCACCCTCATCGGCTCCAACGGGGCCGGCAAGACCACCACCATGAAGGCCATCACGGGCATGCTGGGCGTCGAGGCTGGCAGCATCGAGTACCTGGGCAAACCGATCAAGGGCAAGGGCTCGTGGGACCTGCTCAAGGAAGGGCTGGTCATGGTGCCGGAGGGCCGGGGCATCTTCACCCGCATGACCATCACCGAAAACCTGCTGATGGGTGCCTACATCCGCACCGACAAGGCAGGCATTGAGCGCGACATCGAGCGCATGTTCACCATCTTCCCGCGCCTGAAAGAGCGCAAGGACCAGTTGGCCGGCACCATGTCGGGCGGCGAGCAGCAGATGCTGGCCATGGCCCGCGCGCTGATGAGCCAGCCCAAGGTGCTGCTGCTCGACGAGCCGTCCATGGGGCTGTCGCCCATCATGGTGGACAAGATCTTCGAGGTGGTGAGAGACGTCTACAGCCAGGGCATGACGGTGGTCTTGGTGGAGCAGAACGCCCGCCGGGCGCTGCAGATTGCCGACCGCGGCTACGTCATGGATTCGGGCGAGATCACCATGACCGGCGAGGCCAGTGCCATGCTGGACGACCCGAAGGTGCGCGCCGCCTACCTGGGCGAAGTGGTCGACGCCTGACGGTTTCGCCGGCCCGGGCTGCCGGAAACTACAATAGAGGGTTTTGCGGCCTGACCGCCGCCCTCTTTTTTGTTGCCCCATGACGCCAGAACAGCATCCCGCCTCCGCTGCCGACGCGCACGTCGACGAGAACCACATCATCGCCGAGCGCCGCGAGAAGCTGCGCGCCTTGCGCGAGGCCCAGGCGGCCGGGCACGGCCCGGCGTTCCCGAACGACGTGAAGCCCCAGCACAAGGCGGCCGACCTGTTCGCCGAGTACGACGGCATGAGCAAGGAGATGCTGGAGCCGCTGAAGGTGCGCGCGAGCGTGGCCGGGCGCATGATGCTCAAGCGCGTGATGGGCAAGGCCAGCTTTGCTACGCTGCAGGACTCGTCCTTTGGGCCGACGGGTGGGCGCATCCAGATCTACCTGAACCTGGAAAGCGTGGGCGCCGAGGTGCTGGAGGCGTTCAAGCACTGGGACCTGGGCGACATCGTGGCGGCCGAGGGCGTGCTGTTCAAGACCAAGATGGGTGAGCTGACGGTCCACGTCGACAAGATCCGTCTGGTGACCAAGAGCCTGCGCCCGCTGCCCGACAAATTCCACGGCATCCACGACCAGGAAATCAAGTACCGCCAGCGCTACGTGGACCTGATGACCGACGAGCAGGCCCGCAAGCGCTTCATGGCGCGCAGTCTGGCCGTCACCAGCATCCGCGAATTCATGGTGGGCAACGACTTCCTGGAAGTCGAGACGCCCATGCTGCATCCGATCCCGGGTGGGGCCAATGCCAAACCCTTCGTGACGCACCACAACGCGCTGGAGCAGGACATGTACCTGCGCATTGCGCCGGAGCTGTTTCTCAAGCGCCTGCTGGTCGGTGGCTTCGAGCGGGTGTTCGAGATCAACCGCAACTTCCGCAACGAAGGCATCAGCGTCCGCCACAACCCCGAGTTCACCATGATGGAGTTCTACGCGGGGTACTGGAATTACCTGGACCTGATGGTGTTCACCGAAGAGCTGATCCGCCACGTGGCGCAGCGCGTCTGCGGTACGGCCAAGCTCACCTACCAGGGCCGCGACGTGGACCTGGAAGCACCGTTCGAGCGCCTGACCATCCGCGAGGCCATCCTCAAGCACACCGAAGCCGGTGACCACGTGGACAACCGCGACTGGCTGGTGCAGCAGCTCAAGAAGCTGGGCCTCGATCCGGTGAAGGAGCGCCTGGACAGCCGCAGCCTGTCCAGCTTGCAGGTGATGTACTTTGAAGAGACGGTGGAAGACAAGCTCTGGAACCCGACCTTCATCTGCAACCACCCGACCGAGATTTCACCGCTGGCACGCGCCAACGACAACGACCCGACCATCACCGAGCGGTTCGAGCTCTACATCACGGGCCGCGAAGTGGGCAACGGCTTCAGCGAGCTCAACGACGCCGAAGACCAGGCGGCGCGCTTCCACGCCCAGGTGGCCAGCAAGGACGCCGGTGACGATGAAGCCATGTTCTTTGACGCCGACTACGTACGCGCGCTGGAATACGGCATGCCGCCGGCCGGTGGCTGCGGCATCGGCATCGACCGCCTGATCATGCTGCTGACCGACAGCCCCAGTATCCGCGACGTGATCCTGTTCCCGGCGCTGCGCCGCGAGGGCTGAAGCACCCTTGTCGCACCCCACCGGGGCGGTGGGGTGCGTGGTGAATTTACTTGGCCGACAGGCCCAGGCGTTCGATCAGTGCGCGGTCTTTCTCGAACGTCTGCTGTGCCCAGGTGCGGTAGTCGGCGCTGTTGCGGTACCAGGCTTCCTGGTTCAGTTGGCCCAGCACCTCCAGGTGTTTCGGATCGTCCATTGCTTTTTTGAAGGCGTCGTGCAGCGTGCGCACGATCGCCGGGTCCATGCCCTTGGGGCCCACCAGGCCATAGGGTGACTGCGAAACGACGTTGTAGCCCAGTTCCTTGGCGGTGGGCACCTGGGGCCAGCGTTTGGTACGCTGCTCGCCAAAGGTCAGCAGCAGCCGCATCTGGCCGGCGTCCACGAACTTGTCCCAGCCGGTGGCATCGCTGCCGGCACTCACGTGCCCACCCATGACCGCCTGCATCAGGTCGGCATTGCCGCGGAACGGCACATGGTTGAGTTGCACCTTGGCCGCATCCGCGATCTCTTCGATCAGCAGGTGGGGGCTGGTGCCGATGCCTGTGGAGCCGTAGTCGATGCGCCCAGGGGTCTTGCGTGCGGCATCCACATACTCCTTGAACGATTTGTACGGTGAGTCGGCCTTCACCACGAAACCGAAGGTGTAGCCTGACACGCCCAGGATGAAGCTGAAGTCGTTGATGGGGTGCCAGTTGGTGCGCTGCATGTGCGGGTAGCGCAGCATGCCGAGCGGGAACTGCGCGATGGTGTAGCCGTCGGGTTTGGCCTGCATGGCCATCGTGCCTGGGCCGAGCGTGCCGCCAGCGCCGGGTTTGTTTTCGACCACGATGGGTTGGCCAAGGTGCGTGCTCGCGATCTCGGCCAGGGTGCGCAGGTGGCGGTCGGTGGAGCCCCCGGCCGGCCAGGGCACGATGAGCGTGATGGGCCGGTTGGGGTAGGCGGCCTGCGATTGGGCCAGCGCCGGTGCCGATGTGAGGGGCGCCAGGGTGGCCGCGGCGGCCAGCCCGACGAGGGCGCGGCGGGTCAGACGTTGATGCATGTGTGTCTCCAGTGGGTTGAAAAAGGTCAGTGGGTCTGGTCCAGCCGGTCCTGGGCTTCTTGCAGTGTGCGCCACATGATCTTGCCGGAACCGGATTTGGGCAAGTGGGTGGCAAATTCCACCAGGCGCGGGCTTTTGTAGGCGGCCATGTGCTGGTGCGACCAGTCGATGATGTCTTGCTCGGTCACATGGCCTTGCTGGTCGGGTTTGAGCACCACCACGGCCTTCACGGTTTCGCCGCGCTTGGCGTCGCGTGCGCCAATGACACACACTTCGTGGATGGCCGGGTGGTGGTACATGAGCGCTTCGACCTCGGCCGGCCAGACCTTGAAGCCGCTGGCGTTGATCATGCGTTTGAGCCGGTCCATCATGAAAAAGTAGCCGTCCTCGTCCACCCGAGCCAGGTCGCCGGTGCGCAGGAAGCGCCGCCCGTCGAGTTCGATGAACGCCTCGCGGGTGGCCGTTTCGTTGCGCCAGTAGCCCTGCATCACCTGCGGCGCGTGGACGACGACCTCGCCGGTTTCGCCGGGTGGCAGTTCCTGCAGCGTGGCGGGGTCGATGACGCGCGCGTCCACATCGAACACCGGGATGCCCAGGCACTGGGGCTTGGGGCGATGGGGTGGGTTGATGTGGGTGGCCGCCAT
>JAUVXK010000164.1 GCA_030603635.1 Burkholderiales bacterium | reverse complement strand
TGCCGATGTGGCGGGCAACGAACTCGTTGGCGTTTTCCAGGTCGGCCAGGGGCCGGGCGGTGGGCATGAGCATGGCGGGCTCCGGGGGCAGGGCAGTCTGCGAAGGAAAAGGAATTACTTGGTCAGTTCGCCGTAGGCGGTTTCGTCCATCAGCTCGGCAAGTTCACCGGCGTTGGACAGCTTGACCTTGAAGAACCAGCCGGCGCCCAGCGGGTCGCTGTTGGCCAGCGCCGGGTCGTTGCGCAGGTTTTCGTTGACTTCGACGATCTGGCCGCTGACGGGCATGTACACGTCGGCCGCTGCCTTCACGGACTCGACCACGCCGGCCACGTCTTTCTGGGCGAAGGTTTTGCCCACGTCGGGCAGTTCCACGAACACCACGTCGCCCAGCGCGTCCTGCGCGTGGTGGGTGATGCCCACGGTGGCGGTGTCGCCATCAACGAGGACCCATTCGTGGTCGGAGGTGTACTTCAGGCTCATGGGAGGCTCCAATAAAAAGAAATCGGTGACGGCTTCAGCCGCGGTGGTAACGGTTGGGCACGAAGGGCAGGGCGGCCACTTCCATCGGCACCGCCTTGCCACGGACAAGCGCCTGCACCTGCGTGCCGAGCGCAGCATAACCGGACTCCACGTAGCCCATGGCGACGGGCTGGTTGATGGAAGGCCCGAGCAGCCCACTGGTGACTTCGCCGATGCGTTCGCCCGCTTTGTTCTGCAGTTCTGTGTGGTCTCGGACCGGCACGCGCTCCTTGGCGATCAGACCCACACGCTTGCGAGCGGCAGGCGCAGTGCCGTCCAGCTGCGCCAACACCTTGGCGGCGCCGGGGAAGCCGCCGGCGCGTTCGCCGCCAGTGCGGCGCACCTTCTGGATCGCCCAGTTCAGTGCGGCCTCCACCGGGGTGGTGGTGGTGTCGATGTCGTTGCCGTACAGGCACAGGCCCGCTTCCAGCCGCAGGGAATTGCGCGCGCCCAGGCCGATGGGCTGCACCTCGGGCTGGGCCAGCAGCGCTCGGGCGAAGGCTTCGGCCGCGTTGGCGGGTACCGAGATTTCGAAACCGTCTTCGCCGGTGTAGCCGCTGCGGGTGATGTATAGCTCGGCCCCGTTCCAGGTGGCTGGCATGCCGGTCATGAACACCCTTTGTTCCACGCCGGGTACCACGCGCTGCAGCGCAGTCACGGCCTGTGGGCCTTGGAGCGCCAGCAGCGCCCGCTCGGGTAGGGGAATGACCTGGCAGCGCTCCCCAATCCGGGCCTGGATGTGGGCGATGTCGCCCACCTTGCAGGCGCCGTTGACGATCACGAACAGATCGTCGCCCCGGTTGACGAACATGAGGTCGTCGATGATGCCGCCGTCGTCGCTCAACAGCAGGCCGTATCGCTGCTTGTGCAGGCCCAGGCCGACCACATCCACCGGCATCAGGGTCTCGAAAGCTGCCGCTGCATCGGGGCCCACCAGTCGCAGCTGGCCCATGTGCGAGACATCGAACAGGCCAGCGGCACTGCGCGTGTGCAGGTGCTCCGCCATCAGCCCGGCGGGGTACTGCACCGGCATGGAATAGCCGGCAAAAGGCACCATGCGCGCGCCCAACTCCAGGTGCAGGGCGTTGAGGGGGGTGGTGAGCAAGGAGGCGTTGTCGGACATGGTTCAGGCTTGGAAGGCAGCGACCGAAAAAGGTCGATCACCGGAATGCCCTGGGGCATGTCCGGCCACTGCCCGCCTGTCCGCTCTACCTGAGAGATTCACGCCGGCCGCCGTGGGCGACTGGGCGCTTGCTCCTTCGGTGGGCCGTCTCGGGGACGGCCTCTCTCCAGGGGGGGACGCCTGTCTGAGACAAGCGTTTGCCAGTCCTTTTGCCTGAGCGTTCAGCCCCGTCGATGCGGTGGCCTGCGCCTTCGGCGGCGCCTGAACCGTTGCTGGCCGGCGCACTCTCCTGACCATTGCATTCTAACTTTTTTCCGTACCGCCGAGTTCCGGCTGGCGAGGCTATTCGGTCAGGGTCAGCAGGATCTGGGCGTACCAGGCGCTGTTCAGGCCCAGGCCTTCGTCCTGATCCCGGTCGCGGTTGCACATGTCCATACGGGCTGAGTGCACGCCCAGCAACCACCAGGGGAGATCCTGGTCTGAGCCGTTGGGTTGCCGCATGACCACCGGAGCACCACTGGTGCCCCGGTGGGTGCGCGCATCCGTCAGAAACTGGCCTTGGCCTTGGAACCGGATGCCGAACGGCGACGCCACGGCCGCCTGTCTGAGCACCGGAAGCTGGTGTACCGTGTCGCCGAACCCCAATGGAAATCCCGCGATACGCAGCACCGCATCGGCGGGCACGGATGCATAGGAGTCAACCAGATGACCCGGCGAAAAGGCCTGGATCACCGCAGAGGCGGGCAGTCGACCTCGCGTCACTTCAATGACCGCCACGTCGATGTCTCCACCCCCGTCGCGGCCTTGGCGCCAGACAGCCGTGCCCTGCTGATACAAAGGCATCGAGTAGCTGACGTACCGGGTAAGGTCTCTGGGGTCCGTATGCAGCACGATCTCCACCCGGTCCGGATGATGTCCGGTGGACCCATCAAGGAGCACATGCCGACTGGTCACCACAAACAGCCGGTCTGCCCGTTCGAAGAAAAAGCCACTCGCGTTCGTCAGGGGTTGTTGCCCGGCGTAGGTGGTCAGGCGTGTGCAGGCAAGATAGAGGGGGTCAAGCCCGTCGGGGAGGTCGTCGGACGCGATGTTCATCCTGCTCATTGGAGCATAAAGAAATAAAAGATGGAAAAATCTTTACATTTATTTTTAATTGTTATATAGTTCGATGGTGCTGACAAAATCACTGGGTTTTGGGCGCACTCTCACCGTTTCGGCATCATGAGCAGGTGTCGAGACCTTTCACGCAGCTCTTCGCCGGCGCTCCACAGAACAGCCGGCGGTTTTGGCAGTCCGTTATTTCTTCTTTCTCTCAGCCCTTTCGGGCCCATTCGGTGCCGATAGGCAAATTTTCCGTATCACCCATGTCCCGCCCGACCGAGGATGGCGCCTTTGAGGCCGCTGTCACGGTATCGAGCGGTCAGGGTTCTTCCTCCCACCACCGTATCTTCCGCTTCAGCCGACGACATTCTTCGGCCGACGTGGCGCGCATGGTGGCCTTGACGCAAGGCTGGCTGCAGACCTGCAGCCCCCGCCTTGTCATGTGTTGAGCCGACCCGGTTCAACGCATTCTCTGGAGTCGGGCGCTCGCGTCCCGGTTCCGTTCATGCCATGCACCATCAGGCTCATGGCACACTCTCTCTGAAAGGCTCATCATGAGCAGCAAAATTTACGTCGGCAACCTGCCTTATTCCATCGATGACCAGTCTCTGCGTCACAACTTTTCCGCTTTCGGCGGCGTGGCATCGGCCAAAGTGATGATGGACCGCGACTCGGGTCGCTCCAAGGGTTTCGGCTTCGTGGAAATGAACAGTGCCGAAGAGGCCGAGGCCGCCATCAAGGGCCTCAACGGCATGACCGTGAGTGGCCGCGCCATCGTCGTGAACATTTCCCGCCCGAAAGAGCCGGGCACCGGCTACGGTGGCGGCTACCGCGACCAGCACCGCGCGTACTGATCGGCCTTGCGCTGACGAACAGAAAGGGCCCGGTGGGCCCTTTTTGCATGGGTCACATGCCCGCGTAGTTGGGCCCGCCGCCGCCTTCGGGGGTGACCCACACGATGTTCTGTGTCGGGTCCTTGATGTCGCAGGTCTTGCAGTGCACGCAGTTCTGGGCGTTGATCACCAGCTGGTCCGCGCCGTCCTTGTTCACGAACTCGTACACCCCTGCAGGGCAGTAGCGGCTTTCGGGACCGCCGAACTTCGCCAGGTTCACGCTCACCGGTACGCTGCCATCCTTCAGGGTGAGGTGCGCGGGCTGGTTCTCTTCGTGGTTGGTGTTGCTGATGAACACACTGGAGAGGCGGTCGAAGGTGAGCTTGCCATCGGGCTTGGGGTAGCTGATCTGCGCGCACTCAGCGGCCGGGCGCAGGAAGGTATGGTCGGCCTGGGTACGTCGGATGGTCCACGGCGGGCGCTTCATGCCCAGCTTGGGCAGCAGCCAGTGCTCAATGCCGGTCATCAGCGCGCCCACGGTGTTGCCCTTCTTGAACCAGCTCTTGAAATTGCGCGAAGCGTCGAGTTCTTCGTGCAACCAGCTCTGTTCAAAAGCTGCGGGGTAGGCCGTCAACTCGTCACTGCTGCGGCCCGCTTGCAGGGCTTCGAAGGCCGCCTCGGCGCAGAGCATGCCGCTCTTGATGGCGGCGTGGCTGCCCTTGATGCGCGCGGCGTTCAGGTAGCCCGCGTCGCACCCCACCAGAGCGCCGCCCGGGAACACCGTCTTGGGCAGGCTCATCAGGCCACCCGCGGCAATGGCGCGCGCGCCGTAGCCGATGCGCTTGCCGCCCTCGATGTGGGCCTTGATGCTGGGGTGCGTCTTCCAGCGTTGCATTTCCTCGAACGGGCTC
>JAUVXK010000193.1 GCA_030603635.1 Burkholderiales bacterium | reverse complement strand
CGGCACGCAAGGTGGCCAGGTAGAGCGCCATGGCCTCGACGGATTTCTCCACCTGCACCGCCACCCGGGCCCCTTCGGGCAGGTCCAGCGAGGCCAGCAGGTTGGCCATCATGGCGCTGGCGCGGTCCAGGTCGCGCCAGGTATAGACCAGGCCGGTGTCGGTTTCGACGGCCCACCGGTCCAGATCGGCCGGGAAGGCCGCACGCAGGTGCGACCAGACGTTGTGATGGTCGATGGAAGGCTTCATGCGGTTTTCAGGCTGTACGGCGCGCCGCCCAAACCCACAGGGCCACACCGGCCAGGACCATGGGCAGGCTGAGCCACTGCCCCATGCTCAGGCCCAGCCCCAGCAGGCCCAGGTGTGCGTCGGGCTCGCGGAAAAATTCGACGATGAACCGGAAGCTGCCGTAACCCACCAGGAAAGCGGCCGACACCTCGCCCACACGGCGGGGCTGGCGCGCGTACAGCCACAGCAGCACAAACAGCAGCAGGCCTTCGAGCAGGGCCTGGTACAGCTGAGACGGGTGGCGGGGCAACTCGCCCGCGCCCCGGAACACCATGCCCCAGGGCAGCGACGGGTCGGCCACCCGGCCCCACAGCTCGCCGTTGATGAAATTGCCGATGCGCCCTGCCGCCAGCCCGGTGGGCACGCAGGGGGCCACAAAATCCATGACCTGCAGCCAGGAACGCTGGCGGGTGCGTGCGAACCAGACCATGGCCAGCAGCACGCCCACCAGGCCTCCGTGGAAGCTCATGCCCCCTTCCCAAACGGCGAACACCCCCAACGGGTTGGCCAGATAGTCCAGCGGCTTGTAGAACAGCACGTAGCCCAGCCGCCCGCCCACGATCACCCCCAGCACGCCGAGGAAGAGGATGTCTTCCACGTCGCGCTTGTGCCAGCCGCCCTGGCCATAGGGCGCATGGGCCAGCCGCAACCGGCCGAGCCACAGGAACAGGCCAAAGGCAGCGAGGTAGGTCAGACCGTACCAGTGAATCGCCAGCGGCCCGATCTGCAGGGCAACCGGGTCGATCTGCGGGTGTTGCAGCATGGCTGCGCGTCAGTCGCCGAGCAACGACAGGTCGCGAACGGCCCCCTTGTCGGCGCTCATGGCCAGCATGGCATAGGCCTTCAGCGCACCCGACACCTTGCGTTCACGAGGCTTGGCGGGCTTCCAGCCCTTGGCGTCCTGTTCGGCGCGGCGGCGCTCCAGTTCGGCCGCATCCACGACCAGTTCAATGGAACGCTTCGTCACGTCGATGCGGATCCGGTCGCCTTCGTGTACCAGGCCGATGGTGCCCCCTGCAGCCGCCTCGGGCGACACGTGGCCGATCGACAGACCTGACGTGCCCCCGGAGAAACGGCCATCGGTCAGCAGGGCGCAATGCTTGCCCAGGCCCTTGGACTTCAGGTAGGACGTGGGGTAGAGCATTTCCTGCATGCCCGGCCCACCGCGTGGTCCTTCGTAGCGGATCACCACCACGTCACCAGGCTGGATCTGGTCAGCCAGAATGGCGTTCACCGCCGCATCCTGGCTCTCGAACACCCGGGCGGGGCCTTCAAACACACGCAGGGTGGACGTGGGCACGCTGGTGGTGTAGCGCAGCTCTTCCACGGCAAACATGCTCTCGTCGATGCCCGCGGTTTTCACGATGCAACCGTCCACGGCCAGATTGCCGTACAGCACGGCCAGGCCGCCATCGCGCGAATAGGCGTGCTCCACGCTGCGGATGCACCCGTTTTGACGGTCCAGGTCCAGTGAGGGCCAGCGGCTGTCCTGACTGAACGCCACCTGCGTCGGAATCCCGGCGGGGCCCGCCATGTAGAAGGTCTTGACGTCATCGGACGGCTGGCGGGCCACGTCCCACTGATCGAGCGCGTCCTTCATGGTGCGGCTGTGGACGGTGGGCAGATGGGTGTGCAGCAGGCCGCCCCGGTCCAGCTCGCCCAGAATGGCCATCACGCCGCCGGCACGGTGCACGTCTTCGATGTGGTATTTGTTGGTATTGGGCGCCACCTTGCACAGCGTGGGCACGCGGCGCGACAGGCGGTCGATGTCGGCCATGGTGAAGTCCACCTCCGCCTCCCGGGCGGTGGCCAGCAGGTGCAGCACGGTGTTGGTGGAGCCGCCCATGGCAATGTCCAGCGAGACCACGTTCTCGAACGCCTCGAAAGTGGCAATCGAGCGCGGCAGCACGGAGGCGTCGTCCTGCTCGTAATAGCGCTTGCACAGCTCCACCGCCAGGCGGCCGGCACGCCGGAACAGCTGCTCGCGGTCGGCGTGGGTGGCCACCACGGTGCCGTTGCCCGGCAGGCTCAGGCCCAGGGCCTCGGTGAGGCAGTTCATGGAATTGGCGGTGAACATGCCCGAGCAGGACCCGCAGGTCGGACAGGCCGAACGCTCAACCTCCGCCACCTCGGCGTCGCTGACCTTGTCGTCGGCGGCCATGACCATGGCGTCCACCAGATCGAGCTTCTTGATCTGGATGGTCTGGGTGCCCGGAACCGCCAGCTTCACCTTGCCGGCCTCCATCGGGCCACCCGACACAAACACGACCGGAATGTTCAACCGCATCGCGGCCATCAGCATGCCGGGGGTGATCTTGTCGCAGTTGGAAATGCACACCAGCGCGTCGGCACAGTGCGCGTTGACCATGTACTCCACGCTGTCGGCGATCAGTTCGCGGCTGGGTAGGGAGTACAGCATGCCGTCGTGGCCCATGGCGATGCCGTCGTCCACCGCGATGGTGTTGAATTCCTTGGCCACGCCACCCGCCGCTTCGATTTCGCGGGCCACGAGCTGACCCAGGTCCTTCAGGTGGACATGGCCGGGCACGAACTGGGTGAAGCTGTTGGCAATGGCGATGATGGGCTTGGAGAAGTCATCGTCCTTCATGCCGGTGGCACGCCACAGGGCACGGGCACCGGCCATGTTGCGGCC
>JAUVXK010000067.1 GCA_030603635.1 Burkholderiales bacterium | reverse complement strand
GCGCCGCAGGCGTTGGCATAGGCCACCCCCACGCGGCAGGCGGCGGCGAGCCGGGGAATGGTGAGGAGCGGCGCGTCGTCGTAGGGGAGCATGTTGGCGGTGGGCACCAGGACCACCTGGGCTCCCTGCCGGGCCAGCTCCCGCATGGCCGCCGGCTGCTCGGCGTCGAAACAGATGAGCAACCCGATGCGCGCGTCGGCCCACTCGAACGGGGCCGCCACCGCGTCACCGGGGGTGAAACGTTCGGCGTCCGCCGGCCCGAACAGGTGGACCTTGCGGTGCACGGCCAGGCGCCGCCCGTCCGGCCCGATGGCCTGGGCGGCGTTGTAGGGTTTGCCCCTCTGGGGATGGGCCTCGGGCCAGCCGTAAACGATGCCCAGGCCGTGTTGCTGCGCGATGCGGGCCACCGCTTGCGCCAGCGGCCCATCGGCGGGTTCGGCCAGTGCGCGCAGGCGTTCGGGTTCGATCAGGTAGCCAGTGAGCGCCAGTTCGGGCGTGATCAGCCAATCGGCGCCCTGCGCGGCCGCTTGCGCCGCGGCCTGCTCCAGGGCTTGCAGCGCCTGCCCGGTGTCGCCAGCCGGCGGATGAGGGGCTTGCCACAGGGCCAGGCGCATCGGTTCAGTCCGGTAGGGCCAGCGGCCCGATCCGCGGGTACAGGTCGCCCGGCCCCGGGTTGCCCGCAGCACTGTGGCCGCCCAGGTGGTGCACGATGCCCCAGACCGCGTTCAGCGCCGTCTGCACCGCCCCTTCCACCCAGGCCGGGGTGAAAGAGATGTCGTCCCCCGCGAGGAAGATGCCGCGCTCGCTCTCAGGCAGGTCGTGCTGCATGAAATGGCGGTACATGCGGTGGTTATACCGGTAATGGCCAGGCAAGGCCCCCTTGAAGGCACCGAGGAAGTGTGGATCGGCCTCCCAGGAGACGGTGATCGGATCGCCGATGATGTGGGAGGCGATGTCCACGTCGGGGTAGATCTTGCGCAGGGCGTCCAGCGCGAGTTGCACCCGCTTGGGGCTGTCGTAGGGCAGCATCTTGAGCGCGTCGCTCATCCAGGCGTAGGACAGGCAGATGACGCCCGGCTTGTCCGGGCCGTTGTCGAACAGGTAGGTGCCCCGGGTCAGGCGGTCGGTCAGGGTCATGCCCATGACAGGCCAGCCGTTGGCGCGCAGGTCGTTCCAGAACGGGCGGTCCACCATGACGAAGGTCTTGGAGGACTGCATGTAGCGGGTGCGGTCCAGCGCCATCCAGAGCTTTTGCGAGAACAGCGACTCCTCGCAGGCGATCTGGGTGGTCAGCAGCCAGCTCTGGCAGGTGACGAGCACGGCGTCGTAGCGCCGGGCGGTGCCCCAGGCGTCCGTGACCTCCAGCTGGCCGTTGGCCGCACGCTGGATGGCCTTGACCGCCGGGCGCGGCGCGCCCTGGTGCAGACGGGCCAGCGTGGTGCCCTGGGGCCAGTGGTGCAGGGCGGTGGGCGCATGCTGCCACAGGCCCATCGGCACCTGCTGCACGCCGCCCACGATGAAGTGCTGGTTGTCGTCGCAGCCGGTGAGCACCACGCGCAGGATTTCGAGCATGGAGTTGGGAAAATCCGAGTCCCAGCCACCGGTGCCGAAGCCGACTTGCCCGAACACCTCGCGGTGGTGGAAGCTCAGGCGCTGGAAGGCGCTTGACTGGGCCACGAAATCGTAGAAGGTGCGCTCGTCCCACCGCGGCACCAACCGGTTCCAGAGCGCCTTGACGCGTGCCACGTCGCGTTGGCGCATGGCGGTCTGCAGTTCGGTGAAACCGGCACCTTCCTCCAG
This sequence comes from Burkholderiales bacterium, assembly GCA_030603635.1. Classification (GTDB taxonomy): domain Bacteria; phylum Pseudomonadota; class Gammaproteobacteria; order Burkholderiales; family Burkholderiaceae_C; genus Tepidicella. The sequence goes on along the minus strand of JAUVXK010000067.1, from coordinate 13,238 downwards.
AGCGCTCGCCCAGGCCTCGGCCACTTCGCGAAACAGGGCGGGCAGGTCGGCCAGCGTCCGTGCCCAGTGGGTCTGGCCTTCCAGGTCCACCACCGTGCACGCAGCGGCCGGCGTGAGCGGGTTGGGAAACGGTTGGCTCTGCAGGCCCAGCGTGTGCACGTAGTGGTAGAAGCCGGTGGACGACAGCGGAAAGCGCATGCCACCCAGTTCGGCGATCACGCCCTGCCCACCTTCGAAGGGCTGCGAGCGCAGCCGCCCGCCCATGCGCGAGGCCTCGTACACCACGGGCTTGAGACCCAGCTTCATCAACTCGTAAGCGGCCGTGAGCCCCGCCATGCCGGCACCGACGATGGCGACTTCCGTTCCGTACCGGCTGGCAGGCAACTGCCCCAAGCCGGCAGGATGGGCCAGCCAGTCGTCGTACGCAAACGGAAAGTCCGGGCCGAACATGGTGATGGGCGGATCGGCGGAGGTTGTCGGGGCGGTGGCGGCGGTCATGGCAGGGGCGTTCAAACAGGTTGGTGCCAGAGGCCACTCAGAACAGGCTGGCCAGCAGCACGGCGGCGGTGCCCCACATCATGAGCGCCACCATGCCGTCCAGCGCGCGCCAGACCTTCAGCGAATTCAGCCGGCGGCCCAGCCAGAACGCGGCCCCGCCCAGCAGCACGAACCACACCACCGAGCCGGCTGCGGCACCCAACCCAAACACCGTGCTGCCTTGGCCATAGGCCAGCGAGGCGGTGCCAATCAGCACGGCCGTGTCCAGCCAGGCATGCGGGTTCAGCCAGGAAAACGCCAGCGCCGAAAGGATGGCCTGGCGCGGCGTGACCGGCTCGGCCACAGGCGCTGCACCGGTCACGGGCAACTCCCCGGCCATCGGCGAGCGGAAGCGCTGGAACGCCTTCCAGCCGTACACCGACAGGAACAGCACCCCGGCGCCCACGAGCGCGCCGTGCAGCTTGTCGGAAAGCCCGCCGAGCTGGGCCAGCCCCAGCACTCCCAAGGCGATGAGGACGATGTCGGCCAACGCGCACACGGCGATGGTCAACCAGAGGTGCTGGCGACGCAGGCCCATACGCAGCACATGGGCGTTCTGCGGGCCGATCGCCATGATCAGCGAGATGCTCAGCACCATGCCTGCGGTGAAGGCGGGGGCGGTCAGGGTCATGAAGGGCTCCGTCGGAATCGGTAACGAATGTCCGCCAGTGTGCAGCAAGCGCGCCTTGAATTAAACTCATTTAATCGTTTATTAGACGTATCAAGTTTTATTTAACATGCTAGATGCCCGACAACTCGAGGCCCTCACCGCCGTGGTGGAGCAGGGCGGCTTCAGCGGCGCCGCCAAGGCTTTGTCTCTTACGGTAGCGGCGGTGTCGCTGCGCATCAAGTCGCTGGAAGAGGCCCTGGGCCAGCGACTGCTCGTGCGGGGCAAGCGGGTGCGGGCCACCCCGACAGGCCAGGCCCTGCTCACGCACGTGCGCCAGGTGCAGCTCATGGAAAACGATCTGCTCGCCCAGCTGGCCGACCCAGGCAACGCGGGCACGTCCCAGGTGCGCTGGCAGAGCCTGTCGGTGGCCATCAACGCCGACTCGGTGGCCAGCTGGTTCCTGCCCGGGGTGGCCCCGGTGCTCCAGCGGCACCACCTGCTGATCGACGTGCTCATCGACGACCAAGACCACACCCACGACGCCCTCAAGAGCGGGGAGGTGATGGGCTGCGTCAGCACCCTGCCGCACCCCATGCGGGGTTGTGTGGCCGAGCCGCTGGGCGTGATGCGCTACCGCTGCGTGGCCACGCCCGCCGTGGCCGAACCATGCCGCACCCCGGCAGGGCGCGTTTCGCCACACCGCCTGCTCGGCCGGCCCGCCATCATCTTCAACCGCAAGGACGCACTGCAGGACGTGTTTCTCGCCCAGTATTTCCAGCTCCGCGAGGCCCGCTACCCGCGCCACTTCACCCCGGCGATCGACGCGTTCGAAACCGCGATCGAACTGGGCATGGGTTGGGGCATGGTGCCGGAGCTGCATCTGCAGCAGCGCGAGGGGCGCCCACCGCTCGTGGAGGTGCTGCCGGACGCCCCCGTGGACGTGGCGCTGTACTGGCACCACTGGGAACGCGAACCGGCCACCGCCCAGCGGCTCACCCAGGCGGTCAAGGCCGCGGCGGCGGCGGCGCTGCTGCCCCCTGGCCCCAACGCCTGAGGCCCTGTGGGGGCATCGAAGCCCGCATACCATCGGGGCTGATTCGGAACACACCATGGATTCGCTCACACAACTCGTCCTGGGCGCCTCGGTCAGCATGGCCGTGATGGGGCGGCGCACGGCCGTCTGGAAGGCCGCGCTGTGGGGCGGTATCGCGGGCACGCTGCCCGACCTGGACGCGCTGCTGGACCACGGCGATGCCGTGCTCAACATGGTGCTGCACCGTGCCGAAACCCACGCGCTGTTCTACCACCTGCTCGCCGCCTTCCCGCTGGCGTGGCTGGTGGCGCGCCTGCACGGCGAAATGGCCCAGTGGCGCCGCTGGTGGCTGGCGATGTGCCTGGTCCTCACCACCCATGCGTTGCTGGATGCGTTCACCGTTTACGGCACGCAGTTGCTGCTGCCCTTCACCGATGCGGCCTATGGCGTCGGCAGCGTGTTCATCATCGACCCGGCCTACACCCTGCCTTTGCTGATCGGGGTGGTGCTGGCGCTCGGCTGGCGAGCGGGTGGCCTGCGCGCGAACACACTGGCCCTGGCCGTCAGCACCCTGTACCTGGGCTGGAGCGTGGCCGCTCAGGGGTGGGTCACCCAGCACGCACGGGTGTCCCTGGCCCAGAATGGCCTGTCTGCAGAGCAGGTGCTGGTCACCCCCGCTCCGTTCACCACCCTGCTATGGCGCGTGGTCGCGGTGGACGAAGACCGCTACCACGAAGGCTATTACGCCCTTATGGACCGTGGCCGCCCCATCGCCTTTCACAGCCACCCTCGGGAAGCCGAAGCCCTGCAGGCCCATGCCGGCCACCCCCACGTGCAACGCGTCGCGCGCTTCAGCGACGGTTTCTACCGGCTGCGCATGGTCGATGGCGACCTGTGGCTGGCGGATCTGCGCATGGGCCAGGAGCCGTATTACTCCTTCGAATTCAACCTCGGCCCCCCGCTCGCCGTTGGCGAATCTCCGGCGCCGGCTGTGCGTATTGGGCGCCGGGCAGATCCGGACATCGGTTTCCCCTGGCTGTGGGCCCGGTTGCAAGGCCAGGACCTGCCTCCGCTCAGCGAGGCCCTGGCCCAGCGGCCCACGCCCAGGCCGCCCCCCAGCGGAGGCGGCCATCCGATCGAGGCGACGCTGCCGCAGCCCTCGGTGCCCCGGCTGCCCTGATCAAGCCGTCGCCTGTTTTTGCGCGGCCAGAACGCACAACAGATCGGCGGCCACGTGCGCTGCGGCCAGGGCGGTGATCTCGCTCTGGTCGTAGGGCGGCGACACCTCCACCACGTCCATCCCCACGAGGTTCACCGGGGTGAGGCCTCGCACGATCTCCAGTGCCTGTGCGCTGCTCAACCCGCCGGCCACCGGGGTGCCGGTGCCCGGGGCGTGTGCCGGGTCCAGGCAGTCGATGTCGAAGGTGAGGTAGGTGGGGCGGTCGCCCACGATCTCGAGCACCCGTTTCAGCACCGCCGGGGCGCCCAGCCGGTGCACGCTGGGCGCATCGATCACCTGCATGCCCATGAAATCGTCGTTCCAGGTGCGGATGCCGATCTGCACCGACCGCGCCGGGTCGATCAGCCCTTCCTTGACGGCCTTGTAGAACATGGTGCCGTGGTTGAGAGAATCCGGGCTGTCGTCGGGCCAGGTGTCGCAGTGCGCGTCGAAGTGGATGAGCGACAGGGGTGCCCCGTGCTTTTCCACGTGCGCCTGCAACAGCGGGTAGGTGATGTAGTGGTCGCCGCCCAGCGTGAGCATGCGCGCCCCCGAGGCGAGGATGCGCCGTGCGTGCTGGCGGATCGCTTCGGGGATGGTCAGCGGGTGATGCGCATCGAACCAGCAATCACCGGCGTCCACCACGGCCAGGGTGTCGAAGGGGTCGAATCCCCAGGGAAAGGGCTTGAGTTCCGCGAGCTGCACGCTGGCCGCGCGCACCGCCGCCGGGCCCAGGCGCGCTCCGGGCCGGAAGGTGGTGGCCAGGTCGAGCGGGATGCCCGTGATCACCACGTCGGCACCGGCGAGTTCGCGCGTGTAGTTGCGCCGCATGAAGCTGAGCACGCCCGCATAGGTGTTTTCGGGCCAGCTGCCGTGCGGAGTGGAGCGGCGGATGGCGCTGTCGCCGGCCTGCGGCGCGGGAATGATGGAGGCGGTGGGTGTTGAGGTCATCGTCATGTTCTCAGTGGGTCAGGATCCATAGCAGGCGGGCCGGCACGGGGCCGGGATTGGCGAGGCGGCACCCCTGGTGAGCGGCCAGCTGGAAGGCATCGCCGGTCTCCAGCGTCCACTGTCGGGTGTCCACCCTGAGCACGACGCGCCCTTCAAACACGTAGCCGCCCTGCTGCTGGCTGTCCATCACCGGGCCTTCGCCGGTATCGGCTCCGGGCTCAAGCATGGTCTCCAGCAGGCACAGGCCGTCGGACAGGCGCGGCGAGGCCAGGTGATCGGTCACGCCCCGCTCGTAGCGCAGGCACAGCCGGTCGCCCGCCCGTGTGACGGGATCATCCGCCCCCAGCCCGGCCGATTCGAGCCGGCCGAACAGCGCTGCCGACGGCACCCGCAGGTAGCCGGCGATCAGCGTCAGGTCCTCCACTGTGGGGCGCGACAGGCCCCGTTCGATCTGCGACACGAACCCGACCGAGCGCCCAATGCCGGTCGCCAGCTGCTGCAACGTGATGCCCATGCCCTTGCGCAGGTCGCGCAGGGTGCGGCCAACGTCGACGTCACCGGGGGGTGTAGGGAGTGCATTCATGAAATAATGATCTCATATTTTCATGAAAATGGGAGGCTGTGTTTTCACGAACATGGCCATGGTGCTGCCCGCCCCGTGCCGCCCGTCTGCAGCGCCGCCCACGAACCCCTAAAATCGTCGCCCATGCTCTCCGTCAAACACGAACTGCTCGCCGCCCTGTCTGCCGAGCTGGAACACCTGTCCCCCGGCGCGGGCGCGAAAGCCGCGTTCGAAACCCCCAAACAGGCCGCGCACGGCGACTTCGCCTGCACCGCCGCCATGCAACTGGCCAAACCCCTCAAGGCCAACCCGCGGCAACTGGCGCAGCAGCTGATCGACGCCCTGCAGACCCGCCCTGCCTATCAGCGCTGGGTGGAGGCCCTGGAGATCGCCGGCCCCGGCTTCATCAACGTCCGCCTCAAGCCGGCCGCCAAGCAGGAAGTGGTGCGTGAGGTACTGGCCGCTGGCGCCGCCTTCGGCCAACAGCCCGGCAACGGCCAGCGCGTGCTGGTGGAATTCGTCTCGGCCAACCCCACCGGCCCGCTGCATGTGGGCCACGGCCGCCAGGCCGCTCTGGGCGACGCCATTTGTAACCTGTTCGAGACCCAGGGCTGGAACGTGCACCGCGAGTTCTATTACAACGACGCGGGCGTGCAGATCGAAACCCTGGCCAATTCCACCCAGCTGCGCGCCAAGGGCATCAAGCCCGGCGACGCCGAGTGGCCTGAGGCCGCCTACAACGGCGACTACATCCAGGACATCGCCAACGACTTCCTGGCCAGAAAGACCGTCAAGGCCGACGACCGCGAATTCACCGCCAGCGGCGACGTGAACGACTTGGACGGCATCCGCCAGTTCGCCGTGGCCTACCTGCGCCACGAGCAGGATCTGGACCTGCAGGCCTTCCAGGTCAAGTTCGACCAGTACTACCTGGAGTCCAGCCTGTACACCAGCGGCCGCGTGGCGCAGGCGGTGCAAAAACTGGTCGACGCGGGCAAGACCTACGAGCAGGACGGCGCGTTGTGGTTGCGCTCGACCGACTACGGCGACGACAAGGACCGCGTCATGCGCAAGAGCGACGGCGGTTACACCTACTTCGTGCCCGACGTGGCCTACCACATCACCAAGTGGGAGCGCGGCTTCACCAAGGTCATCAACATCCAGGGCACCGACCACCACGGCACCATCGCCCGGGTGCGCGCGGGCCTGCAGGCCGCCGGTGTGGGCATTCCCCAGGGCTACCCCGACTACGTGCTGCACACCATGGTGCGCGTGATGCGTGGCGGCGAGGAAGTGAAGATCAGCAAGCGCGCCGGGAGCTACGTGACGCTGCGCGACCTGATCGAGTGGACCAGCAAGGACGCCGTGCGCTTCTTCCTGCTCAGCCGCAAGCCCGACACCGAATACACCTTCGATGTGGACCTGGCCATCCAGCAGAACAACGACAACCCGGTGTTCTACGTGCAGTACGCCCACGCGCGCATCTGCTCGGTGCTGGCGTCCTGGGGTGGCGACGTCGCCAGCCTGAAAGACGCCGACCTCGGCGCGCTGGAAGGCCCGCAGGCCCAGGCACTGATGCTGCAACTGGCCAAGTACCCCGAGATGCTCACCGCCGCCGCGCAGGACTTTGCCCCGCACGACGTGACCTTCTACCTGCGCGAACTGGCTGCCGCGTACCACAGCTACTACGACGCCGAACGCATCCTGGTGGACGACGAGGCCGTCAAGCGCGCTCGCCTGGCCCTGGTGGCAGCCACCGCGCAGGTGTTGCACAATGGCTTGGCGGTGCTCGGGGTGAGCGCGCCACAGAAAATGTAAGGGAAGGCAGACCCTCTTCATGAATACACGCAACAACCCCGCTCAGCGCGGCGGCACGGTTCTCGGGTTCATCGCTGGCCTGCTGGTCGGCCTGGCAGTGGCACTGGTGGTGGCCGTGTACGTGACCAAGGTTCCGGTCCCGCTGGTGGATCGAGGCGTGCAGCGCCCTCCCAATTCAGATGCCGTTGAGGCCGAGCGCAATCGCGACTGGAACCCCAACGCGCCCCTCTCCACCCGACCGACGGCACCCGCCAGCGCCCCTGCTCCTGCCCCGGCGGGAGCGGAAGCGCCTGCGCTGCCCGGCACCCCGTTGCCCCCTGCCGGCGGTGAAGACCCCATCGGCCAGCTCATCGAACAACGGGCCTCGGGCAGCCCGGGCGGTGTGGCCACCGTGGAGGCGCCACCCTTGGTGGACCCCTTCATCTATTTCGTGCAGGTGGGTGCCTTCCGCAATGGCGATGAGGCCGAGGCCCAACGCGCCCGCCTCGCCATGCTGGGCTTCGAGGCTGCCGTCAGCGAGCGGGAACAGGCAGGCCGGCCGGTGTTCCGCGTGCGATTGGGGCCTTTCCAGCGCAAGATCGACGCCGAGGTGATGGAGCAGCGTGTACAGGGGCAGGGCTTCGAAACCGCCCTGGTGCGGGTGCAGCGCTGACGCGACTGCAACCCCCTGTAAAGCCCTGTAAAACCCAGGAACTTTTCACGCCCCCGAGCCGCCCAACAGCCCTGCCGGTCCTCTGACCGGCCAGACAGGAGAGCCCCCCATGCAACGAAGACATTTTTCCCAGGCCGCTCTCGGCCTCACCACCCTCACCGCCGCGGGCTGGGGGTTGCCCATGCTCGCTCAGGCGCAGACCGCCGGCTTTCGGGAGGGCAACGACTACCGCCGCCTGGCCCGCCCCGCCCCGGTGGACGCACCTTCCGGCAAGATCGAGGTGATCGAGTTCTTTGCCTACAGCTGCATCCATTGCCACAACTTCGTTCCTGTGTTCAAGGAATGGATCAAGACGCTGGGGCCGGATGTGGCGGTGCGCCGCAACCCTGTCGGCTTCAACGCCGCCTTCGAGCCGCTGCAACGCCTCTACTACACGCTGGAGGCCATGGACAAGCTCGACACCCACCACGAGCGCGTGTTCAAGGCCATTCATGATGATCGGCAGCGCTTGAACAACGCCGACGCCATCGCCCAGTGGGCCCAGCGCAACGGGCTGGACAAGGCCCAGTTCACACAGGTGTACAACTCGTTTGCCGTCGCCGGCAAGGTGCGTCGCGCCACCCAGATGCAGGATGCCTACGAGGTCGAAGGCACCCCATCGCTGGGGATCGCGGGCCGCTTTTACATTCCCGGCCAGGCCGCCCGGACGGTGCTGGTGGCGAATGCGTTGATCGCCGAAGCTCGCAAAGGCTGACGCTGTTCCCCCGGCGGCACGGGGGTTGGCTACAATGAAAGCCAGTCAAATGCAATTTCCGTGCCGACCATGACCCCTGCCTCCTTTCGCCCGCTGCGCCCGACCCGCGTCGTGGCTCAGGCCGTCTGGCTGTCGCTGGCCCTCGTGGCCTCTTCGACCTGGGCGGAACGCGCCGACCGGCTTCAGCCCATGAACATCGAGGCCGACGCCCTGCGCTACGACGATGCCCAGCAAACCAGCGTGTTCACCGGTAACGTGGTGATCACGAAGGGCAGCATCGTGATCCGGGGGCAGCGCGTCGACGTGCGTCAGGACCCGCAAGGCAACCAGTTCGGCGTGGTGTTGGGCACACCGGAACGCCGCGCCTTCTTCCGGCAAAAACGCGAAGGTCTGGACGAATACATCGAAGGCGAGGCGCTGCGCATCGAATACGACAGCCGCGCCGAAACCGTGCGCTTCACCGATCAGGCGGTCCTGCGCCGATTCCGCGGCACGGTACTCAACGACGAGGCCCGAGGCGCCTCCATCCTCTACGACGGCACCCGAGAGACCTTCTCAGTCGATGGGGCCGGTCCTCGCGGCGCCACGCCGGACAACCCCACCGGACGCGTGCGCGCCATGCTCACCCCTCCGCCGGCGGCCGATGCCGCCTCTCCCCCTCCGTCCCCATCTGTCCCGCTGCAACCGAGCTCCCGGATGGAGCCGCGCCGGTGACGGCCCTCCCTGCCTCCAGCCAGCTCGTCGCCCGCGGGCTGCAGAAAGCCTACGGCCGTCGGCCGGTGGTCAAGGACGTCTCGCTGACCGTGCGCAGCGGCGAGGTGGTCGGCCTGCTGGGCCCTAACGGTGCGGGCAAGACCACCTCGTTCTACATGATTGTCGGACTGATCCGTGCCGACGCCGGTGAGATCTGGCTCGACGACCGCCCCATCCACCGCCTGCCCATCCATCGCCGGGCGCTGATGGGCCTGGGTTACCTGCCGCAGGAGGCCTCGATCTTCCGCAAGCTCACCGTGGAGGAAAACGTGCGTGCGGTGCTGGAGCTGCAGATCGACGCCCAGGGTCGGCCGCTGCCCCGCGCCGAAGTGGACCAGCGCCTGACCACCCTGCTGCAGGACCTGCATGTTGAGCACCTGCGCCACTCGCCCGCGCCGGCGCTGTCGGGCGGCGAACGCCGGCGCGTCGAGATCGCGCGCGCACTGGCCACCTCTCCCCGCTTCATCCTGCTCGACGAACCCTTTGCCGGCATCGACCCGATCGCGGTGATCGAGATCCAGCGCATCATCGGCTTTTTGAAAGAGCGCGGCATCGGCGTGCTCATCACCGACCACAACGTGCGTGAAACGCTCGGCATCTGCGACCACGCCTGCATCATCAGCGACGGGCGGGTGCTGGCCCAGGGAACGCCCGCCGACATCATCGAGAACCCGGACGTGCGCCGGGTCTATCTCGGCGAACATTTCCGCATGTGAGGCCCGGCGCATGAAGCAAGGGCTGTCGCTGCGCGTTTCCCAGCATCTGGCGCTGACCCCCCAGCTGCAGCAATCGATCCGGCTGTTGCAGCTCAGCACCCTGGAAATGGCGCAGGAAGTCGAGCAGATGCTCGACGACAACCCCTTTCTGGAACGCGCCCCGGAGGAAGCCGAGCGCGAGGGCTTCGGGCTGGAACAGTCCGATACCCCGGTGACTCTGGGCGACCGGGTCGCCGAATGGTCCGAGGCCGACGGTGGCAGCCCGGCCGCAGAACCGGCGGTTGCGGCCGATGCGGGGGAAGAGTTCACCCCGATCGAGTCGAGCTGGGAAGGCGACGGCAGCGTCGACATGCGTCCGGACGACAGCGAGTGGGGGGGCGACGCCCTGCCCCGCCTGAGCCAGCGCGACGAGGACGACACCGCCAGCGCCGCCGATCTGGCCAGCGAGCACATCACCCTGCAGGCCCATCTGCACGAACAGGCCCTGGTCCTGCGACTCAACGACGACGAGCGCAGTGCGCTGTATTTCCTGATCGAATCCCTCGACGAGGACGGTTATCTGCCCGAGCCCCTGGAAGAACTGGCCCAGGCCCTGCTGACTCAGGAATTGCAGAGCCGCCGGCTGTCCCTGGACACCGAGGCCCAGGTCGCGCGGGAAGCGCACTGGCTCCAGACCCTGCGCACCGCGTTGCACTGGCTGCAGCACATGGAGCCGGCCGGCGTGGGTGCGCGCCACCTCGCCGAATGCCTGAAGCTGCAAATCCTGGAGTGGCGCAACAGCCCCGAAGCCCAGGCGGCGCTGGCCATGTGCGACCAGCCGCTGGAGCTGCTGGCGCGTCGCGACACCCGGCGTCTGGCGCAACTCTGCAACTGCCCCGAAGACATCGCCCGCACCGCTCTGGCACGGATCGCCCGCCTCGAACCCAAGCCCGGCCGCCGTTTCTCCGACGTGTCGCGGCAGGCCGTGGTGCCAGACGTCATCGTCACGCCTCAGGGCCGGGGCTTCAAGGTCCAGCTCAACCCCGACGTGATGCCCCGCCTGCGGGTGCAGGACATCTATGCCAACGCGTTGCGCGGCAACCGGGGAGAGGCAGGCAACGGCCTGCAGCAACGCCTGCAGGAGGCACGCTGGTTCATCAAGAACATCCAGCAGCGCTTCGACACCATCCTGCGCGTGGCCAGCGCCATTGTCGAGCGGCAGCGCAGCTTCTTTCTGCATGGCGAGCTGGCCATGCGCCCGCTGGTGTTGCGTGAAATTGCCGACGAACTCGGCCTGCACGAATCCACCATCAGCCGCGTGACGACCGCCAAATACATGGCCACCCCCTTCGGGACTTACGAACTCAAATACTTCTTCGGTTCCGCACTGGGCACCGAAACCGGTGGCAATGCCTCCAGCACCGCCGTTCGCGCCCTCATCAAGCAGCTCGTGGCTGGCGAAGACTCCCGGAAGCCGCTCAGCGACAACCAGATCTCCGACCTGCTCAAGGAGCAGGGCATCGAGTGTGCCCGCCGCACCGTCGCCAAATACCGCGAGGCGCTGAAGATCGCGCCCGCCAACCTGCGCAAGTCGCTCTGAACCCATGACGCCTCTCTCCCTGTTCCTCCCCTGCGCCGCCGGGGTTGAAACCTATCTGGCCCAGGAGGTCGAACGCATCACCGGTGTGCCTCAGACCGCGATGCAGACCTCCCGCGGTGGCGTGGCCCTGGAGGCCGGCTGGCGCGACGCCCTGGCGCTGAACTTGCACAGCCGCCTGGCGCAGCGGGTGCTGGTGCGACTGGCCCGCCAGCCCTATCGGGACGAGCACGACATCTACCGCGCCGCGCACGACATCGCCTGGGAAATCTGGTTCACGCCGCGTCAGACCATCAAGGTCGAAATCACGGCCCAGCACAGCCCGCTGAAAAGCCTCAACTTCGCGGCGCTGCGCGTCAAGGACGCCGTGTGCGACCGCCTGCGCGAACGCCGGGGGGAACGCCCCAGCGTGGACACCGCGCGCCCCGATGTCCGGCTGTTCGCCCACCTGACGACCGACACCGTGCACCTGTACATCGACACCTCGGGCGAACCCCTGTTCAAGCGGGGCTGGCGCGAGGACAAGGGCGACGCCCCCCTGAAAGAGACCCTGGCCGCCGCCATGATCGCCGCCACGGGCTGGACCGGCTGGGCAGACGACGGCAGCCCGGTCCCCCTGTACGACCCGTGCTGCGGCAGCGGCACGATCCCCATCGAGGCGGCCCAGATGGCACTGGACATCGCGCCTGGCCTGCAGCGCCGCTTCGCCTTCGAAAAGCTGCTGCCCTTCCAGGCCCACGTGTGGCAGGCCCTGCGCGAGCAGGCGGTACAGGCGCAACGCCCGTGGCCTGCCGGCCAGCCCTTCGTCTTCGGTAGCGACGTGGCCTTCCGCATGGTCGATTTCGCGCGCCGCAACGCCGAGCGGGCCGGTGTGGCCCACGCCATCGAGTTCCGGGGCGGTGACGCCCTGCAACGCATGCCCCCCAGCACCACCCCCGGCGTGCTGCTGCTCAACCCGCCCTACGGCGAGCGCATCGCCGCGGCAGGCGTGGCCGGCCAGTCGGCGCGCCAGCGCAGCACCGCAGGCACGTCCATGACAGGCGGTCGCGAGGCAGCCCGCCACGCCGACGGCAGCGAAAACAACGCCTTCTTCGACCAGTTGGCCAGCCACTGGAAGAAACACTACAGCGGCTGGAGCGGCTGGCTGCTCACCCCGGACCTGCAACTGCCGGGCAAGATGCGGTTCAAGGCCTCGCGCCGGGTCCCGCTGTGGAACGGTCCCATTGAATGCCGGCTGTTCCGGTTCGACCTCATTGCCGGGCGCGCCTCTGCCTCCACCACGCCTGCCGATGCCCCATGACCCGGCAACGACGCCAGGTCCGTGGACCGGACCGGTCGTGATCGACACCAACTGGCTGCTTGATCTGTGGGTGTTCCAGGACCCGCGTGCCCAGACCCTGCGCCATGCCCTGGAGACGGGGCAGGTGCAATGGCTGGCCACGACGGAGATGCGGGCCGAGTTCGAGCGCGTGCTGGGCTATCCCGCAGTGACGCGCTGGCGGCAGCGACATGAGGCCGGCTTATCGAACCCGCTGACTGCTTTCGACCGCCACCACCACCCGACGCCCCCGGCTCCGGCCTGCGACGTGCACTGCCGGGATCCTGACGACCAGGCCTTCATCGACCTGGCCGTGGCCCACCGGGCCCGCCTCCTGAGCAAGGACCGGGCGGTGCTGGCCCTGCGCCGTCCGCTGGCCCGCCTGGGGGTTGCGGTGAGTGCGGACTGGCTCGAATGATAATCACATTTATCACAAAAATATTTTCAACCATCTTGTTGCCATCGTCGCTCGGCTTGTCATATACTTCGGGCGGGCCGTTTAGCGACGGCTCCCCGCTTTTCCTCCCTGAGCGGGTGCCTTTGTGTGTGACAGCAAAAAGGCTTCCAACCCGGCTCCTTTAGAGCCGGGTTTTTTTTGTCCCGGTCTCACTGTGCAGACCGTCGCATCCTGCACAATCGTCTTCAGACTCACCCTGGAGACCCACATGAAGGTGTGCATCGTCGGCGCCGGCGCCATCGGCGGCTTTCTGGGCACGCGCCTGGCGCTGCTGCCCTCCTG
>JAUVXK010000122.1 GCA_030603635.1 Burkholderiales bacterium | reverse complement strand
GTGGATATGAGCACCCCGAGGGCCCCGGCGAAAATGCCTTTGGCCAGTGACCCGCCAGACAGGCTGCCCACCAGCAAAATGCCCCAGATAGCCAACAGCAGGTAGTCGCGCGGACTGAACATGAGGGCGAAATCGGATACCGCAGGGGCTGCCAGCGCCAGCACCAGTATGCCCACGAAACCGCCAATGAATGACATCACCGTGGCCAGGCCAATAGCCGCCCCTGCCTGCCCCATCTTGGCCAGTGGATAGCCGTCCAGTGCCGTGGCAATGGCTGCAGGTGCACCCGGTATGTTCAGCAGTATGGCGGTACGGGAGCCTCCATACACCCCGCCCAGATAGATACCCGAAATGAGAACCAATGCTTCATTGACAGGCCACTTGAACGTGAAAGAAATTAGGATAGACACCGCCATGGTGACGGAAAGTCCCGGGATGGCTCCGATATAGATGCCAGCAAACGTGCCGGCAGCCGCCAGAAAAATCAGCTTGGGATCGGTCCAGGCGATGAGAAAGTACTGCAAGGCCTCGGTCATTGAAACGCTCCCTGCCATACGGTTCCACTGGGCAGCACGACCTTGAAGGCAGTCTGAAATACCAAATAAATCAATGCCAAGGAGGCCGCGCTGATGATGACATTCATGACCCAGCGATCACTGCCCAGGACGGCCATGGCGGCATACAAAAACAGAAACGAAGCCAGAAGGAATCCTAGCCACTCCAACACCAACATGTACGCAACGATCAGCATAACGGTGGCGACTATGGTTTTGGGTATGACCTGAATCATGAAGCGCCGCAGAACAGACCCCCCTTCGTCGTTACTGGCAGGAGGATGCCGCAGTGTCTGAAACAAAATGACGATGCCACTGACCACCATCACGAAAGCAGCGGCCATGGGAAACGAGCCCGCAGAAGCGAATGAGGAAAATTGGGAGATGTTGTACGCCGCCCAAAGCAGGAATAAGCTGAACGACAACAGAATCAGACAGAAGATGATTTCACCAACGAGGCGCTCGCGCTGTTCAGGCATGACCATGCTCCGGTTTGCGATGCGTTAATACGAATCACCGGGCCGAAGCCCGGTGACTGTGACTCGACTCAAAGACTCAGGGCTTGGGTATGCCGAGCGTCGCTGGATCGACCTTGGCGGCACCAGCTGCATGGTACAACCAAGCAGTGGTGGATTGCCAGCGGTTGATGAATGCCTGTGCTTCATTTCCACTGAGATTCAGCATCGTTGTGCCACGACCCTCCATCATGGAGCGGTATTGTGGATTGTTGCCCGCTTTTTTAAACGCATCGACCAATACTGCTTTGATGTTGTCAGGCGTTTCCTTTCGGACAAACACGCCATACCATGAGCCCCATGGAAGATACTTGGGCAAGGCAGAAAGTGAAGGCGCGTCCGTCATGGGCGCAATCCCTTGGAAGGGCTTGTCGCTGAGCACCCCCAATGCCTTCAAGCGACCCGCGCGTACATGCTCAATTACAGCACCTGAAGCGATGAAACCAATGTCGACATGCCCCCCCAACAGGGAAGTAATGGCAGGACCATCACCATCGAAAGGCATCATGATGGTTTCGAACTTGGTGAGCGAAGTCATCATGGTGTTGACGGTGAAGGGCACTGTCCCTTGACCGGCCATGTACTGCCTCACTCGACGGGGATTGGCCTGAACATGACTGAGCAAATCCTGCATGGTGTTCCAAGGCGCATTGGGACGGGCCACCAAAAGAATGGTGTTGGCAATGGCGGCTATGTTGATGGGATAAAACTCGTTGTAGTCAAAGTCTGCAAGACCCATCACACGAAACAGCGCCTGGGGCTCGGCACCCATCAAGAGTGTGTACCCATCGGCAGGCTGCTGCAGTACAAAGTTGGCACCTATCGCACCCGCACCACCGGTTCGGTTGGTCAATATCAGTTTGCGACCCAGAGCCTCCTCGGCATAGGGGGCGTAACCGCGCATGGCAACATCGGTTCCTCCCCCAGCTCCCCACTGGATCACTGCATTGATATCGCGAACCGGATAACCCGTTTGAGCATGTGCAAGGCGCCCGAGCGTTGTGGCAGCAAGGGCTGCTGCACCGGCACCGATGAATTGGCGTTTGTTCAGGTTCATGTCTTGTCTCCTTGGTAAGACGTTGTTGACGAAATCAAGTCCTTGCGGGGACTTATCAATACTGCCTTGCATCGCTCGACGCGACTCAGACAATTCTGTTCCGATCCTTCGCCCTGCCATCACGTCGACGACTGGACTGTAGAACCGTCACTCCTTCTAATGGGGAGCTCAGATCTAGGTTTTGATCGTTTTTCGCTCAGTTTCGTACGTTAATCGACCGATGCAAGGGTTTTCCCTGGACTCATAAGTCCTTTGCTGCAATGATTTTGTACATTGGCTCCGACTCCATTACCTCACATGCGTGCAAATAGCTGGACATTTCGTGCATCCCTCAGGCCTGCGCCCGGCGCACGGCGTGACGCGCCGCCAGGAAGGCAAAGACCAGCCCGGGCCCAATGGTTATGCCCGGGGCAGGGTAGGTGCCTCCCATGATGGAGTTCATGTCGTTGCCCACGGCGTACAGGCCGTCAATGGCAGCATCGCCACCGCGAAGCACGCGGGCGTTTTCGTCGGTGGCAAAGCCGGTGGACGCGCCAATGTCGCCCGGGTACAGACGCACGGCGTAATACGGCCCCTGGCGCAGCGGCCCGATGTTGGGGTTCTTGCCCGGCCAGTTCGGGTCGCCCAGGTTCTGCTGGTAGGCGGTGGTGCCACGGCCAAAGTCGGGGTCCACACCGGTGTCGGCGTAGGCGTTGATCTGCTCCACGCTCTGGCGCAGCTTGGCTGCGTCCATGCCCAGCTTGCTGGCCAGCTCTTCCAGCGTGCCGCCCTGGGTCAGGTAGCCGTCGGCCAGGAAGGGGGCCAGCCCCTTGCCGCCCGGGCGCACCATGCCGATGCCGTACTTGCGCAGGGCTTCGGCGTCGCACACCAGGTAGGCGGGAATGGCGGGTGACGTTTTGTTCGCCGCCTGCATGGTCAGGCCGAACAGGTGGTACGAGGTGCTTTCGTTCACGAAGCGCTCGCCCGCCTGGTTGACGGTGATCATGCCGGGCTTGGCGCGGTCCATCACGAAGTGCGGGAACACGGCGGTGCTGCCGTCGGCGCGCTTTCGCAGCGAAACAGGCGCCCAGAAGGCTGGGCTCATGCCGCCAGTGGCATAGGCTGCGCCCAGGCCCTGGGCCAGGTCGTGCATCTGGCCGGTATGTCCGGGCGCTGCTGGGCACCATTCGGCAGGAATGCCGGGCAGCATTTGCGCACGCAGACCCGGGTGGCGGTTGAAGCCGCCGCTGGCCAGCACCACGCCGCCCTTGGCGTGCACGCGCCGGGTTTCGCCGCCGCTGCGCAGCGCCAGGCCTTCCACACCGTTCGTACCGGTGGCGAATTCGCTCACCTCGGTTTCCATGGCCAGGGTCACGTTGCCGCGCTGCTGCAGTGAATACAGCAACCGCGCCACCAGCGCATTGCCCATCACCAGCCGGGTGCCGCGCGGGTAGCGCAGGCGGTCGGCCAGGTGACGCAACACGATGCGTACCGAATGCTTGAGCGACGGCCACGATTTCGTCATGGCCAGCAGGTGGTTGATGTCGGTGCGGTCCACCATCATGCCGCCGAGCACGGTGAACTCGGGAATGGGCGGGCGCAGCAAGCTGAACAGCTCGCCCAGCAGGCGGCCGTCAAAGGGCAGCGGCTCCAGCGCGCGGCCGTTCAGGGTCGATCCACCCAGGTCAGAAATGTAGTCCGGGTGCTTGGGGTAGGGGCGGTATTTGACTTCGCTGTTGGCCTCAACATGCGCCACGGCCTGGGCGCCATGCGCCAGAAAGGCCTGGCGCACAGAGGCGGGGGTGCGCTCGCCCACGGCGTTGTCCAGGTAGGTGGCTGCGGCGTCCAGCGTGTCGTGCGGGTTGACGCGTTTGCCGTGCGCCGTGCCCGGCACCCAGGTGGTGCCCGCCGACCAGGCCGTGGTACCACCCACGTATTCCGTGCGCTCGACGATCAGCACCTTGGCGCCTTCGATGGCTGCGAACAGCGCGGCCGACAGGCCTGCACCACCCGCCCCCACCACGACCACATCAAAGCTTTCGCCATCGGCGATGCCTTGCAACCCTTGGCGCACGACTTTCATGCTGCGGCCTCCAGCAGGAAGGTCACCATCAGGTCACGCACGCGGGCGAACATGTCTGCACCGGTCATGGTGTGGCAGCCTGCGTCTCGCGCCGCTTGAATCATGGGCGGCACCGCCGGGGCGGTGATCACGCAACCCACGAACTGCGCAGGGGTGAACTTGCTGGAGTCGATGGGATGGGGGTCGCCTTCCTTCATGCCGATGGGCGTGGCATTGATGGCAATGTTGAAACCTGAGGGGTCTGACGACCCGGCACGCACCTGCCCCAGACCCAGCCCGGCCAGGCGCTGTACCAGCGAGTCGCGGCGTGCAACGTCTGCGTCGTGGATGGCCAGTTCAGACACGCCCGCCACAACCAAGGCGTGTGCAATGGCAGAACCCGCGCCACCAGCACCCACCAGCAGCACCCGCTGGCCCTTGGGCTCGCAGCCCTTGGCGCGCATGGCTTCCACATAGCCCAGGCCGTCGAACATGTCGCCGTGCCAGGTGCCGTCGGCGTTGCGGCGCATGGTGTTCACGCCACCCAGAAAGGCCGCCCGCTCCGACACCGTGGCACACAGCTCGCGGCAGGCGAACTTGTGCGGCACCGTGACGATGATGCCGTCCACGTTCTGGGCCTTGGAGATGCCTGCCGTCCACCCTGCCAGATCGGCCGGAGAAACGTGAGCGGGAATGCAGATGGCATTGCGGCCGTGGTCGGCGAACGCCTGGGTCACGCCAGCAGGCGATTTCACCTGGGCGATGGGGTCACCCACGATGAAGTGGACCCGCGTGGCGCCGTTGAGTGTGTCGGTCATGTCTCTCAGCCTTGTTGTCAGGGTGTGGAGCGGATCATACATAAAAGTGGAATGTTGTTCAACTATTGAATATCGTTCTGTTTTTTAATACACTCGCACCCAAGCAGACCCACAAAACGAGACAAGCCCCATGAACACCACCCGCCTTGCAGTGATCGGCGCCGGCGCCATCGGCCGCACGCACGTCGACCGCATCCTGCGCGCGCCCAACCTGGAACTGGCGGGCATTGCCGACCCGACACCCGCTGGCGAGGCCCTGGCACGCAGCGTGGGCGCCCCCTGGTTTGCCGACCATCTGAGCCTGCTGGACCAGGCCCGCCCGCAAGGCGCCATCGTGGCCACGCCCAACGCCACCCACGTGGCCGTGGCCAGCGACTGCCTGGCGCGCGGCATTCCCGCGCTGGTGGAAAAGCCGATTGCCGATACCGTGGCCGACGCGAAGCGCCTGGTGGATGCCGTGGCCGCCCACAAGACCCCCGTGCTGGTGGGGCACCACCGGCGCCACAACCCCATCAACCGGCGCGCCCGCGAGCTGATCGATCAAGGGCGGCTGGGCCGCCTCGTGTCGGCCATGGTGTTTGCCATGTTCCTCAAGCCCGACAGCTACTTCGACATGGCCTGGCGCCGCCAGGCCGGTGGCGGCCCGGTGCTGATCAACCTGATCCACGACATCGACATGCTGCGCTTCCTGGTGGGCGAGATCACCTCGGTGCAGGCCGTGGACAGCCATGCCGTGCGCGGCTTCGAGGTGGAAGACACTGCAGCCGCCGTGCTGCGCTTTGACAACGGCGCGCTGGGCACGGTGGTGGTGTCCGACACGGTGGCATCGCCCTGGTGCTGGGACTTCTGCGCGGGCGAACAAGGCCAGTACCCGCGCCAGGAGGTGCAGTCGCATTTCATTGCGGGCACGCATGGCTCGCTATCGCTGCCCGGCCTGGCCCTGTGGGGCTACCGGGGCGAACGCCAGTGGCACGCCGAGATGACGCGCGAGCAGACCATGGTGCACGCCGCCGACCCGTACGAACGCCAGCTGCAGCACTTTGCCGCCGTGATCGACGGCCGCGAAGCGCCGCTGTGCAGCGCACTGGACGGCTTGCGCACCCTCCAGGCCACGCTGGCCGTGCACGAGGCAGCCGTCAGCGGACAGGCCGTTTCCTGTACCCTGCCCGGGTAATTCGGAACCGGAGAAGCAACCATGCCCCCACGCTCATTCCATTCGCTGCCCCCCGAGGGGGCCCTGGCCTCCTTGAGGCGGCTCTGCGGAGGCCAGTTATGAACGGCGTACTCGAACGCACCCTCGGCATCCTGGAGCTGCTGTCGCAACATGGCGAGGGCATGGAACTGGCCGCCATTGCCGACCAGCTCAACATACCGCGCAGCGCGGTGCACCGCCTGCTGGCCGACTTGGTACGCCTGGGCTATGTGCGCCAGGCACGCGGCCATGGCGACTACCTGCTGACCACCAAGCTCGTGTCCATGGGGCTGAGCTACCTGAGCAACAGCGGTATCGTGGACATTGCGCAGCCGCTGCTGAACCGTTTGGCCGAAGTGTCGGGCGAGCTGGTGCGCCTGTCGGTGGTGGACGGCGAACGCCTCACCTGGGTGGCCCGCGCCCAAGGCGCGCGCCAAGGCCTGCGCTACGACCCCGACATGGGCAGCGACGCGCGCCTGTCGTGCTCATCGTCCGGCTGGGCGTGGATGTCCACCATGAGCGACGACGCTGCCCTGGCGCTGGTGGCCAAACAAGGCATTGGCATGCCCGAGCAGTTCGGCCCCGCCGCCCCCACCACCCTGCAGGCCGTGCTGGAGGCCGTGCACGCTACGCGCGAACGCGGCTACAGCATGACCACCGACACCTACAGCCTCGGCCTGTCGGCCATGTCGGCACCGGTGCGCTTTCAAGGTCAGCCTGCCATCGGTGTCATCACCATCGCAGGCCCCACCGTGCGTTTCACGCAAGAGCGCATGCTCGCTCTGGCGCCCGAGCTGCTGTCCACGGCCTCCCAACTGGCAGCGGCCAGCGGCGCCTCGCCCTTCTTCAACCTCACGGCCGAAACCGGCGGCACCCCCGCCGCTGACGGCCGCAAGCCCATCTACGCGGTCTGACCCGCGTTCAACCCCGCCATGCCCGCTGCCGATACCGCGTCCTCCCTTGATTGCGACCTGCTGGTCATCGGTTCTGGCGCGGGCGGCCTGTCGGCGGCAGTGACCGCTGCACACCTGGGGCTCAAGGTCATCATTCTGGAAAAGGAGCCGCAGTTTGGCGGCACCACGGCCTGGTCGGGCGGCTGGATGTGGGTGCCCCGCAACCCGCTGGCACAGGCCGCAGGCATTGTCGAGAACATCGACGAGCCGCTGGGCTACCTGCGCCACGAACTGGGTGAACGCTTTGACGAAACCCG
>JAUVXK010000119.1 GCA_030603635.1 Burkholderiales bacterium | reverse complement strand
GCGCACGAGGCTGTCCGGCGCCTTCAGCTCGAGCAGGCGCTTGAGGCGGTTGTTACGGTTGATGACGCGACGGTACAGGTCATTCAGGTCCGAGGTGGCGAAGCGGCCACCGTCCAGCGGCACGAGCGGACGCAGGTCCGGCGGCAGCACGGGCAGCACTTCCAGAATCATCCACTCAGGCTTGATGCCGGACTTCTTGAACGCTTCCAGCACCTTCAGGCGCTTGGCGTTCTTCTTGACCTTGAGTTCGGAACCGGTGAGGTCGTTGCGCAGGCGCTCGATCTCGATGTCGAGGTCGATGCTCTGCAGCAGCTCCTTGATGCCTTCGGCGCCCATCTTGGCGATGAATTCGTCACCGTATTCCTTGACCTTGGCGTCGTAGTCGTCTTCCGACATGATGCTGAACTTCTTCAGCGGGGTCATGCCTGGGTCGGTCACGACGTAGGCTTCGAAATACAGCACGCGTTCGATGTCGCGCAGCGTCATGTCGAGCACCAGGCCCAGACGCGACGGGAGCGACTTCAGGAACCAGATGTGCGCGCAGGGCGCGGCCAGGTCGATGTGGCCCATGCGCTCGCGGCGCACCTTGGTCTGGGTCACTTCCACGCCGCACTTCTCGCAGATCACGCCGCGGTGCTTGAGGCGCTTGTACTTGCCGCACAGACACTCATAGTCCTTGATGGGACCGAAGATCTTGGCGCAGAACAGGCCGTCACGCTCGGGCTTGAACGTGCGGTAGTTGATGGTCTCGGGCTTCTTGACTTCACCGAAGGACCAGGAGCGGATTTTTTCCGGCGATGCCAGACCGATGCGGATGGCATCGAAGTGCTCGTCGGGCGTGAACTGCTTGAACAGGTCGAGCAAGGATTTCATGGATTGCTTTCCTTTTCTTCGGTGAATCAGGAGCGTTCGAGTTCGATGTCGATACCGAGCGAGCGGATTTCCTTGACCAGCACGTTGAACGACTCCGGCATGCCGGCGTCGATGGCGTGCTCGCCCTTGACGATGGACTCGTACACCTTGGTACGGCCCTGCACGTCGTCGGACTTGACGGTGAGCATCTCCTGCAGGATGTAGGAGGCGCCATAGGCTTCCAGAGCCCACACTTCCATCTCACCGAAACGCTGACCACCGAACTGCGCCTTGCCGCCCAGCGGCTGCTGGGTGACCAGGGAGTACGGGCCGGTGGAGCGGGCGTGCATCTTGTCGTCGACCAAGTGGTGCAGCTTCAGGTAGTGCATGTAGCCCACCGTGGTCACGCGCTCGAACGCGTCGCCGGTGCGACCGTCGTAGAGCTGGGCCTGGGTGCGGGTATCGGTCAGGCCCTTGGCTTTCGCGATGTCCTCCGGATAGGCCAGCTTGAGCATGTCGAGGATCTCCGCTTCCGAGGCACCGTCGAACACCGGAGAGGCGAACGGGACACCCTTCGTCAGCTCCTGCGCCATGGCGACCAGTTCCTGATCGTTGAGGTCCTCCAGGCTTTCCTTGCGGCCCGCACGGTTGTAGATCTGGTCGAGGAAGCCACGGATCTCGGCTGCAGCGGCCTCACGCCGGAGCATCTCGCCGAGACGCTCGCCCAGCCCCTTCGCGGCCCAACCCAGATGCACTTCCAGCACCTGCCCGATGTTCATCCGTGAGGGCACGCCCAGCGGGTTCAGCACGATGTCCACCGGCGTACCGTCGGCCAGGTAGGGCATGTCCTCGACCGGGGTGATCTTGGAAACCACGCCCTTGTTGCCGTGACGGCCGGCCATCTTGTCACCGGGCTGCAGACGGCGCTTGACAGCCAGGTAAACCTTGACCATCTTCAACACGCCCGCAGGCAACTCGTCGCCCTGGGTGAGCTTCTTGCGCTTTTCTTCGAAAGCCAAGTCGAAGGCATGGCGCGTCTGCTCCATGGAGTTCTTGATGGACTCCAGCTGAGCGGCGACGTTCTCGTCCGCTGGGCGGATGTCGAACCAGTGGTACTTGTCCACCTCGGCCAGATAGGCCTTGTCGATGGTCGAGCCCTTGGCCAGCTTCTTCGGGCCGCCGTTGGCGACCTTGCCGGTCAGCAGCTTCTCGATCCGGTCGAAGGCATCCGCCTCCACGATGCGCAGCTGGTCGTTCAGATCCAGACGGAAGCGTTTGAGCTCGTCGTCGATGATCTGCTGGGCCCGCTTGTCGCGCTGAATGCCTTCACGGGTGAAGACCTGCACGTCGATCACGGTACCTTGCGAGCCCTGCTCCACACGCAGCGAGGTGTCCTTCACGTCGGACGCCTTCTCGCCGAAGATGGCGCGCAGCAGTTTCTCTTCCGGCGTCAGCGTGGTCTCGCCCTTGGGCGTGACCTTGCCCACCAACACGTCACCGGGCAGCACTTCGGCGCCCACGTAGATGATGCCGGATTCGTCCAGACGGTTGAGTTGCTGTTCGGCCAGGTTGGGAATGTCGCGTGTGATTTCCTCGGCACCGAGCTTGGTGTCGCGCGCCATCACCACCAGCTCCTCGATGTGGATCGAGGTGTAACGGTCCTCGGACACGACCTTCTCCGAGATCAGGATCGAGTCTTCGAAGTTGTAGCCGTTCCAGGGCATGAACGCGATCAGCATGTTCTGGCCGATCGAGATCTCGCCAAGATCGGTGGAAGCGCCATCGGCGATCACCGCACCCTTGTGAATCAGTTCGCCCTTCTTGACGATCGGACGCTGGTGGATGTTGGTGTTCTGGTTGGAACGCTGGTACTTGATCAGGTTGTAGATGTCCACCCCCACTTCACCAGCCACGGCTTCGTCGTCGTGCACACGGATCACGATACGGGTGGCATCGACATAGTCCACCACACCGCCGCGGTTGGCGGTGACCACGGTGCCCGAGTCGATGGCGGCCACGCGCTCGATGCCAGTGCCGACCAGCGGCTTTTCCGGACGCAGCGTGGGCACGGCCTGACGCGACATGTTGGCGCCCATGAGCGCGCGGTTCGCGTCGTCGTGCTCCAGGAAGGGCACCAGCGAGGCCGCCACCGACACGATCTGGGCCGGCGACACGTCCATGTATTCAACGGTATCGGGCGGCGTCAGGACAGATTCGCCCTTCTCGCGTGCCGACACCAGCTCGCCGGTCAGACGGCCTTCACCATCCAACGCCGCGTTGGCCTGGGCGATCACGTACTTGCCTTCCTCGATGGCCGACAGGTAGTCGATCTGGTTGGTCACCTTGCCATCCACCACGCGACGGTACGGGGTTTCGATGAAACCGTACTCGTTCAGGCGGGCGTACAGGGCCAGCGAGTTGATCAGACCAATGTTCGGGCCTTCAGGCGTTTCGATCGGGCAGACGCGGCCGTAGTGGGTCACGTGCACGTCGCGCACCTCGAAGCCAGCGCGTTCGCGGGTCAAACCGCCCGGGCCCAGGGCCGACACGCGTCGCTTGTGCGTGATCTCGGCCAGAGGGTTGGTCTGGTCCATGAACTGCGACAGTTGCGACGCGCCGAAAAACTCCTTGAGGGCCGCGGAAATCGGCTTGGAGTTGATCAGGTCGTGCGGCATCAGCGGCTCTTGCTCGGCCTGGCCCAGACGCTCCTTCACGGCCTTCTCGATACGCGCAAGACCGGTACGGTACTGGTTTTCGGCCAGTTCGCCCACGCAACGCACACGGCGGTTGCCCAGATGGTCGATGTCATCGACCTCGCCCTTGCCGTTGCGCAGATCGACCAGGATCTTCACCACGTCCAGGATGTCCTCGTTGGACAGGACCATCGGGCCCTCGGCCGAATCGCGGCCCACACGGGCGTTGAACTTCATGCGGCCCACGCGCGACAGGTCGTAGGTGTCCGGGTTGTAAAACAGGCGGTGGAACAGGGCCTGCACGGCGTCTTCGGTCGGCGGCTCACCAGGGCGCATCATGCGGTAGATGGCCACACGGGCAGCGAATTCGTCCACCGTTTCGTCGGTGCGCAGCGTCTGACTGATGTAGGCGCCCTGGTCCAGTTCGTTGGTGTAGAGGCAGGGCAGTTCCTGCACGCCGGCGCTGCGCAGCTTCTTCAGCAGGGTTTCGGTCAGCTCGTCGTTGGCCTTGGCGATGATCTCGCCCGTGTCGGGTTCGACCACGTTCTTGGCCACCACCCGACCCAGCAGGAAGTCCTCTGGCACGCTGATGTGGGTGGTACCGGACTGCTCCAGCTCACGGGTGTGCCGTGCGGTGATGCGCTTGTCCTTGGCCACCACCACCTTGCCCGACTTGTCGGTGATGTCAAAACGGGCCACCTCGCCACGCAGGCGCTCGGACACGAACGCCATCTGGGCGCCGCTGTCCATCAGGCGGAAATGGTCGTTCACGAAGAAATTGGCCAGGATCTGCTCGGGGTTCAGTCCGATGGCCTTCAGCAGGATGGTGACCGGCATCTTGCGGCGACGGTCCACGCGGAAGTACAGCAAGTCCTTGGGGTCGAATTCGAAGTCGAGCCAGGAACCGCGGTAGGGGATGATCCGGGCCGAGAACAGCAGCTTGCCCGAGCTGTGCGTCTTGCCCTTGTCGTGCTCGAAAAAGACCCCGGGAGAGCGGTGCAGCTGCGAGACGATGACACGCTCGGTGCCGTTGATGATGAACGACCCCTTGTCCGTCATGAGCGGCACTTCGCCCATGTAGACCTCCTGCTCCTTGACTTCCTTGACCACTTTGGACTGTGGCGTGGAAGACTCGCGGTCGTAGATGATGAGCTGTACGCGCGCGCGCACGGCGGAGGCGAATGTGAGGCCACGGGTCTGGCATTCGCGCACGTCGAACGCGGGCTTGGCCAGGTTGTACTCCACGAACTTCATCTCGACGAATCCGTTGTGCGAGACGATGGGGAAAGCCGATTCGAAAGCGGCCTGCAGGCCTTCGTGACGGCGTTGACGCGGGGGTACATCGGCCTGAAGGAACGCGGTGTAGGCGTCCTTCTGCATCTGCAGGAGGTATGGAATTTCCAGCACGTTTTCGCGGCTGCCAAAGCTCTTGCGGATGCGCTTGCGTTCGGTGTACGAGTAATGAGCCATGAGATCTCCGGGCTTGAGGTCTGCGGCGACTGAGGGACGGGAACATGCATGCACGCCCCCGGATCTTGGCGACTGGCCTCTACCAGTCAGTGGCGGACGGCCTGCGCATTGCACGCAGGCCCGAACCAAGCCGTCTTCTGCAGTCGGGGTCAGAAGACACGGTCAAGATGACTGGTGACCAGGCATCTTGACGGTGCGCTCTGAAGCGCCAAAAGGCTGGAAGGCCCTTGACGGACTTTCCAGCCTTGGAACGCCAGCCGATTACTTGAGTTCGGCCTTGGCGCCGGCTTCTTCCAGCTTCTTCTTGGCGGCTTCGGCGTCGGCCTTGGGCATGGCTTCCTTGACGGTCTTGGGAGCGCCGTCGACCAGGTCCTTGGCTTCTTTCAGGCCCAGGCCAGTGATTTCACGCACGGCCTTGATGACGGAAACCTTGTTGGAACCCGCTTCTTGCAGCACCACGTCGAAATCGGTCTTCTCTTCAGCGGCCGGAGCGGCAGCACCGCCACCACCAGCAGCAGGAGCGGCCATGGCGGCAGCGCTCACACCAAACTTCTCTTCGATGGCTTTCACCAGGTCGTTGAGTTCCATGACCGACATGCTGTCCAGCGCGGTCAAAAATGCGTCTTTGTCGAATGCCATTTTGATTTCCTAATAACTGTTGGGACAAACAGGCGCCGATCAGGCGGCCTGCGCCTCGCCCTTCTTCTCGGCCAGAGCGGCCAGCACACGGGCGGTGCGAGAGATGGGGGACTGCATCAAGCCCAGCAACTGCGCCAGCAGCACTTCCTTGGAAGGAATACTGGCCAGCTGCTTCACGCCGTTCGCATCCAGGGCCTTGCCGGAATACACGCCACCGCGAATCACCAACTTGTCATTGGTTTTCGCGAAGTCGGCCACCACCTTGGCGGCGGCCACGGCATCTTCCGAGAAGCCATAGATCAGCGGACCGGTCATCTGGTCGGCGCCTGCCTCGAAGCCGGTGCCCGTCACAGCACGGCGGGCCAGCGTGTTCTTCAACACACTCAGGCTCACACCCTTGCTGCGAGCGTCCACGCGCAACTGGGTCAAAGCAGCGACCGTGATCCCGCGGTATTCCGCCATCACGAGCGTTTGAGCTTTAGCGGCGAGCGCCGACACCTCGTCGATGACGGCTTGCTTCTCACTGCGATTCAGACTCAAGGTCTACTCCTTAAAAAACACGGTCAGGCTCAAGCCTTTCCATGCACCTCATTGCAGCGACCAACCGTTTTTGGAAAAGTATCCATCTGCGGCGGGATCGCCATCTGCGCTGGCGCCTGCGTCATTAAGCGACCCGGCTTGCACCGAACCACACCAGCGGTCTTGGATGGCCCCACCCGGAACCGGGCGGACCCACCAACCCGCCCCGCCCAGAAAGCGAGGCAGGATTTTCTTTATCAGGCCGCGATGGACTGCACGTCCACCCGCACACCCACTCCCATGGTGGACGACACCGCCACCTTGCGCAGGTACTGACCTTTGGACGATGCGGGCTTGGCCTTGTTCAGGGCTTCGATCAACGCCACCAGGTTGCCCTGCAGTTTGTCGTTGTCGAACGAACGGCGACCGATCGTACCGTGCACGATACCGGCCTTGTCCACACGGAACTGCACCTGACCAGCCTTGGCATTCTTCACGGCGGTGGCCACATCGGGCGTCACGGTGCCAACCTTGGGGTTCGGCATCAGACCGCGGGGCCCCAGGATCTGACCCAGAGTACCGACGACACGCATTGCATCGGGGGAGGCAATGACCACGTCAAAATCCATCTTGCCAGCCTTGATGTCGGCAGCCAGGTCGTCGAAGCCCACCACGTCGGCACCCGCAGCCTTGGCCTCTTCAGCCTTGGCACCCTGGGCAAACACGGCGACGCGCTTGGTCTTGCCGGTGCCATTGGGCAGCACCACGGCGCCGCGCACCACCTGATCGGACTTCTTGGCATCCACGCCAAGCTGCACCGCGACGTCGATCGACTCGTCGAACTTGGCGCTGGCGCACTCCTTGACCAGCGACAAGGCATCGGTCAGGGGATACAGCTTGGTGGACTCCACCTTGCCCTGCAGGGCTTTTTGCTTCTTGGTCAGCTTGGCCATGTCACACGCCCTCCACAATCACGCCCATCGAACGGGCCGAACCGGCGATGGTCTTGACGGCAGCTTCGATATCGGCAGCAGTCATGTCCTTCATCTTGGTCTTGGCGATTTCCTCGAGCTGGGCACGGGTGATCTTGCCGACCTTGTTCTTGTTCGGCACGGAAGAGCCCTTGTCCAGCTTGATGGCCTTCTTGATGAGGGTCGTGGCCGGAGGGGTCTTGATGATGAAGGTGAAGCTCTTGTCCGCGAAGGCGGTGATCACCACCGGCAGCGGCAGACCGGGCTCGACGCCCTGGGTCTGGGCGTTGAACGCCTTGCAGAACTCCATGATGTTCAGGCCGCGCTGACCCAGCGCCGGACCGATCGGGGGAGAGGGGTTGGCCTTACCAGCTGGCACCTGCAGCTTGATGAAGCCGACGATTTT
>JAUVXK010000048.1 GCA_030603635.1 Burkholderiales bacterium | reverse complement strand
AGCACCTTGGCGTTGGGGGTGAGCTTCTTCAGGAAGTCAGCGCCAATCTTCAGGCCGCCAGTGCCGCCCAGTGCCTGCACGGTGGCCACGCGGCCGCTCTTGACCGGTTCGCTGTCAACGCCAAACACCAGGCCCTTCACGGCGTTGTCGTAGGCGGCAATACCGTCGATGGGCAGGTAGCCACGCGCGGCGGGCTTGTCCATCATGGCTTTTTCAGCCTGTTGCACGCACTGCAGCAGGGGCAGCTTGCCGTTGTCGTCGTAATAGACGCCCACGCCGAGGTTGACCTTGTTCGGGTTGGTGTCGGCAGCAAACTGCTCATTCAGACCCAGGATGGGGTCACGGGGGGCCATTTCGACGGCGGTGAACAGAGACATGATGGCAGGTACCTGTCTGGGTGGAAAAACCGGGGGGGAGGGCGCGCGGAAAGATGCCGCGCAAAAGCCCTCTATTTTAGCGCCAGGGGTCAGTCGGCCAAGGCCCGGGTGACGACCTCACGCACGTCGTTGCTGAGCGCTTCATGAGCGGCGACACGGGCAATCGCTTCGCGGGCGGCACTGCGATAGGGTTCGGCGAGCTTGCTCCAGCGGTCAAGCGCACGGGCCAAGCGGGCGGCCACCTGTGGGTTGAAAGCGTCGATTTCCAGCACGCGCTCGCTCCAGAACACGTAGCCAGCGGCATCCACGCGGTGGAAGGCGCCGGGGTTGGCGTGGCAGTAGGTGCTGATGACGCTGCGCGCCCGGTTCGGGTTGCGCAGGTGGAAGTCCGGGTGCTGCAAGAGCTGGCGCACCAAGGGCAGGACATTGCCGGAGCGGTCGGGTGCGCCCGCCTGCAGCGCAAACCACTTGTCGAGCACCAGGTCGTCGCGCTGGAACTGGCTGTGGAAGCGCTTGAGCGCGTCTTGGGCCAGGGCATGACCGCTGACGACCAGCGCCTGCAGGGCGTTGAAGCGGTCGGTCATGTTGCCCGCGTCCTTGAAGCGCTGGTAGGCCTTGCCCGGCCACACCGGGTTGCTGTTGTCGTGGGCGGCCAGGCACAGCATCTGCAGCGCCAGCCCTGCCAGGGCGCGGCGACCGCTGGAGACTGGGTCGGGCCGGTAGGCACCGTTGTCCTTGTGGGCTTCGTAGGCGTGGACCCAGTCGTCGTGCAGGGCATGGGCGAGCTGGTGGCGCATGGCCTCACGCACGGCGTGGATACGCTGCGGGTCCACCACGTCGAGCTGTTCGGCAATGTAGGTTTCTGCCGGCAGAGTGAGGACCAGGTCCTTGAACGCGGCATCCAGACCGGGGTGGCGCAGGACGGCGCGCATGGCGTCCAGGTAGGCGGCGTCCAGCACCTCAGCGTGTACCGGGCCGTCGGCACGGATGGCGGCAAGGGCTCTGCGCAGCGCCAGGCGTTGACCGGCTTCCCAGCGGTTGAACGCGTCGCTGTCGTGGGCCAGCAGGGTCAGCAATTGGGTATCGGTGTATTGGTGTTCCAGTACGACGGGGGCGCTGAAGCCGCGCAGCAGCGAGGGCACGGGTTCGCTGTCCACGTTCACGAAGGTGAAGGTTTCGCTGGGTTGGGTCAGTACCAGGGTGCGTGTACCATTTTCGGCATGGCTCCAGTGGGCCAGTTGCAGCGGCAGTTCCTGGCCTTGTGCGTCCAGCAGGCCCAGCGCCACTGGAATGACGAAGGGTTCCTTCACCGGCTGGCCGGGAGTGGCCGGGCAGCTTTGCGACATGGTGAGGGTGTAGGTTCGCTCAGCGGCGTGGTAGACGCCCTCCGCCTTGACGCGCGGCGTGCCGGCCTGGCTGTACCAGCGCTTGAACTGGGGCAGCAGGCGGGCCAGGTCGCTGTCCGGGTTGGCGTCGGCCATGGCCTGAGCGAAGTCGTCGCAGGTCACGGCCTGGCCGTCGTGACGCTCGAAGTACAGCTTCATGCCCTTCGCGAAGCCTTCCCGGCCCACGAGGGTCTGCTGCATCCGCACCACCTCGGCGCCCTTTTCGTAGACGGTGACAGTGTAGAAGTTGTTGATCTCGGCGTACTGGTCGGGCCGCACGGGGTGGGCCATGGGGCCCGCATCTTCCGGGAACTGGGCGGTGCGCAGCACCCGCACGTCTTCGATCCGCTTGACGGCGCGGGCCGACGGGCTGCCCGCCATGTCCATGCTGAATTCCTGGTCGCGGAACACCGTGAGGCCTTCCTTCAGGCTCAGCTGGAACCAGTCGCGGCAGGTGACGCGGTTGCCGGTCCAGTTGTGGAAGTATTCGTGGGCAACCACGCTTTCCACGTTGCCGAAGTCGGTGTCGGTGGCGGTGGCAGGGCTGGCCAGCACGTACTTCGTGTTGAAGATGTTCAGGCCCTTGTTTTCCATGGCGCCCATGTTGAAGTCGCTGGTGGCGACGATCATGAAGCGTTCCAGGTCGAGCGGCAGGCCGAAGCGGGCCTCGTCCCAGGCGATGGAGGCCATGAGGGACTGCATGGCGTGCTCGGTCTTGTCGAGGTCGCCGCGGCGCACGTACACCTGCAGCGTGTGTTCGGTGCCGCTGCGGCTGATGACTTTCTGCTCGCGACGGACCAGGTTGCCGGCCACCAGCGCGAACAGGTAGCAGGGCTTTTTGTGCGGGTCCACCCATTTCGCAAAGTGGCGGCCACCTTCCAGCAGGCCTTGCTCCACCAGGTTGCCGTTGGAGAGCAGCACCGGGTAGGCGGCCTGGTCGGCACGCAGCGTCACGGTGTAGCTGGCCATGACGTCAGGCCGGTCCAGGAAGTAGGTGATGCGGCGGAAACCTTCGGCCTCGCACTGGGTGAAGAAGGTGCCCTGGCTCACGTACAGGCCCATGAGCTGGGTGTTCTTGGCGGGTGCGCAGGTGGTGAAGATTTCCAGCTCGAAGGGCTCATCGCCCTCGGGCAGCTTTTCCAGCACGAGCTGGTGGCCGTCCATTTTGAAGCTGGTGCCGGCGCCGTTCACCAGCACGCGCGCCAGATTCAGGTCTTCGCCGTCAAGCCGCAAGGCTTGGGCAGGCACATTGGGGTTGCGGCGCACGCGCATGCGGTTGAGCACGCGGGTCTTGGCCGGGTCGAGGTCGAAGGTCAGGTCGACCGTGTCGATGAAATAGGCAGGCGCGGTGTAATCCTCGCGCTTGATCACAGCGGTGGGGCCTTCACGCAGAGAGGTCATGGGTCAGACGCCTTGTTTCAGAGAGGCTTCGATGAAGGCGTCCAGGTCGCCGTCGAGCACTTTCTGGGTGTTGGAGATTTCGACGTTGGTGCGCAGGTCCTTGATGCGGCTCTGGTCCAGCACGTAGGAGCGGATCTGGTGGCCCCAGCCCACGTCGGTCTTGGTGTCTTCCAGCTTCTGCTGGGCTTCCATGCGCTTGCGCATTTCAAAGTCGTACAGCTTGGCGCGCAGGCGCTGCCAGGCCATGTCGCGGTTGCTGTGCTGGCTGCGGCTGTCCTGGCACTGGACGACCAGGCCGGTGGGCACGTGCGTCAGGCGAACGGCGGAGTCGGTCTTGTTGATGTGCTGGCCACCGGCACCGCTGGCGCGGTAGGTGTCCACGCGGACATCTGCCGGGTTGATGTTGATTTCGACCGAATCGTCGATTTCGGGATACACGAACACCGACGCGAACGAGGTGTGGCGGCCGCCCGAGCTGTCGAACGGCGACTTGCGCACCAGACGGTGGACACCGGTTTCGGTGCGCAGCAGACCGTAGGCGTAATCGCCCTCGATCTTGATGGTGGCACTCTTGATGCCGGCGGTGTCGCCGGGGGTTTCGTCTTCGACGGTGGCCTTGAAGCCTTGCCGTTCGGCGTAGCGCAGGTACTGACGCAGCAGCATGCTCGCCCAGTCGCAGGCTTCGGTCCCGCCCGCGCCGGCCTGGATGTCGAGGAAGCAGTTGTTCGGATCGGCCGGCTGGTTGAACATCCGGCGGAATTCGAGCTTTTCCACGTCGGCGGCCAGCTTTTCGGCTTCGCCTTCGATGGTTTCCAGTCCGGCGTCGTCCTCATCGGCGGCGGACATCTCGAACAGCTCGGTGTTGTCCGCGAGTTCCATGGTCAGACGGTCGAGCACCAGCACCACGTCTTCAAGGGAACGCTTTTCCTTGCCCAGCTCCTGGGCGCGCTTGGGGTTGTCCCAGACGGTGGGATCTTCCAGCGCGGCATTGACTTCGCTCAGTTTGAGGGACTTGGCATCGTAGTCAAAGATACCTCCGTAGCTCGACCACGCGCTCGCTGAGGTCCTTGAGTCGGGCGGAGAGGGCGTTGAGGCGTTCGGCTTCCATGGTCAGATCTCGTGTTTCTTGTCAAAAACCTGCGATTTTCGCATGGACGGGCCCTTCATCAGGCCAGGAAGGTCTCCAGCAGCCGGGCCAGGGCCTGGGGCTGATCGTGGTGGAGCATGTGCCCGGCGTCCTGGATCACTTCCACCCGGTGGTCAGGGACCGCCTGGAGCCTCTCATGGTATTCGGCCAGCGTGTATTCGCCCTGCCTGAACCACTGGGCCAGGCTGTCATCCGTTGCCTCGACCGCGAGCACCGGCGCCGTGATGCGGCGCCAGATCTCCAGCACCTCCTCCACCCGGTAGAGCTGCGCGTTGATGACCTTGTGGGCCGGGTCGCCGAGAATCTCCCAGCGGCCTTGGGCATTGGGTGCGGCCCAGTGGTGGGCCAGCCACAGTGCCCGGTCTGCGGCCAGTCGCGGGTTGGTTTTCATGAGTCGGCGGGCCACGCCCTCGACGCCGTCATAAGTGTTCAGGGTGAGCTCGCCACGCTGCATCGTGGCCAGTGCGTCCAGCCATTTGGCGTAGCGCCCAGCCGCCTGGCTGGGTCGGCTGGCCGGCATGCCAAAGCCCTCAAGGTTGACGAGCCGGCGGATGCGTTGCGGCCGCACTCCCGCATAGAGCATGGCTACGTTGCCACCCATGCTGTGGCCCACCAGGTCGACCGGCGCATCGGGTGCGCGGCCTTGCTGCGTGTTGACATGGGCAATGAGCTGGTCGAGGTCGGCCAGGTAATCGGGAAACCAGTAGTGGTCGGCATGTCCGTAGTCGCTGGGTCGGTCGCCTGGCGCATGGCGTTCGCGGGTGAGGCCGAAGCCCCGCCAGTCGGGCGCGACGATGTGTCGGCCGGCGAGCGCCGTGTCGACGAGCGCGTCCACCATGAACTGCCAGGAGGCGGCGACGTCCATCCAGCCGTGCACAAGCACCAGTGGCGGCAACCCTTCAACGGCTTGGCCCCATTGGCGCAGGTGGTAGAGATGGGTGCGAACGGGAACGAATTCGCTGCGGGAAGGAACGCGGACTTGGTACATTCCTGACATTATTCAGGAGACAAGTCGTGAAAGTCAGTCAAGCCAGCGACGCCTACGAAACCCTGCACGCGTCTTTCGGGTGGCGGGTGCCCGCCCACTTCAACATGGCCCAGGCCTGCTGCCGGCGCTGGGCGGCCGCAAAGGCCACCGCCTCCCAGATCGCCGTGATCGACGATGGCCCTGGCCGCAAGCCCCGCGCCCACAGCTATGCAGAGCTCGCCGAGGACGCGAACCGTCTGTCCCATGCCCTGCGCTTGCTGGGCGTGCGGCGCGGGGACCGGGTGGCCATCGTCCTGCCCCAGCGTTTCGAGACGGCAGTGGCTTACATGGCCGTGTTGCAGATGGGCGCGGTGGCCATGCCGCTGTCGCAGCTGTTCGGCCCCGAGGCTCTGGAGTACCGCCTGCAGGACAGCGCGGCCGTTGTGGCGTTGGTGGACGAGGTGACCGGCCCGGCCGTTCAGGTGGTGCGCAGCCGCTGTCCGGCCTTGCGGCACGTGGTGGGTCTCACGGGCGCGTTCGACACCGACGTGATCGACTGGCCCCATGCACAGGACGGCATGCGCAAGCGTTTCGACCCCGTCAGCACCTCTGCCGACGATCCGGCGGTGCTCATCTACACCAGCGGCACCACGGGCAATCCCAAAGGGGCGCTGATCCCGCACCGGGCGTTGATCGGCAACCTCACGGGCTTCGTCTGCAGCCAGAACTGGTTCGGCTTCGATCCCGCCGAACCCAGCCGTCCTTCCGACGCGGTGTTCTGGAGCCCGGCGGACTGGGCCTGGACGGGCGGCCTGATGGATGCGCTGCTGCCCACGCTGTACTTCGGGCGGCCGATCGTGGCCTGGAACGGCCGCTTCGCGCCGGAGGTGGCCTTCGAACTGCTGCAGCGCCACCGGGTGACGCACACCTTCCTCTTTCCCACCGCCCTCAAGGCCATGATGAAAGCCTGCCCCGAGCCGCGCGCCCGGTACCGCCTGCACCTGCGCGCCATCATGAGCGCAGGGGAAGCCGTGGGTGACGCCGTGTTCGACTACGGCCGCGAACAGCTGGGCGTGAACGTGAATGAAATGTTCGGCCAGACCGAAATCAACTATGTGGTGGGCAACTGCACCCGCCTGTGGCCGGCCAAGCCCGGCAGCATGGGCAAGGGGTATCCGGGACATCGCGTGGCGGTGATCGATGACGCCGGCCAGGAATGCCCCGTGGGTGTGCCGGGTGAGGTGGCGGTGCACCGGCGCGACGTGCATGGCGACCTGGACCCGATCTTCTTCCTCGGTTACTGGAACAACGAGGCCGCGACACTCGCCAAGTTCACCGGCGACCCGCTTGACAGCTGGTGCCGCACGGGTGACATGGCCGTGCGAGACGAGGACGGCTACCTCTGGTACCAGGGTCGTGCCGACGACGTGTTCAAGGCGGCGGGCTACCGGATCGGCCCCAGTGAAATTGAGAACTGCCTGGTCAAGCACCCGGCTGTGGCCAACGCCGCGGTGGTGCCGAAACCGGACGAGCAGCGAGGCGCCTTGGTGAAGGCCTATGTGGTGCTGGCTCCGGACCATGCCCAGCGGCGGGCCTTGTGCGTCGATCCGATCCAAGAGTTTGATGCGCCTTTGGTCGTCGAACTGCAGGCGCATGTAAAGGGGCGGCTTGCGCCGTACGAGTACCCGAAGGAGATCGAATTCATCGATGTACTGCCCATGACCACCACCGGCAAGGTGCAGCGCCGGGTGCTGCGCCTGCAAGAAGAAGAACGGTTCCGTGAGCGGCAGTTGGGAGCCTGACCCTCAGAACTGGCGTGAAACGCCGAACATGAGCGCGGCGGTGCCCAGCACGTGGACCTCTGCTGAGGCCTGCTCGCTCAATCGCCAGCCGAGGGCGGGAATGATCGCCGGGGAAAAACCACCGATGTTGAATGGCACCTTGTCCTTGTGGGGTCCCACGTAGCCGTAGAGCACTCCGGCCGAGACTGACATGTACAGCTGGGGATGGCGAGACGAGATCTGGGGCCAGTACCAGCCCGTGAAGGCATACAGGGAGGGCTGACCAAAAGAGTTGCTGAACAGGCTGACGCCGCACAGGCGGTCGTTGGGCAACTGACGCTGCGTGCCGATGAGAACCACGTGCCTGTGGTCGTCGGAATGTCGCCAGTGATGCGTGTAGGGTGAGACAAACACCGAACGCGGTTGGTCCGGGTCCCCGGCAGCGTAGCCGGGGCAGGGTGTCCAGGCATGTGCTCCAGCTGCGGTCATTACCAAAAGCAGGAAGGTGAGGGTACGAATCCTTTGTCGAAGCATGAGGATTCGAGTTCCTCAGGCCGGTTGGGGTTCCCGCCAACGGCTGAGAGTCCTCGGCTTCAGGCCGACATCAGCACTGGGCCACCCTTCTCCAGCGCCCGCTGATACGCGGGCCGCTGATGCACCTTCCGCAGCCAGGTCTGCATGTGCGGGCAGGTGTGACCCACGCTGGTTCGTGACAAGGCCGCCTCGACCGCAAAACTCATCTGGAAATCGGCCAGGGTCAGGTGCTCACCGGCAAACCAGGAACGCTGTGCGAGTTCGGCATCGATGAACGGTAGGGCCGTGGACAGATTGGGGTCGATGAGCTTGTTCTGGACCTGCTGGCAGAGGCCTTTGGCGATCGGACGCACGAAAAACGGCATGGGCTGACGGGGGATGACCTGGAACAGCAGCTTCATCACCAGCCAGTTCATGAGCGAGCCTTCCGCGTAATGCATCCAGAACCGGTACTGTCGGTGCTCGGGCGTGCCGGCGGTAGGCACGAGGTGCGCCAGTTCGCCCTGGGCGCGATCGGCAAAGACTTCGGCCAGGTATTCCAGGATCGCGCCAGACTCGGCCACCACGGTCTGGCCATGGGTGATCACCGGTGACTTGCCCAGGGGGTGAACCGCCTTGAGCTCGGGAGGTGCCAGGCGGGTTTTGGGGTCGCGCCGGTAAGTGCGCAACTCGTAGTCCACACCCAACTCCTCCAGTAACCAGAGCACCCTGTGGGAGCGGGAGGTTTCGAGGTGATGTACGACCAGGGTGTCGGTGATCATGATGGTGTTATCCCGTGTTGCGCAGACCAGCGGCGATGCCGTTGATGGAGAGATGGATGCCGCGCTTGACCTTTTCGGCCTCGCTGCCGGCGCGGTAGCGGCCAATCAACTCTACCTGCATGTGGTGCAATGGGTCGATGTAGGGAAATCGGTGCTCGATGGAGCGTGCCAGTGCTGGGTTGTTCGCGAGCCGTTGCGTCTGCCCGGTGATGGTGTTCAGCGCTTCCTGGGTGCAATGCCATTCGGCCTCGATGCGGCTGAAGATGCGTTTGCGCAAGCGGGCATCGGGCACAAGGTCGGCGTAGCGGCGCGCCAGCGACAGGTCGCTCTTGGCCAGCACCATGTCCATGTTGGACAGCAGCGTGTTGAAGAAGGGCCACTTGCGGGCCATCTGTTGCAGCAGCCGATCCGCTTCGGCCGGGCCCATGTGTTCGCGGAGCGCTTCCACCGCACTGCCGAAACCGAACCAGCCCGGCAGCGTCAGGCGGCACTGGCCCCAGCTGAAGCCCCAGGGGATGGCGCGCAGATCCTCGATGCGCTGCGAAGGTTTGCGCGAAGCCGGACGTGAACCGATGTGGAGCTCGGCGATTTCCCGGATTGGCGTGGCCTGGAAGAAGTAGTCGGTGAAGCCTGGCGTCTGATAGACCAGTGTGCGATAGGCCGCCATGCTGGCCTGGGACAGTCGCTCGGCCGCGTCCAGGTAACGTTTGGGCACGGGCTGGGTGGGCGGTATCAGGGTGGCCTCCAGCGTCGCGGCGACCAGTGTTTCCAAGTTGCGGCGGCCGATGTCGGGGTTGGCGTATTTGGAGCCGATCACCTCGCCCTGTTCGGTCAGGCGAATCTGGCCACGCACCGTGCCCGCCGGCTGCGCCAGGATGGCCTGGTAGCTGGGGCCACCCCCTCGGCCAACGGTGCCACCACGGCCGTGGAAGAGGCGCAGGCGCAGCGGTTGGCCCAGTTCGTCAGACAGGCGGTCGAACAGGTCGGCCAGGGCGGTTTCGGCCCGGTACAGCTCCCAGTTGCTGGTGAAGATGCCGCCGTCCTTGTTGCTGTCGGAGTAGCCCAGCATCACGTCCTGCTCGTGGTATTGCAAGGGCCCTCCGCGCCTCACCATGGCCGCAATGCCGGGCAGGCGGTAGAAGGCCTCCATGATGTCCGGGGCGTGGCGCAGGTCGTCGATGGTTTCGAACAGCGGCACCACGATCAGCTCGGCGCGTGCGTCGTGGTCGAGCGTGCCGTGCATCAGGCCGACTTCCTTCTGCAGCAGCAAGACTTCGAGCAGGTCGCTCACGGTTTCGGTGTGGCTGATGATGGCGTGCCGGATGGCGGCGGCACCGAATCGTTCGCGCATCTCGCGCGCGGTCTGGAAGATGGCCAGCTCGCTGAGGGTGTGGGGCTGGTACGGTGCTTCGGGGATGCGCAGCGGACGGGCGTCGTTCAGTTGGCGCAGCAGCAACTGCTGTTTGGCGTCCTCATCCAGCGCGCTGTAATTCGGTTCGATCCGTGCCTGGGCGAGCAGGTCGGCCACGGCGAGTTCGTGCTGGTCGGAACTCTGGCGCAGGTCGACCGTGGCCAGATGGAAGCCAAACACCTCCACGGTGCGGATCAGCGGACGCAGGCGGTGCTCGGCCAGTGCCACGCAGCCTTGAGCGACGAGGGAGCGGTCGATCACCTGCAGGTCGGCCAGGAACTCCTCCGCGCTCGCATAGGGGGCGTGGGGTGCCACCGCATGTCGATGGGCTTCCCCTCCGGTCAAGGCCTTGAGCGTGGCAGCCAGGCGGGCGTACAGACCGGTGAGGGCACGGCGGTAGGGCTCGTCCTGACGGTGCTCGTTCCGGTCGGGGGAGCGATCGGCCAGGGCTTGCATTTCTGCGCCGACTGGCAGCAGCATCGCCGACAGGGACAGTTCGGCGCCCAGCCGATGGACTTCCGTCAGGCAGTTTCGCAGGGCCACGTCGGCCTGACGCTGCAAGGCCAGACGCAGGGTGTCGGCGGTGACGTTGGGGTTGCCGTCGCGATCACCGCCTATCCATTGGCCCATGCGCAGGAAGGGTGCGACCCGCTGGCCTTCCAAGGCCTCTTCGATGTCGCGGTACAGCCGTGGGATCTCCGGCAGAAAGGTGCTCTGGTAGTAACCGAGGGCGTTCTCGATCTCGTCGGCCACGGTGAGCTTGGTGAAGCGCAGCAGTCGGGTGTGCCACAGCTGCAGCACGCGGGCGCGCATCTGGGCCTCGTTGTCGGCCAGGTGGCGGGTGAGGCTGAGCTGGTCGCGCTCGGTCAGCAGGCGGGCGATGTCGCGCTCGGCGTCCAGGATGCTTTTGCGCTGGACCTCGGTCGGATGGGCGGTGAGCACGGGAGACACATGGGCCCCGGCCAGACAGTCGGCCAGTCTGGAGGCTGTGATGCCGGCGCCACGCATGCGTTGCCACGTGTGGGCCAGGCTGCCCTGCTGCACGTGCCCGGCCTGTTCGTGGACCGCACGTCGGCGGATATGGTGGCGGTCTTCGGCCAGATTGGCGAGGTGGCTGAAGTAGGTGAAGGCCCTGATCACGCTCACGGCCTGGTCGTCGCTCAGGCCCTTGAGCAGTTTCTTGAGCTGGCGGTCAGCGGCATGATCCGCCTGGCGGCGGTAGGCAACGGAAAGCTGCCGGATCTGTTCGATCAGCTCGAAGGTTTCAACGCCTTCGTGTTCGCGGATGACGTCGCCGAGCAGGCGGCCGAGCAGGCGGATGTCATCGATGAGCGGCTGGTCCTTGTGGGGAGGCAGGGTTGGACGGGGCATGACACTGGAGGATGGTTAAGAATCCGGGGTGGCCTGCCGCTCCATCGCGCGGGCCATGGTCTTGCCGAGTTCCACGCCCCACTGGTCGTAGGGGTTGATGCCCCAGATGGCGGCCTGGCAGAAGACCTTGTGTTCGTACAGGGCGACGAGTGCCCCCACGGCGTGTGGCGTGAGGGCCGGCAGCCACAGGCTGTTGCTCGGCACATTGCCCGCAAAGGTTCGGTGAGGGGTGAGGGCGGCGGCGGTGGTGTCATCCAGGCCTTCGGCGCGCAGCAGTGTAGCGGTGGCCTGGGCGTCGCGGCCAACGGCCAGGGCTTGCGCCTGTGCGCGCAGGTTCAGCAAGACGACGCGGTGGTGTTCAGCGGCCAGCGGCAGCGGCGTGTCCTCGGTGTCCACGCCGATGAAGTCCACCGGCACCCGGTGACGCCCCTGATGCAGCAATTGGAAGAAGGCGTGCTGTCCTTCAATGCCAAGCCCGCCCCAGACGATGGGTCCGGTGTCGATCTCCACCGGGCTGCCATCGACATGGGTACGTTTGCCGTTCGATTCCATGTCCATTTGCCGCACGAAGGGGGCGAAATGCACCAGACGGCCGGCGTAAGGGGCCATGGCCTGGGTCGGGCAGCCGAGGAAGTTGCGGTTCCACAGGCCCAGCAGTGCCATGAGCAGCGGCATGTTGCTCGTGGCGGGTGCGTCCCAGAAGTGGTGGTCCATGGCGTGTCCACCGGCCAGAAAGTCCCGGAATCCTTGCGCCCCGATGGCCACCGCCAGCGGAAACCCGATCGCCGACCAGACCGAATACCGTCCCCCCACCCAGTCCCACAAGCCGAAGGTGTGCTCGGGCGCATACCCCTCCTGCGTGGACAGGTCGGGGCGGGCTGTCACGGCCACGAGGTGGGCCGCTTGCGCTTCGCCCGTGCAACCGTGGTCAGCCAGCCAGCGGCGGGCCGAAGCCGCGAGCGTCATGGTTTCCTGGGTGGTGAACGACTTGCTTTGGACCACGAACAGTGTGCGATCGGCAGGCAGGTGACGCAGGGTTTCATAGAGCGCCCAGGCGTCGGGGTTCGAGACGAAGTGCACCCGCACGGACGGTCCGTGAAGGTGGGACAGCGCCTCGCTGGCCATGCGTGGACCCAGATCCGATCCACCGATACCGATGTTGACCACATGGGCGATGGGCCGACCGGCATGACCCAGCCATTGCCCTCGATGCAACCGCTCCGCAGCCGCCAGAAAGCGTTCCCGTTCATCCCGCACCTGGGCCGAGACATGGGCACCCCAAGGCGGGTTGTCCATATCGGCTCCCCGCAACGCGACATGCAGTGCGGCACGACCTTCGGTGGCGTTGACGAGTTCGCCCCGCCGTTGCGCATCGGCCTGTTCCTGCACCCGGCTCTCGCGGGCCAGGTCGTTCAGAGCGTCGAGCACCGGCAGGGTGACCTGCTGGCGGGTTGCGTCCAGCCGGATACCTGCGGCCTCCAGGTTCAAGCGTGATTGGCGCTCCGGGGAGGGGTGGGCGAGCAGTTCGCGCAGGTGCGGCAGCGGGCTGCGGGCGAGGGTGGCCAGGCGCTGCCACGCCGGGCGATGCTGGGGTGGGACGAAGCGCGGTTCACGCATGAGGGTGGCTGGAAGGGGTCAGGATGACTGGAGCAGGGCTTCCAGTTTCAGGGTGTCCGCGCAGAAGGCGCGGATGCCCTCGGCCAGCTTTTCCGTGGCCATGGCGTCGTCGTTCAGGGCCAGGCGGAAGCCGGCCTCGTGGTATTCGACCAGGGGGAGGTCCATCCGGCGTGCCGCCTCGGCATCGAGTGCGCGTTCCACCGGGGCATCGCTGGCAGCGAGTTGCGCCAGCAAGTCCGGGCTGATGGTGAGCAGGTCGCAGCCAGCCAGGGCCACGATCTGGCCGACGTTGCGAAAACTGGCTCCCATGATCTCGGTGGGGATGTCGAAGCGCTTGTAGTGCTCGAAGATGCGGCGCACCGACTGGACACCGGGGTCGTTCGCGCCGCCCTGGGCGGATTCGTCCCAGGCTGCTCCGGCTCGGGCCTTGTACCAGTCATGGATGCGCCCCACGAAAGGCGAGATCAGCTGCACGCGGGCCTGGCCGCAGGCCACCGCCTGGCAGAACGAGAAAAGCAGCGTCAGGTTGGTGTGGAAGCCCATGGCTTCCAGGCGGGCGGCGGCCTGAATGCCTTCCCAGGTGGAGGCGATCTTGATGAGTACCCGCTCGGGTGAAATCCCTTCGGCCTGGTACAGCGCCATCAGGCGCTGCGCCCGCTGTACCGTGGCTTCGGTGTCGAAGCTCAGGCGGGCATCGATTTCGGTGGAGACGCGGCCAGGGACGACGGACAGGATTTCGCAGCCGAAGCGCACGAGCAGCCGGTCCATCCGCTCGTCCAGTGGGCGATGGCCGTGCTGCTTCAGGGTGTCGCGCAGCAGGGGCGCGTAGTCGGCTTTCTGGACCGACTTGAGAATGAGGGAGGGGTTGGTCGTCGCGTCCTGCGGCTGGAACTGGGCGAGCTGCAGAAAATCGCCGGTATCGGCCACGACGGTGGTGAGCTGTTTCAGGGCTTCGAGCTGGTTCATCGGAGTCGGCGGTGTGGGTCAGACCAGAGGGGTGGAGAGGCGGCGGATGAGGTCGTGCGTGGCGGGGCGGACACCCCGCCACCAGGCGAAGGCATCGGCGGCCTGCTCGACCAGCATCCCGATGCCATCGGCCAGATGGCGCACACCCGCTGCCTGGGCCTGAAGCAGAAACGGCGTGAGCCCCTTGCCATAGACCATGTCGTAGGCGAGCCCGTCGGGTTGCAGGGCCGTGGCGGGCAACGGAAGGGCATCAGCCGTCAGGCTGGCGGAGGTGGCGTTGATCACGATGTCGAAGGTGTCGTCCAGACCCAGATCCCCGTAGCCGCCGGCTTGCAGGACGGCGGCGTTTGCCCCCGCAGCATGGAAATCGGCCACCAGGGCCATGGCCTTGTCCACGGTCCGGTTTGCCACGAACAGGCGGGCCGGGTTTTCCTGAAGCAGGGGCAGCACGGCGCCGCGCGTTGCGCCACCGGCGCCCAGCAGCAGAACGCGTCGGCCTTCCAGCCGATGGCCCAGGTTGTCCCGGATGTCACGGACCAGGCCCGAGCCGTCGAAGTTCTCCGCGAACACCCGGTCTCCGTCGAATTTGAGGGCGTTGGCGGCGCCAGCGGCATGAGCGGCTGGAGAAACTTCTGTGGCGTAGGCGCAGGCGTCCAGTTTGAACGGCACGGTCACATTGACGCCTCGCCCCCCTTCCTGCCGGAACCGGCTCACCGTGGCGGCGAAAGCCCCCAGCGGACTGTCGATGGCGGTGTACTCCAGCCTCTGGCCAGTGGCCTCGGCAAACGCGGCATGGATGGCGGGGGACTTGCTGTGGCCGATCGGGTGGCCGATCACGGCGTAGCGGTCAACGGTTGGTGCGGGCATGCGGGGTGGCGTGGGTGGTGCAGCGCACCATTGTCGCCGATCGGGTTGGGGGACTTTGAACGCAGCGCTGCAAAAGATTGAACGGACAGGGCCCCTTGGGCGCATACAGTTTGGATATGCGTACCGATTCCATGATTCCTGCCCTTTTCGTTTCCCATGGGTCACCCATGCTGGCGCTGGATCCCGGTGAGACCGGCCCCGCCCTGACTCGCCATGGCGAGCGACTGAAAGCGATGGGTGTCAGAGGCGTGGTGGTCATGTCACCCCACTGGATGTCGGACGTCCCCGCAGTGATGACGCATCCCGCTCCCCAGACCTGGCACGATTTCGGCGGGTTTCCCCAAGAGCTCTACCGGCTGCAATATCCGGCTCCAGGGTCGCCAGTGCTGGCCGAGACGGTTTTGCAGCGACTGACGCAGGCGGGCGTTTCGGCCGTGGCCGATGGTCGGCGCCCATTTGATCATGGCGCCTGGGTGCCGCTGGGCTTCCTGTTCCCGCAGGCCGATGTGCCGGTGGTACAGCTTTCGCTGCCTGCTGATGCCGGGCCGGCCGAAGTCTATGCCCTGGGCCAGGCGCTTCGCGACCTGCGCGGCAAGGGCATTCTGATCATGGGCTCCGGGAGCATGACGCACAACCTGCAGGAGTTTTTCGGTGGTCGGCCCGAGCGCGAGGCCCCGGCCGCGGCCTATGTGACGGCGTTCAGCCACTGGGTCGAGGAAGCCCTGCAGGCCGGCGATCGCGATCGGCTCCTGGACTACCGGCAACAGGTCCCTGAAGCCGTGAGGGCGCACCCGACCGATGAGCACTTTCTGCCCCTGTTCTTTGCCCTGGGCGCCGCCGGCTGGGGGGAGCGGGGTGGCCCGCTGCCCGAGTATCTCGTCCGGGAAGTGAGCTACCGCTATCTGGCGATGGATGCCATCACCCTGCAATAACCGCGCCCTTCAGGATACCCATTTGTTGTTGTCGTCCAGCACGAAACCCGTCAGGTCGCCGAGCAAGTGTTCGCGCAGGCCATGGATGTCCATCAGCACGTCAAAGGGGAAGCCGCGTCGGCCGCCCCGTTGATCGTGGGTCAGTTCGTCAAAGCAGCGCCTGAGCTCGTCGCGATCCTCTCTCAGACGGTAGATCCGATTCGCGATGCGGGGATATTGCGTTGTCAGAGCCTGCGGGTACTGAAGACCGGGTATTTGCCGGAAATGGGATTCGGCCTCCGGCAGGAGCCCTTCGGGGTCGACGTGTTCTTCCATGGCCTCTCCTCCGGGAGGAGGCCGATGGGGGCTGGCCTCTGTCTCCCGCTGCTTCAGTGTAGGAGTTTACCGGCCGGTGAGCAAGGGCGCACCCACCGGGTTACCGTACCCCCGGGCCGGGGTCAGTCCGGTTCGCCAACTGGCACGCAACTGCAGAACAGGTTGCGGTCGCCATAGACGTTGTCGATCCGGCCCACGGGCGGCCAGTACTTGGCATGGGCACGGGTGGACGCGCTGGCGGCACCCACGTCACGGCCATAGGGGTGGGGCCAGTCGGCCTTCATCAGGCTGTCGGCCGTGTGCGGCGCGTTCTTCAGGGGGTTGTCGTCCTGGGGCCAGGTGCCGGTTTCCACCAGGCGGATTTCCTCGCGGATGGCGATCATCGCGTCGACGAAGCGGTCCAGTTCCTCCAGCGTCTCGCTTTCAGTGGGCTCGACCATCAGGGTGTTGGCCACGGGGAAGCTCAGCGTGGGGGCGTGGAAGCCGTAGTCCATCAGGCGCTTGGCCACGTCCTCGGCCATCACGCCGCTGGTGTCCTTCAGGCCGCGCAGGTCCAGAATGCACTCGTGTGCCACGTGGCCGTTTTCACTCGCGTAGAGCGTGGGGTAATGGTCCTTCAGGCGCACGCTGATGTAATTGGCGGCGAGGATGGCGGCCTCGGTCGCGTGCTTCAGGCCCTCGGCACCCATCATGCGGATGTACATCCACGAAATGGGCAGCACGGCAGCGTTGCCGAGCGGCGCGGCGGACACCGCCCCCACCTTGGACTCCACCGGCGCGGCACCCACGCACCCACCTTGCGCCTGCGCGGTGGCGTGACCGGGCAGGAAGGGCACCAGGTCTTCCACCACGCAGACGGGGCCGACGCCCGGGCCACCACCGCCATGCGGGATGCAGAAGGTCTTGTGCAGGTTGAGGTGGCTCACGTCACCA
Organism: Burkholderiales bacterium; assembly: GCA_030603635.1. GTDB lineage: Bacteria > Pseudomonadota > Gammaproteobacteria > Burkholderiales > Burkholderiaceae_C > Tepidicella. The sequence goes on along the minus strand of JAUVXK010000048.1, from coordinate 2,194 downwards.
CCGAACTCACCCGGCGCTGCCACGCCCACCAGGGCGTTCATGTTGGCGCCGTCCACATAGACGCGGCCGCCGTGCCGGTGCACCAGTTCGCACAGGTCTTTCACCTGGGTTTCGAACACACCGTGCGTGCTGGGGTAGGTGATCATCACGCAAGCCAGGTTGGCGCTGTGCTGCTCGCACTTGGCGCGCAGGTCCTCCAGGTCCACGTTGCCGCTCTCATCGCACTTGGTGACGACCACCTGCATACCCACCATCTGCGCGCTGGCGGGATTGGTGCCGTGGGCGGACTGCGGAATCAGGCAGACGTTGCGGTGTGCCTCTCCGCGTGAGGCGTGCCAGCCCTGGATGGCGAGCAGGCCGGCGTACTCGCCCTGCGAGCCGGCGTTGGGCTGCAGGCTGATGCCGGCATAGCCGGTGGCCTGGCACAGCCAAGCGCGCAGTTGCGCGTCGAGCTGTTGGTAGCCCTGGAGCTGCTCGGCCGGAGCGAAGGGATGCACGCCCGCGAATTCCGGCCAGGTGATGGGAATCATCTCGCTGGTGGCGTTGAGCTTCATGGTGCACGAGCCCAGCGGGATCATGCTGCGGTCCAGCGCCAGGTCCTTGTCGGACAGGGCGCGGATGTAGCGCAGCATGCCGGTTTCGGAGTGGTGGCTGTTGAACACCGGGTGCGTCATGAAGTCGCTGCTGCGGCGCAGTTCGGCCGGGATGCGTGGCTCCACGCCTTTTTCAAACGCGTCGAAGCGGGGCAGGGCCTGGCCTTCGGCGGCGAACAGGTTCCATAGCTGGCGGATGTCGTCGCGGGTGGTGGTTTCGTCCAGACTGATGCCGACAAAACCAGCCCGCACGCCGGTGTAGCGGCGCAGGTTCAGGCCCTGGGCGGCGGCACGCTGGTGGGCTGCATCGGCGGCAGCGGCGGAGCCCAGGTCCAGTGTCAATGTGTCGAACGCAGTCTGGTGCAGGCTGTTCAGGCCCAGTTGTTCGAGGCCGGCCGCCAGCACGGCGGTGTAAGCCGCCACGCGCTGCGCGATGCGCTTGAGGCCTTGCGGCCCGTGGTACACCGCGTACATGCTGGCCACCACGGCTGGCAAGACCTGCGCGGTGCAGATGTTGGAGGTGGCCTTTTCGCGGCGGATGTGCTGCTCGCGCGTCTGCAGCGCCAGGCGGTAGGCGGGGTTGCCGTGGGCGTCCACGCTCACGCCCACCAGGCGGCCGGGCAGCGAGCGCTTGAACGCGTCGCGGCAGGCCATGTAGGCGGCGTGCGGACCGCCCGCGCCCATGGGCATGCCGAAGCGCTGTGTGGTGCCCACCACGATGTCGGCGCCCATCTCGCCCGGGGCCTTCAGCAGCGTCAGGGCCAGCAGGTCGGCGGCCAGAATCAGCGCCGCGCCCTTGGCGTGCAGCACGTCGGCGCTGGCCTGCCAGTCGGCCAGCCAGCCGCTGCTGCCCGGGTACTGGTTGATGGCGGCAAAGCAGTCGTCGCCGGCAATCGCGGCCATCCACTCGTCGGTGGAGTTCACCACCTGCACGGTCAGGCCCAGCGGGGTGGCGCGGGTCTGGATGACTTCGATGGTCTGCGGGTGGCAGTCGCCGCTCACCACGAAGGTGTGGCCCTTGGCCTTGACCGATCGCTTGGCCAGCGTCATGGCCTCGGCAGCGGCGGTGGCTTCGTCCAGCATGGAGGCGTTGGCAATGTCCATGCCGGTGAGGTCGGTCACCATGGTCTGGAAGTTGACCAGCGCTTCCATGCGGCCCTGAGAGATTTCGGCCTGGTAGGGCGTATAGGCGGTGTACCAGGCTGGGTTTTCCAGGATGTTTCGCAGGATCACGCCCGGCGTATGCGTGCCGTAGTAGCCCTGCCCGATGTAGCTCTTGAACACCCGGTTCTGGCGGGCGATGGCCTTGAGTTCGGCCAGCGCGGCGGCTTCCGTCACCGCCGGCGGCAGGTCCATGGGCCGGGCGCGGGCGATGCTGCGCGGCACGATGCTGTCGATCAGCGCGCGGCGCGAGGCCTCGCCGATGACGGAGAGCATCAGGCGCTCATCGTCTTGCGAAATGCCGATGTGGCGGGCAACGAACTCGTTGGCGTTTTCCAGGTCGGCCAGGGGCCGGGCGGTGGGCATGAGCATGGCGGGCTCCGGGGGCAGGGCAGTCTGCGAAGGAAAAGGAATTACTTGGTCAGTTCGCCGTAGGCGGT
>JAUVXK010000163.1 GCA_030603635.1 Burkholderiales bacterium | reverse complement strand
ATCACCGGGTGCAGATAGGCCGCGGCGGCGGATCAGCGCTGGCCACGCCGGGCCGCGTCGTGGAACTGCGTGACCTGGTAGAGGAAAGCCCCGTCCTGGTTGGGGCCGTTGTAGTCCGGGTTCGGGGCGATGCCCTGGCTGGCGCAGGCCTGAATGAACGCGGCGGAGGCCGGGCCGGGGCTGACCTGGTCGGCAACGTGCAGTGGCCCACCCACTCCCCGCCAGGCATGGGCCCCACGCTGGTTGTGCTCGGCTTTCAAGAAATAGGGCAGCACCTCGTCGTGCGACCAGCCCCGGGCCCCAGCGGCCGCCCAGTCGTCGTAGTCCGTGGCGTGTCCCCGCACGTAGAGCATGGCGTTGATGGCCGATGATCCCCCGAGCGTCTTGCCACGCGGCTGGTAGCCCTGGCGCCCCCCCAGGCCAGGCTGGGGCGTGGTGTCGAAGGCCCAGTTGTTCACCTTGGCCGGTCGCCCGGGCAGCATGGCCACCACGCCGGTGGGCAGACGCACCAGAAGACTTCGGCCGTCGCCGCCGGCCTCCAGCAGGGCCACGGTGACGTGGGGGTCTTCGCTGAGCCGCGCGGCCAGCACGCTGCCGGCCGAGCCACCGCCCACGATGAGGTAATCGAAAGTGTCGTTGCTGTGGGGTGATGCCATGTAGGGATGTCCAGATTGGCACCCATGCTAGGGCCTTGGGCGGCCATAATCAATCCCGCATCTCCCCGTACCCACCTTTCCCCGAAGCAACATGAGCGAGACCCCCACCCCCATCGGTCACTACCTGAACGGCCAGGTGGCCGCCGGCGCCAGCGGCCGCGCACAAGACGTGTTCAACCCCGCCACCGGCGCCGTCACCGGCCGTGTGGCCCTGGCCAGTCGCACGGAGGTGGACACCGCCGTGGCCGCCGCACAGGCCGCTTTCCCCGCCTGGGCCGACACCTCGCCGCTGCGGCGCGCACGCGTGATGTTCAAGTTCCTGGAACTGCTCAACCAGCACAAGGACGACCTGGCACGGATGATCACCGCCGAGCACGGCAAGGTGTTCACCGACGCGCAGGGCGAGGTCACGCGCGGCATCGAGATCGTGGAGTTCGCCACCGGCATTCCGCAGCTGCTCAAGGGCGACTACACCGAGCAGGTGTCCACCGGCATCGACAACTGGACCATGCGCCAGCCGCTGGGCGTGGTGGCCGGTATCACGCCATTCAATTTCCCCGTGATGGTGCCGATGTGGATGTTCCCGGTGGCCATTGCCTGCGGCAACACCTTCGTACTGAAACCCAGCCCCATTGACCCTTCACCCAGCCTGTTCATTGCCGAGCTGTTGAAGCAGGCCGGTCTGCCCGACGGCGTGTTCAACGTGGTACAGGGCGACAAGGAAGCGGTGGACGCCCTGCTCGACCACCCCGATGTGAAGGCGGTGAGCTTCGTGGGCTCCACGCCGATTGCCAACTACATCTACGAAACCGGGGCACGGCACGGCAAGCGCGTGCAGGCGCTCGGTGGCGCCAAGAACCACATGGTGGTCATGCCCGATGCGGACGTGAACCAGGTGGTCGATGCGCTCATCGGCTCGGCCTATGGCTCGGCCGGCGAGCGCTGCATGGCCATCAGCGTGGCCGTGCTGGTGGGCGACGTGGCCGACCGCCTCATGCCCGCGCTGGTGGAACGCACGCGAACGCTCAAGGTGCTCAACGGCACGAACCTGGCTGCCGAAATGGGCCCCATCGTCACCGACGTGGCACGCCAGCGCATCACCGGCTACATCGAGGCCGGGGTCAAGGAAGGCGCACAGTTGCTGGTGGACGGCCGTGGCTTTGACGGCGCACAGGCCGGTGACGGCTGTGCAAACGGCTTCTGGCTGGGCGGCACGCTGTTCGATCACGTCACCCCCGAGATGAAGATCTACAGGGAAGAGATCTTCGGCCCGGTGCTGAGCTGCGTGCGCGTGAAGGATTTCGCCGAGGCGGTGCAACTCATCAACGACCACGAATTCGGCAACGGCACCAGTTGCTTCACCCGCGACGGCAACGTGGCGCGCGAATTCGCCCGGCGCATCCAGGTGGGGATGGTGGGCATCAACGTGCCCATTCCCGTGCCCATGGCCTGGCACGGCTTCGGCGGCTGGAAGCGCAGCCTGTTCGGCGACATGCACGCCTACGGCGAAGAAGGTGTACGCTTCTACACCAAGCAAAAGAGCGTGATGCAGCGCTGGCCCGAAAGCATTGCCAAGGGCGCCGAGTTCGTGATGCCCACCTCCAAGTAACCCCGCCGCATGCCCGACAACAGCCCCTACGACCCGGACGAAGGCGACTGGCAGACGCTGGAAAGCTTCTTCAGCCCCACCGAGGCCTATCTGTTGCAGGGCTGCCTGCAGGCCAGCGGCATTCCGGCCATGGTGACCGACGCCCAGACCGTGCAGACCCACTCCCTGCTGGCCAGCGCCATTCAGGTGCGGGTGCTGGTACCCGAGCGGCGACTCGCTCAGGCCGAGGCGGTACGCGAAGCCTGGCGCAGGGGCGACTTTGCCCTGCCCGACGACGACACGCAGTACCTGGACCCGAGATGAGCGACCTCGCCTTTGACTACATCGTCGTGGGGGCGGGCACCGCCGGCTGCCTGCTGGCCAACCGCCTGAGCGCCAACCCGGCGCACCGGGTGCTGCTGCTGGAAGCCGGTGGACCCGACAACTACCACTGGATCCACATTCCGGTCGGCTACCTCTACTGCATCGGCAACCCGCGCACCGACTGGCTCTACCAGACCGAACCCGACGCCGGCCTCAACGGCCGCCGCCTGCGCTACCCGCGTGGCAAGACGCTGGGCGGCTGCAGCAGCATCAACGGCATGATCTACATGCGGGGGCAAAGCCGCGATTACGAACAGTGGGCCGAACGCACCGGTGACGACGCCTGGCGCTGGGCCAACTGCCTGCCCGACTTCATGGCGCACGAGGACCACTACCGGCTCGACGCCCGGGAAGCCGGCCTCAGCGACCCGCTGCACGCCACCCTGCACGGCCACGGCGACCTGAGCAGCACCGGCGAATGGCGCGTGGAAAAGCAGCGTCTGCGCTGGGACATCCTCGACGCCTTCGCCCAAGCCGCCCAGCAGGCCGGCATTCCCGCGACCGACGATTTCAATCGCGGCAGCAACGAAGGTGTGGGCTACTTTGAAGTCAACCAACGCGCAGGCTGGCGCTGGAACGCCTCCAAGGCGTTTCTGCGATCGGTGCGCCACCGGCCCAACCTCACGGCGTGGACCGGCGCCCAGGTCAGCCGCCTGACGCTGGAACGGGGCTTCGACGGTGCCCTGCGCTGCACCGGTGCCGAGGTTGTGCGCGACGGCCAGACATTCACCCTGCAGGCCCGCCGTGAGGTGTTGCTGAGCGCCGGGGCGGTGAATTCACCGCAAATCCTCCAGCTCTCGGGCATCGGCCCGGGCGAACTGCTGCAGCAGCATGGCGTTGACTTACAGGCCGACCTGCCCGGTGTGGGCGCCAACCTGCAGGACCACCTGCAGATCCGTGCCGTATTCAAGGTGCAGGGTGTCAAGACGCTCAACACCCTGGCCAACAGCCCGTGGGGAAAGGCCCTGATCGGGCTGGAATACCTGCTGCGCCGCAGCGGCCCCATGAGCATGGCCCCGAGCCAGCTGGGCGCCTTCACGCGCAGCTCGCCGGCCTACGAATGGCCGAACGTGGAATACCACGTGCAGCCGCTCAGCCTGGACGCCTTCGGCGAACCCCTGCACCCCTTCCCGGCCTTCACCGCCAGCGTGTGCAACCTCAACCCCAGCAGCCGGGGCACGGTACAGATCCGCAGCCCCCACTTCACCGACGCACCGGCCATCGCCCCCCACTACCTCTCCACCGCCGAAGATCGCCAGGTCGCCGCCGACAGCCTGCGCCTGACGCGGCGCATCGTGGCGCAGCCCGCACTCGCCCGCTACCAGCCCGAGGAATACAAACCGGGGACCCAATACCAGAGCGACGAGGAACTCGCCCGGCTGGCCGGCGACATCGCCACCACCATCTTCCACCCGGTGGGCACCACCGCCATGGGCCATGACGACGATCCCCTGGCCGTGCTCGACAGCCACTGCCGGGTGCGCGATGGCCGAGGCGGCCGCATCGCCGGCCTGCGCGTGGTGGACGCCGGGGCCATGCCCACCATCACCAGTGGCAACACCAACAGCCCCACGCTGATGATTGCTGAGAAGGTGGCCCGCTGGATCCTGAGCGGCGACGGAGCGCCGGCACAAGGCCCCGGGTAATTCCCTATGCCCCAACTCGGGGCATCTTCCTAGAATACAGGCACTCGCGGGGTGGGCCTGCCCATACCGACTGCGAGAGGACCGAGGAGACAATCCAACACCAACAACATCTACCCAGCGTCCCTGAGAGATGCCTTTGTTCTGCGCCAGCCTTCGGGCTGGCGTTTTTTCTTTCAAGCCCGCGTGTCAAGCAGACGGCCGAGCGTATCGTCGGCGGCC
>JAUVXK010000021.1 GCA_030603635.1 Burkholderiales bacterium | reverse complement strand
ATGACCTGCACCTGCGGGTAGTTCTGCTTGACCCAGCGCACGCGGTCGATCACGCCTTTGCTGTGACCATGAGCCGTGTCCACCACGATGGCATCCACCCCGGCCTTGACCAGGGCTTCCACGCGCTCTTCGGTGCCGGCGCCCACACCCACGGCGGCGCCCACACGCAGGCGCCCGGCGGCATCCCGCGCGGCGTTGGGGAAATTGAGCTGCTTGGTGATGTCCTTGACGGTGATGAGACCCTTGAGCTCATAAGCCTCGTTGACCACCAGCAGGCGTTCCAGCTTGTGCTTGTTCAGCAATGCCTTGGCTTCTTCCGGCGTGGTGCCTTCGGGCACGGTGATCAGCCGCTCCTGCGGGGTCATGATCTCGCGCACCGGCAGTTCGGTGCGGGTTTCGAAGCGCAAGTCACGCCCAGTGACGATGCCCACCACCTTGCCGCCGTCGACCACCGGAAAGCCGGAAACGCCGAGCTCGTCGGACAACTGCATCACCTGATACACCGAGGTCTCGGGGGTGATGACGACCGGGTCGCGGAGCACGCCCGACTCGTATCGCTTGACCTTGGCCACGTGCGCGGCCTGCTCCTGCGCCGTCAGGTTCTTGTGCACGATCCCGATGCCGCCCTCCTGGGCAATGGCAATCGCCAACCGGGCCTCTGTGACCGTGTCCATGGCGGCCGAGACGAGCGGCAGGTTCAACCGGATGTCGCGGGTGAACTGGGTGGCAAGGGAGGTGTCCTTGGGGAGGACCTGGGAGTACGCTGGCACCAGCAACACGTCGTCGAAGGTGAGCGCTTTTCCGAGTAGGCGCATGAGTAGGGCTCCAAAAACACTATTGTAAAGGCGCGCCGGACGGCCCTTTCCGATTTACAGTTCAGTCCATAGCAAAGCAACGGCGCTTGAACGCCGAAGGGAGGACATCATGCAGACTGGCTTCGCCGTGCGAGGCTTTCTGTGGTGGGCCTGTGGGCTCGCCACCGCCTGTTCAATGGCCACATTCGCCCGCGCTGGCAACATGTGGATCTGGCTGGACGATAACAACCGCCGCGTTCTCAGCGACCGGCCACCACCCGCCACGGTGCCACCTCAGCGCATCGTGCGCTCGCCTTCACTCCGTTCGCTACCCGACTCCCCCGAACCGGATGCCTCGACACAGGGAGCGCCGTCAACGCCTGCGGACATCCGGACCGACAACTGCGAGCGGGCCCAGGCGTCGCTGGCGCAGTTGCAATCCGGTGCACGTTTGCTCATGCGCAATGAACAAGGGCAGCCGGTACCGATGGACGCCGCAATGGTCAGGGCCGAGCGGGCACGCCTGCGTCAGATCATCCGGGACAACTGCCGTCAATAGCCGGGCTTGCTGCCGGGTCTGCGCCGGGAGAACAAGCCGGCCGTACGGGCACCCTGCCGGCCGAAACGCTCCTTTCGGGCGACCTTCGGGTCCACCCGCAGGGGGCGGTAGATTTCCACTCGGTCCTGATCCCGCAATGGGGTGGAAAGCGTGGCCTTGCGCCCCCAGACGCCCGGTTCCATGCCCTCCCATTCGCTCGCTGGCCAGCCAGTGGCGGCCAGTGCGTCGGCCACGGTGGCGCCGTCGGGCAACTCCAGTGCTGCCTCCTGGATCTTTCGGGGGCCGGGCGATGCCACCACGGTCACGTGCACGCTCATTCGCCGTACACCTGGTCCGCACGTTTCACAAAGGCGTCGACGAGATTGCCCGCGATCTTGTCGAACACCGGGCCCACGAGGGCCGCGAGCGTGGCACTGGCAAAGCCGTAGTTGAGGGTGAAGTCGATCCGGCAGGCCCGTTGCTGTTCATCGCCCACGGGCTTGAATTCCCACGTGCCGTCCATGTGGGAAAACGGCCCGTCCACCAGTTCCAGGTGAATGCGCCGGTCGTCCACATGCGTATTGCGTGTGGTAAAGGCCTTGCGGATGCCCCCGATCGACATGCCGATAGATGCCACCATGCCATCGGGCGTGCGCTCCAGCACCTCGCCGTGGCTGCACCACGGCAGAAACTCGGGGTAGCGGGCCACATCGGTCACCAGCGCGAACATCTCGTGCGGGCTGTGCCAGATGAGGACGGTCTTGTGAATGCTTTTCATCGAAGCCTTCGGGCTTACATACAATCCTTGCTGGTGTGGGGATTGTAGAGGTCCCGCCGTCCCCCATATACCCGACATGACAGCCAAGAAAAACGACACTTCCCGCGACAGCCGCATCGCCGACAACAAGAAAGCCGCATTCAACTACCACTTTGAGGAGCGGTACGAGTGCGGCTTGGTGCTGCAGGGCTGGGAGGTGAAGGCACTGCGTGCCGGCAAGGTACAACTGACCGAGGGCTACGTGGTGGTTCGCGACGGGGAACTCTTCCTCATCGGCTGCCTGATCAACCCCCTGCGCAGCACCTCCACCCATGTGTCGGCCGAGAGTGCCCGCACCCGCAAGCTGCTCATGCACAAACAGGAGATCGAGCGGCTCATCGGCAAGGTGGAGCAGAAGGGCTACACCCTGGTGCCGCTGAACCTGCACTGGAAGAATGGCCGGGTGAAGTGCGAGATCGCGCTGGCGCGCGGCAAGGCCGAGCACGACAAGCGCGACACCATCAAGGAACGCGAAGGCAAGCGCGAGGTCGAGCGGGCGATGAAGCAACGCCGGCTCTGAGGCCGGCCTTGGCCATCACGGCCGCGTCAGGCCAGATCGCGCAGCGGATGCATGGCTGCGGGCCAGGGGCTGACGAAAAACGGCTCCACCATATCGGATGACACGGCTTCCATGCTGCCTGGATTCCAGCGCGGAGTGTGGTCCTTGTCCACGGCCAGTGCACGTATCCCCTCCACCGTTTCCGAAGCCGTCGGCCCCAGGCCCAGGTGCACGGGGTGGAAGCAGTGGCGCACCATGTCGCGCTCCATGCGCAGTTCGTCGGCCAGGTCCATGGTCCGTGCGCGACGGATCTGCTCAAGCACCACGTGCAGCATCAGGGGGCTGCGCAAGCGCAGCGTCTCGACGGTCTGGTGGGCGGCCTCGGTGCCGGCCGCTTCCAGGGCCTGCATCGCCCCGGCCACCGAGTCGGCCGCGAAGGCCTGTTCCAGTTCGAAAGCCAGCGGCAGCGCACCCAGTGCCAGTGCGGCCTGCTCGCCCGTCTGCCAGCCCAGGGCCAGGGTCCGGGCCTGCCAGGCCTCCATGAAGTCCGTGGCATTGCCTGCCTGGACCTGTTGCAGCGCCTCCCAGGCCTTGGGCAGCGTATCCGAGGGTGCCCACACGTCGGCCAATCCCCACAGCAAGGCCTGTGCCCCCGAAACCACCTGCCCTGTCAGACCCAGGTATTCGCCCACCCGTCCCGGGCAGCGCCCCAGGAAGTAGCCCCCGCCCACATCCGGGAACAGACCGATGTTGGTTTCGGGCATGGCCACCTTGGATCGCTCGGTCACGATGCGGCATTGACCGCCCTGGCTGATCCCCATGCCACCGCCCATGACCACCCCATCCATGAAGGCGATGTAAGGCTTCGGGTAGGTGAAGATCAGGTGGTTGAGCGCGTATTCCTCTGTGAAGAAGTCTTCCAGCGCCGGATTGCCCGTGGTGGCTGCCTGATGGAAGAAGCGGATGTCGCCGCCGGCGCAGAAGGCGCCGAACTCACCGTGCCGGCTCTTGCCGCGAATCGCGACGGCATGGATGCGGTCGTCGTGCTTCCAGGCCTGCAGGGCCGCTGCCAGGGTGCGGATCATCGGCAAGCTGAGCGCATTCAACGCCCCAGGCCGGTTGAGCGTGATCAGGCCAACGCCATTCGGGCTGGCTTCCACGATCACGTCGGGATGGCTGTCGAGGGGGAATCGATTCATGGGAGGGTCTCCTGTTCTGCGGTCACGTGTTGAATCTTGTAATGCCCTTCCCGGGATCGCCAGCCCCACCATTCGTTGAGGACCAGGGCACCGAGGACCAGCATTCCGCCCTGCAACACCTCGGGGCCTGGCGCTTCCCCGGCGCCCCACCAGGCCAGCCCGATGCCGAACAGCACTTCAAGCAAGGCGAGCAAGGACATTTCCGGGGGTGAGAGCACCCGGGCGCAGACCACGGCCAGCACGCAGGGTACCGCGAGCTGCCCCAGTCCCAGACCGGCAAGCAGGGAGATGTCGCGCACACTGGCCTCCAGGGGCCAGGCGAGCGGCAGGGTGAACAGCGACGACAGGAAGGCGCCGATGAGCACGGCAGGCACCAGGTCCACACGACGCCCCGCCTCCTGCCCCCGCTTCACCAGGTTCCAGTTGAAAGCACCTCCCAGCGGGGCACCCAGGGCCACAAGCATGCCCAGCCAGGCGGAGCTTTCCAGTTGGCGCGCGAACATCCAGGCGATCCCCGCTCCGGCGATGACGATGGCCAGCCAGGTGCGCGCCGGCAGGCGATGACCAAACACCACACGCGAGACCAGGGCCGTGAGCAGTGGTGCCGCGGCCAGGGTGATGAGCACGTTGGCGACGCTGGTGAGCGCCAGGCCCAGCATGAAGGCAGTGAACATGACCGACCAGCAGGCCCCAGAGGCCCACAACAGCCAACCCTCCTGCCGCATGCGTTGCCAGATGCCTCTGCCCTGCCAGAGCGGCAAGATGATGGCCAGCGACAGCAGCGTAAAGAAGCTGCGCCAGAACGTGATTTCGAAGGCCTGTGCCTGTTCCAGATGCCGGGTCACCACCCCTGCGGTGCCCCACAGGAAGGTGACCAGCACCATCAGCGCCACGGCCTGACCGTGGCGCTGGCTCATGCGGACTCGCGTTGGGCGCGCTTGCGCTCGTGCTCTTTCAGGTGGCGCTTGCGCAGGCGGATGCTCTTGGGTGTGATCTCGACCAACTCGTCGTCGTCGATGAAGTCCACGCCGTATTCCAGGGTCAGCTCAATGGGCGGCGTGATCTTGATCGCATCTTCCTTGCCGCTGACGCGGAAGTTGGTCAGCTGCTTGGTACGGGTGGCGTTCACCACCAGGTCGTTGTCGCGGCTGTGGATGCCCACGATCATGCCTTCGTAGACGGGGTCGCCCGGCTTGACGAACATGCGACCGCGGTCGTCCAGCTTGCCCAGCGCGTAGGTGAAGATCTCCCCGTCGTCCATGGAGATCAGCACGCCGTTCTTGCGGCCGCCGATGTCACCCTTGTGCGGCTCGTAGCCGTCAAAGATGGAGGCGATCAGGCCCGAACCGCGCGTCAGGTTCAGGAATTCGTTGCTGAAACCGATCAGGCCACGCGCCGGAATGCGGTATTCCAGGCGCACGCGGCCTTTGCCGTCCGGCTCCATGTTGACCATTTCGCCCTTGCGCAGGCCCAGCGCCTGCATCACGCCGCCCTGGTGCTCTTCTTCCACGTCAGCGGTCACGAGTTCCATCGGCTCACACTTCTCGCCGTCGATCTCCTGGAACACCACGCGCGGCTTGGAGACGGCCAGCTCGTAACCTTCACGGCGCATGTTCTCCAGCAGGATGGTGAGGTGCAACTCACCCCGGCCGGCGACTTCGAAGATGCCATCTTCTTCGGTTTCCTTGACGCGCAGGGCCACGTTGTGCTGCAGTTCCTTCTGCAGGCGATCCCAGATCTGGCGGCTGGTCACGAACTTGCCTTCCCGTCCGGCCAGCGGGCTGGTGTTCACGCAGAAGTTCATGATCAGGGTGGGTTCGTCCACCTTCAGCATGGGCAGCGGTGCGGGATCGTCCACGCTGGTCACCGTCACGCCAATGCCGATGTCCTCGATGCCGTTGATCAGCACGATGTTCCCAGGGCCAGCGGCCGTGGTCTGCATGCGGTCCAGGCCCTGGAAGGTCAGAACCTGGTTGATCCGGCCCTTGACACGCTTGCCGTCCGGGCCTTCGCAGACCAGCACGTCCATGTTGGGTTTGATGGTGCCGGCACTCACACGTCCCACCCCGATACGGCCCACGAACGACGAGTAGTCCAGTGCCGAAATCTGCAACTGCAGCGGGGCGTTGGGGTCACCTGCATGGGCGGGCACGTGCTTCAAAACAGTATTGAACAAGGCCGACATGTCGGGGCCCCACTGCTCCCCCGGCGCCCCCTCTTCCAGGCTCGACCAGCCATTGATACCCGAGGCGTATACCACCGGAAAGTCCAGCTGCTCGTCGGTGGCGCCCAGCTTGTCGAACAGGTCGAAGGCGGCGTTGATCACCTTGTCGCAGTTGGCGCCGGGCTTGTCGACCTTGTTGACCACCACGATGGGCTTGAGGCCCAGGGCCAGGGCCTTCTTGGTGACGAAGCGCGTCTGCGGCATCGGGCCTTCCTGGGCGTCGATCAGCAGCACCACGCCGTCGACCATGGACAGGGCGCGCTCCACCTCACCGCCAAAATCCGCGTGCCCAGGGGTGTCCACGATGTTGATGTGGGTGCCTTGCCAGCTCACGGCACAGTTTTTGGCCAGAATCGTGATGCCACGTTCGCGTTCGATGGCGTTGTTGTCCATCACGGTGTCCACGACTTTTTCGTGCTCGGCGAAGGTGCCGCTCTGGCGCAGCAGTTGGTCAACCATGGTGGTCTTGCCGTGGTCCACGTGGGCGATGATGGCGATGTTGCGGATGGGAGTGCTCATGCTTGGCTTTCCAGGATTTGTTGAATTTCAATGGGGCTCAACAGACGCCCCGGTATGAGTTCGCCGGACTTGACATGGGCTGTGCCCAGCAATGTGGCAGGACGATCGCCATGGACGGCCACGCGCTCGGCATCGGCCCATGGACCGCGACGTCGCATGCCGCTGAGGAACCGCGCCGCCTGCTCGTTGTCCAGCGTGACACGGACATGTCCACCCAGCAGTGCGTCCACGGGCAGGAGCAGTGCATGGCGGCGCTCTTCCGGAAGGGCCTCGAGCTGCTCCAGCGTGAGGCAGCGATCAAGCCCGAAGTCGCCGGTGACCAGCCGCCGCAATTCGGACAGGTGGGCCCCACAGCCGAGCGCCGCCCCGATGTCCTCGCCCAAGGTCCGGATGTAGGTGCCCTTGCTGCAGCGCACACGCAGACGCAAGGTGGGGGCATCCCCCTGTAGGTCCATGCCCAGCAGTTCGAGATCGTGTATGGTGACTTCGCGTGGCTCTCGTTCCACCTCGATACCGGCGCGGGCGTATTCGTACAGGGCTTTGCCGTCCTTCTTGAGTGCGCTGTGCATGGGCGGCAACTGCTGGATGGGGCCCGTGAAGCGGTCTAGAACCTCGACCACCCTCCCCGGCGTACAGGTCACCGGCCGGGTTTCAAGCAGCTCGCCCTCTGCATCACCTGTGGACGTCTTGACCCCCAGGCGCAGCGTGGTCTCGTAGGTTTTGTCGGCATCCAGATGCAGTTGGCTGAACTTGGTGGCGGCGCCAAAACAGAGAGGCAACACCCCAGTGGCCAGCGGGTCTAGCGTTCCGGTATGGCCCGCCTTTTCGGCACGCAGCAACCATTTGACCTTCTGCAAGGCCTGGTTGCTGGATAAGCCGATGGGTTTGTCGAGCAACACCACCCCGTGCACGGGGCGACGCTGCACCCGTGCGCGAGGGGCAGCCGTCATGCTCAGCCTTCTTCTTTTGAGCGTGAGGCCACGGCCTTGGCGATCAGGGCATTCATGTCGGCCGCCCGCTCGGTGGTGCGGTCGAAATGGAAATGCAGGGTCGGCACGGTGTGGATGTGCAAACGCTTGAACAGACCGTTGCGCAGGAAGCCGGCCGCCTGGTTCAGGGCCGCCTCGGTTTCCTGGGGGTCACCGATCAGCACACTGAAATACACCTTGGCGTGGGCATAGTCGGGCGTGACCTCCACCGCCTGCAGCGTGACCATACCCACGCGCGGGTCTTTCAACTCGCGCGCGATGAGTTCGGTCAGGTCGCGCTGGATCTGGTCGGCGACCTTGAAGCTGCGGTTGGAGGACGTCTTGCGGGCAGGCATGGCTTACAGCGTCCGGGCGATTTCCTTGATCTCGAACAGTTCAAGGATATCGCCTTCCTTGATGTCGTTGTAGTTCTTGAGCTTGATGCCGCACTCGAAGCCTTCGCGGACTTCCTTGACGTCGTCCTTCATGCGCTTGAGCGATTCGAGCTCGCCGGTGTAGATCACCACGTTGTCGCGCAGCAGGCGGAAATGCGCCGAGCGCGTGACAAAACCCGACGTGACCATACAGCCCGCCACGGTACCGATCTTGGACGCCACGAACACGGTGCGGATTTCGGCCGTACCGATGTTTTCCTCGCGCTTCTCGGGTGCCAGCATCCCCGACATGGCGGCCTTGAGCTCGTCCACCGCGTCGTAGATGATGTTGTAGTAGTGCAGATCGACATCGTTGGCCTCGGCCAGCTTGCGGGCGCCGGCATCGGCACGCACGTTGAAACCGATGACGATGGCCTTGGAGGCGATCGCCAGGTTGATGTCGGACTCGCTGATGCCACCCACACCGGCATAAACCAGCTGCACCCGGACCTCGTCGGTCGAGAGCTTGAGCAGCGACGATGCCAGCGCTTCCTGCGAGCCCTGTACGTCCGCCTTGATGATGATGGGCAAGGTCTTGACTTCGCCCGCCTGCATGTCGGCGAACATGTTTTCCAGCTTCGCGGCCTGTTGCTTGGCCAGCTTGGTGGAACGGAACTTGCCAGCGCGGTAGGTCGCGATTTCACGGGCGCGGCGCTCATCTGCCAGCACCATGAAGTCGTCACCGGCCTGCGGCACCTCGGCCAAGCCCTGAATTTCCACCGGGATAGACGGGCCGGCTTCCTTGGTCGGCTTGCCGTTCTCGTCGAGCATGGCGCGCACGCGGCCAGACGTCTGGCCTGCCAGCACCACGTCGCCCACCTTGAGCGTACCGGACTGCACCAGCACGGTGGCGACGGCACCACGCCCCTTGTCCAGACGGGCTTCAATCACCAGACCCTTGGCGTGGGCTTCGACCGGCGCCTTGAGTTCCAGCACCTCAGCCTGCAACAGCACGTTTTCCAGCAGGTCATCGATACCCATGCCGGTCTTGGACGACACGGCAATGAAGGGCGAGTCGCCGCCGAATTCCTCTGGCACCACTTCCTCGGCCACGAGTTCGGCCTTGACCTTCTCAATATTGGCTTCAGGCTTGTCGGCCTTGGTCATGGCCACCACAATGGGCACACCCGCCGCCTTGGCATGCTTGATGGCCTCCTTGGTCTGGGGCATCACGCCGTCGTCGGCCGCACAGACAAGGATGACGATGTCGGTGGCCTGGGCACCACGGGCGCGCATGGCGGTGAACGCCTCGTGGCCGGGTGTATCCAGGAAGGTGACCATGCCGCGCGGGGTGTCGACATGGTAGGCACCGATGTGCTGGGTGATGCCGCCGGCCTCGCCTGCCGCCACTTTGGAGCGTCGGATGTAGTCGAGGAGCGAGGTCTTGCCGTGATCCACGTGGCCCATCACCGTCACTACCGGGGCGCGCGGCATGAGTTCGGCGTTTGCGGAGGACACTTCCTCTTCGGTGAAGGCCTCCGGATCATCCAGTGCAGCGGCCACGGCCTTGTGTCCCAGCTCTTCCACCACGATCATGGCAGTGTCCTGATCGAGTGACTGGTTGATGGTGACCATCTGGCCCAGCTTCATGAGCTGCTTGATGACCTCGGACGACTTGACCGCCATCTTGTGTGCCAGTTCGGCCACGGTGATGGTTTCGGGCACATGGACCTCGACAACCTTGTTCTCGGCCGGCGCGGGAAACGAGGCTTCCCGGTCGTCACGACCGCCGCGCTTGCCGCCTTTCGGTCCCGCACGCCAGTTGCTGCCGCCGCGGCCCGCAGACCCGGTGTCGCCACGTGTCTTGAGTTCCTTTTTCTTGCCTGCCTCGTCCTTCCAGGTGGAGGACAAGGCTTCGGACTTCACTTCTTTCTTGCCGGCACCCGGTGCACCGGGTGGGGCCTTGGCCGGGGTGTTCGCCGGCTTGTGCAGCGTTCCCTTGATGCCTGGCTTCGCCTCGGCGGGCTTGGGCTCCTCGGGCTTCTTGGCCACCAGCACCTTTTTCGGAGCCGCCATCATGGCGCGAATGGCCTCCGCCTCCGCCAGGGCCTTGCGGCGCCGCTCGTCCAGCTCACGGGCACGCTGCTCCTCATCGGCCTTCTCGGCGGCCAGACGCTGCTGAGCTTCCTCTCGGGCACGGGCCTGGGCAGCCTGAGCTTCGGCCTGGGCCTGCTGCTCGGCCACGTTGACGGCCGGGGCAGGCGCGGGGATGTCCGCGGCAGCCGTGGTGGCTGCCTGCTCGCGGGCCAGTTGCTCGGCGGCAGCGCGGGCCTCAGCCTCCTCACGCTGGCGCTGCGCCTCGGCGGCGGCGCGGGCCTCAGCCTCCTCACGTTCCTTGCGACGCTGCGCCAATTCTTCTTCCTGGCGGCGCAGGAGTTCGGCCTGACGACGGGCTTCTTCCTCGCGGCGAGCGAGTTCACCGTCGTCGATCACAGCAGCTGCAGGGTTTTCTGCGAGGGTGGCGGGCTCGTCATCGCGCTTGATGAAGGTCCGTTTCTTACGCACTTCCACCTGAATCGAGCGGGCACGCCCCGAGGCGTCGGCCTGCTTGATTTCGGTGGTGGACTTCTTGGTCAGCGTGATCTTCTTGCGCTCACCGCTGGCGGTGCCGTGGCTGGCCTTGAGGTAGTTGAGCAGATGCTGCTTGTCGGACTCCGACAGGGGGTCCGTGCCGGCATCCTTGTGCACGCCCGCGCTGGCAAGTTGCTCCAGCAACAGGGACGTGGGTTTGTTCAGTTCGGCGGCGAATTCTGCGACGGTATTGCTTGACATAGATGAATGACTCCGTGAGGCCTCCGCGATCAGGATTGCGCTTTCGCGTCGTCACCGGTGAACCAGTGTTCGCGCGCCTTCATGATCAGGGCCGTCGCTTCCTCGGCCGTCTGCCCGGTGATTTCGGTGAGCTCGTCGGTGGCCAGGTCGGCCAGGTCGTCGAGGGTATGGACGCCGGCATCGGCCAGCTTGGCGATCAGGTCCACATTGAGGCCTTCCAGGTCACGCAGATCCTGGGACACTTCCTCCACGCTTTCCTCCTTCGCGATCTCCATCGTCAGCAGCGCATCCTTTGCACGGGCGCGCAGTTCGTTGACGGTGTCCTCATCGAACGACTCGATGTCCAGCATTTCCTGCAGCGGCACGTAGGCCACCTCCTCAAGGCTGGTGAAACCCTCTTCGATCAGGATGTTGGCGATTTCTTCGTCCACATCCAGCTTGGCCATGAACAGGTTGCGGATCGCGTTCGCCTCTTCCGCCTGTTTCTGGGCGGATTCGTCGGCGGTCATGATGTTGATCTTCCAGCCGGTGAGATCCGAGGCCAGGCGCACGTTCTGGCCGCCTCGGCCGATCGCGATGGCCAGGTTTTCCTCGTCCACCACCACGTCCATGGCATGACGCTCCTCGTCCACCACGATGGACTGCACATTGGCCGGGGCCAGCGCACCGATGACGAACTGCGCAGGGTCGTCGCTCCACAACACGATGTCCACGCGCTCGCCGGCAAGTTCATTGGTCACACCGTTCACGCGCGAACCACGCACCCCCACGCAGGTACCGATCGGGTCGATGCGCTTGTCGTGGCTCAGCACGGCGATCTTGGCACGCGAGCCAGGGTCGCGGGCGCAGGACTTGATTTCGAGAAGGCCCTGCTCGATCTCCGGCACTTCCTGGCGGAAAAGCTCGATCATGAACTCCGGTGCGGAGCGAGACAGCAGGATCGGGGCACCGCGCAGGGTCAGATCGACGGCCATGATCATGGCGCGCACACGGTCGCCGGAGCGGAAATTTTCCTTCGGGATCATCTCGCCGCGCTTCAGACGCCCCTCGACCCGACCGCTCTCGACGATCACGTCACCCTTGTCCAGACGCTTGACGGTGCCGACGAAGATCTTGTCGCCACGGCTCATGAAATCGTTGAGCAGCATCTCGCGCTCGGCGTCGCGGATGCGCTGCAAAATGACCTGCTTGGCGGCCATGGCACCGATGCGGCCGATCGGCACGGACTCGATCTGCTTCTCGATGTAGTCGCCCACCTGGATGCCCGGGTGGTCTTCAATGGCGTCGGAATACATCTCTTCGGCATCGGGGTTTTGCAGACCGGCCTCATCGGGGACCACCAGCCAGCGCTGGAAGGTTTCATAGGCGCCGGTATCGGGATCGATGGAGACACGGATGTCCACCTCTCCCTTGTGCAGCTTCTTGGTGGCGGAGGCAAGTGCCGATTCCACCGCTCCGAGAACGACGTCGCGTTCCACGTTCTTCTCGCGGGAGATCGCATCGATCAACATCAACATTTCGCGGTTCATTTCACTCGCCTGCCTTTCCAGTCTGCTGCGCTGTTGTAGGGGTCATGTCCTGTGGGGTGGGCGCACCGGCGGCGCCACGACCCTTGAAGTTCACGATGGGGGCCAGCCTGGCCTCCCGAATTTCGTCGAGGCGAAAGCCGAGCACATTCATGGGCACCGGCTTCGCCTTCTTGCTGACACGCTGGCCCGGCTTGGGTTCGGGAGCGTCGCTCCATACCACCTGCCAGTTGCCGTCGGGCGCGCGCTCCAGCACGCCACGGAATTTCTTGCGGTTCACCGCCATGCCGGTTGCGGCGGCTTCACCGATGGGCTGCTTGAGGGTGATGTCGACCACCTCGCCGACAAAGCGCCCGAAGTCCGCCTCGTTGCGCAGCGGCCGGTCGATGCCAGGAGAACCCACCTCCAGCCGCTTGTAGTCGACGTTCTCGACTTCCAGCAGGAACTGGAGCTGCCGGGTCACGCGCTCGCAGTCCTCGACCGTGACGAAACGCTGCTGCGCCAAGGCCGGCTCCCACGGAAAATCGATGGTGACGCGCAGCAGCCCACCGGCGGACCGCTCCAGGTCCACCAGGTCGTAACCGAGGCCGGTCACCGTCTGCTCAAGAGTTTGCTGCCAGGACATGTCCACCCATCAGGCCCCGTGAATGCCGCTGTCACGGAGCAAAAAACAGATCGACCAAAAAAAATGGGCCGGTGAAAACCCGCCCATTTGGTCGTGAAGCACGCATTGTAACATCTTTGTGCGTGCATTGCAGCATTTTCCGTGCCCGACGCTCCTAGGCCGCATGCGCTAGCATCCTTGAGACCCAACCACCCCGATAGGTTCACATGATCGACGTCTATTCTTGGCCTACACCCAACGGCCACAAAGTGCACATCATGCTGGAGGAGTGCGGCCAGAAGCTGGGCCGCGACTGGCAGGTACACCCGGTCAACATCGGTGCCGGCGAGCAGTTCAGCCCCGAGTTCCTGCGCATCAGCCCGAACAACAAGATTCCTGCGCTGGTGGACAGCGAGGGACCGGACGGCCGGCCGATCGCGCTGTTCGAGTCGGGCGCCATCCTCCTGTACCTGGCCGCGAAATTCGGCAAACTGCTTCCCAAGACCGATCGGCAAAAGTTCGAGGTCCTTCAGTGGCTGATGTTCCAGATGGGGGGTGTCGGCCCCATGCTGGGGCAGGCTCACCATTTCCGCATCTATGCCCCGGAAAAGATCGAATACGCCGTCAACCGTTACACCAACGAGGCCAAGCGGCTGTATGGCGTGATGAACGAGCGCCTCAAGACCAGCCCCTACCTCGGGGGACGGAATTACAGCATCGCCGACATCGCTGTCTTTCCCTGGCTGCGCAGCTGGCAGAACCAGGGCATCGACTGGGCCGACCACCCCGAACTGAAGGTCTGGTTCGACAGGATCGCCGAACGCCCGGCCGTCCAGCGTGGCGTGGCCGTCCTGGCCGATGCACGCAAGCCCCTGACCGACGACAAGGCCCGGGAGGTGCTGTTCGGCAAACAGCAGTACGCCAAGAAAAGATGACGGTCTGGCCGGGCAGGCGGGATTGTGCGGCTACAATGCGCCCTGTGTCGGAGCGTAGCGCAGCCTGGTAGCGCATCTGCTTTGGGAGCAGAGGGTCGCGAGTTCGAATCCCGCCGCTCCGACCAAGTTTTTTGCGTCAAGCGCACAATCAAGGCCCATCCATTGGGCCTTTTGTTTCTTGCAGCCACTGCCCGTAGCTCAGTTGGATAGAGCAACGGCCTTCTAAGCCGTGGGTCGGGGGTTCGATCCCCTCCGGGCAGGCCACCTGGGTTTACCTGTACCGTCATGACCGTCACGATCAAGGACGCAGCCGGCATCGAGGGCATGCGCCTCGCCGGCCGCCTCGCCAGCGAAGTGCTGGACCACCTCACACCCTTCGTGCGCCCGGGCGTCACGACCAACGAGCTCGACCGTCTGGCACATGACTACATCGTCAACGTCCAGCAGGCGACCCCCGCGCCACTGAACTACGCGCCCAACGGCTACATCCCGTATCCCAAGAGCATCTGCACGTCGGTCAATCACGTCATCTGCCACGGCATCCCGAACGACAAGCCGCTGAAGAAGGGCGACATCGTCAACATCGACATCACCGTGATCAAGAACGGCTGGCACGGCGACACAAGCCGCATGTTCATCATCGGCGAGGCTCCGACGCCCGTGCACCGGCTCTGCACCGTGACCTACGAGGCCATGTGGAAAGGCATTGAGAAAGTGCGCCCAGGGGTGCGCCTGGGGGACATCGGCCACGCCATCCAGCAGTATGCCGAGGCTGCGGGCTATTCGGTGGTGCGCGAGTTCTGCGGCCACGGCATCGGCCAGAAGTTCCATGAGGACCCGCAGATCCTTCACTACGGCAAACCCGGCACGGGCATGACGATCGAGGCCGGCATGACCTTCACCATCGAGCCGATGATCAACCAGGGCCGGCGCGAGATCCGCGAAATGGGCGATGGCTGGACCATCGTCACGAAGGACCGCTCCCTGTCTGCCCAGTGGGAACACACGGTGCTGTGCACACCCACAGGCTACGAGGTGTTGACCCGCTCCGCCGGCACCCCCCCTCCCCCCTCGTTCGTGAGTCCTCCCACAGTCTGAGTCGCCATCGCATGGACGTCGCCGCCAACCCCCTGTCGAGCGCCCTGCGCCTTCAGTACCGTGAAGGCAAGGCGACCGTCCTGGACCGAATCGCCCACCTCAAGGGCGGTGCCCGGGCCATCCTTGCCCAGCTCCGGCGCCTGAGCCGACTGACCGACCAGACACTCAAGGCCCTGTGGCGGGAAGCCCGCCTGCCATCGGGGTTTGCCTTGGTGGCGGTCGGGGGCTACGGTCGCGGGGAACTGTTTCCCTACTCCGACGTGGATGTGCTCGTGCTGCTCCCCGAGAGCGTCACGCTGGATGGGTCACCCGAGATTCGAGCCGCGCTGGAACGCTTCATCAGCCAGTGCTGGGACACCGGTCTGGAAATCGGCTCCAGCGTGAGAACCGTGGACGAGTGCCTGACGGAAGCCACCGCCGATGTCACGGTCCAGACGGCGCTCCTGGAATGCCGCTGGATCGCCGGTCACCGGCCCCTGTTCGAGCGGCTGGCCCGGCGGGTCGGTGAATCGATCGACCCCAAGGCATTCTGGCAGTCCAAGAAACTGGAAATGCGCCAGCGGCATCAGAAGTACGAAAACACCCCGTACGCCCTCGAACCCAACTGCAAGGAATCGCCCGGGGGGCTGCGCGACCTGCAGATCGTCTTGTGGATCGCCAAGGCCGCCGGGTTGGGCGGCTCCTGGGATGAACTGGCCCAGCGCGGGCTGGCCACACCGCTTGAAGTTCGCCAGCTCAAGGCCAATGAAGCCTTCCTCAGCCTGGTGCGTGCCAGGCTTCACGTCCTCACCGGACGGCGGGAAGACCGGTTGGTGTTCGACGTGCAGACGGCGCTGGCCGAGTCGTTTGGCTACAAGGCCATCGTGGCCCCTGACACCAATGCCCAGGTCGTCAGTGCCAAGAAGGCGCGTCGGGCCAGCGAGGCGCTGATGCGCCGCTATTACTGGGCGGCCAAGGCCGTTACCCAGCTCAACCAGATCCTGCTGCTCAACATCCAGGAGCGAATGGCCAGCGACGAGTGCGGCGACCCCGTTCCCATGCGGCCCATCAACGAGCGCTTCCTGGAAAAAGCCGGCATGCTCGAGGTGGCCAGCGACGACCTGTACCTGCGCGAACCGCATGCCATTCTGGAAACGTTTCTGATCTACCAGCGCACACTGGGGGTCAAGGGCTTGTCGGCCCGTACGCTGCGCGCTCTCTACAACGCCCGTCCGATCATGAACGCCGCTTTCCGGCGCGATCCGGTCAACCGCCGGACGTTCATGGCCATCCTGCAGCAACCCGAGGGCATCACACACGCCTTCCGGCTGATGAACGAAACCTCCGTGCTCGGACGCTACCTCTGGGTGTTCCGCAACACCGTCGGGCAGATGCAGCACGACCTGTTCCACGTCTACACCGTGGACCAGCACATCCTGATGGTCCTGCGCAACGTTCGGCGCTTTTTCATACCCGAGCATGCCCACGAATACCCGTTCTGCGCTCGGCTGGCCGCCGGCTGGGACAAGCCTTGGCTGCTCTACGTGGCGGCGCTCTTTCATGACATTGCCAAGGGCCGGGGCGGCGACCATTCCGAGTTCGGCGCCGCCGATGTGGCCGCCTTCGCGCGGCAGCATGGCATTTCCCGAGCCGATGCCGAACTGATCCAGTTCCTCGTCGCCGAGCACCTCACCATGAGCCGGATAGCGCAGAAGGAAGACCTGAGCGACCCCGACGTCATCGCTGCCTTTGCACGCCGGATGGGCTCCGAGCGTCGCTTGACGGGGCTGTACCTGCTCACCGTGGCCGACATTCGTGGCACCAGCCCCAAGGTATGGAACGCCTGGAAAGGCAAACTGCTCGAAGACCTCTACCGTTCCACCGTTCGGGTGCTCGGGGGGGCGGCCGCCGATCCCGGAGCCGAGATCGAGGCCCGCAAGCGCGAAGCACTGACCACACTGGCTCTGCATGCCCTGCCCCACCAGGCCCATAAGCGCCTGTGGGATCAGCTTGACGTGAGCTATTTCATGCGCCATTCCGCGGACGAGATTGCCTGGCACACGAGGCATGTGACGCGGGCACTGTCGCATGCGGATACGGCGGAAGGGCCTTCAGCCGTCGTGCGGGCCCGCCGTTCGCTCGTGGGCGAGGGCCTTCAGGTGCTCGTCTACTCGCGCGACGAGGCCGACCTGTTCGCCCGCATCTGCGGCTACTTCGATACCGCAGGTTTCAGCATTCTGGACGCCAAGGTGCACACCACCCTCGATGGCTACGCCCTCGACACCTTTCAGGTCATCACGACAAGCCTGTCGGAACACCATAGGGAGCTGATCGCCATGGTGGAAAACGAGCTGCCGGCCGCCATCACCGCCTCGGGACCACTTCCTCCACCGAGCCGGGGGCGCCTGTCGCGCCGGGTGCGCAGCTTCCCGGTCACGCCACGCGTGGAACTGCAACCTGACGACAAGGGCCAGCACTGGCTGCTCAGCGTGTCGGCCAGTGACCGCAATGGCCTGCTCTACAGCATCGCCCGGGTGCTGGCCCGGCATCACGTCAACCTGCAGCTGGCCAAGGTGACCACCCTGGGCGAGCGGGTGGAGGACACCTTCCTGATCAGCGGACCCGGGCTTCACACCTACAAGCAGCAGGCCCAGATGACCACCGATCTTCTCGCCGCGCTCGAAGGCCCCTGAGGCCCTCAGGGTATCCCCGGTGCCCTTCCCTGGCATGGGGCGGTATGGTGATCCTCAGGATTGATCCCACTCAGGCAAGAAGGCCCCATGCACAGCCACCATTCCACCCCTCACGCCATTCGGGCTGCACGACCAGAGTCTTGGCTGCGCCCCATCCTGTTCAGCCTGGCTGCATCCATTCTCTTTGCAGGGGTACTGGCCCACCGAACCGCGCAGGCGCAGGGAGCGTCCCTCTTCCAGGGGGCCGACCTGAAACTGGGTGAAGAGCTGATCACGCAGCACCAATGCGCCCAATGCCACGCCGAAAAAGTGGGCGGTGACGGCAGCGCCATCTACCGCCCCCTGGGCGTGATCGCCAACGCCGGACTGCTGCGCGGCATGGTGGAACAATGCAATTCCGCCCTCAACTTCCAGATGTTTCCGGAAGAAGTGACGGCGGTGGCCGCTGTGTTGAATCGCGACCACTACCGTTTCAAGGATTGATCACGGCGCAGCATCGCCACTGGCCAGAACCAGCAGCCGAGCCTCATCGATCACGGCCACCCCGAGCGCCTGGGCCTTCTCGAGCTTGCTGCCCGCCTCCGCACCGGCCACGACGAAATCCGTCTTCTTGCTCACCGATCCGCTGACCTTGCCGCCGGCCGACTCGATCAGGGCCTTGGCCTGATCGCGCGAAAGCGTGGGCAGGGTACCGGTGAGCACAAAGGTCTGGCCTTGGAGGGTCTGGGGTGCGGAGCCGGTGCCGGCTTCGTCGTCCCAGTGGACGCCACAGGCGCGCAACTGCTCGACGGTTTCCCGGTTGTGCGGCTGTGCGAAGAAGGTGTGTATGCTATGTGCCACCACCGGTCCCACATCTCGCACCTGGAGCAGCTCGTCGACGCTGGCATCCATGACGGGGTCCAAACTGCCGAAGTGTCGCGCCAGGTCCTTGGCGGTGGCCTCTCCTACGTGGCGGATGCCGAGCGCGTACAGGAAGCGCGCCAGCGAGGTGCGCTTGGAACGCTCCAGCGCCTCCAGCAGATTGCCTGCGGACTTTTCAGCCATGCGATCCAGCCCTGCCAGCGAGGACAGGCCCAGCCGGTAGAGGTCAGGGAGGCCATGGATGATCCGGGCATCCACGAGCTGATCCACCAGTTTTTCACCCAGACCCTCAATGTCCATGGCGCGCCGCTGGGCGTAGTGCAGGATCGCCTGTTTGCGCTGCGCCGAACAGTACAACCCGCCGGTGCAGCGGTGATCGACCTCGCCGGTTTCGCGGACCACAGCGCTCCCGCACACGGGACAGGCGACTGGCATGCGAAACACCGGACCGCGTACCGGAGAGGAGGCAGACGTCACAACCGAGACGACTTCGGGAATCACATCGCCGGCGCGGCGCACGATCACCGTGTCGCCGATCCGGACATCCTTGCGCAACACCTCGTCCTCGTTGTGCAGCGTGGCGTTGGTGACCGTCACCCCTCCCACAAACACCGGGGCGAGCTTGGCGACGGGCGTGAGCTTGCCCGTGCGGCCGACCTGCACGTCGATGTCGAGCACGGTGGTCATCTGCTCCTGGGCCGGGTACTTGTGGGCAATGGCCCAGCGCGGCTCGCGGGTGACGAAACCCAGCCGTTTCTGCCAGTCGAGCCGGTTGACCTTGTAGACGACACCGTCGATGTCGAACGGCAACCGGTCGCGCAGCGCGCCAATGTGGCGGTGATAGGCCACCAGGGCGTCGGCTCCAGCGCAACGCTGCACCAGATCCGACACGGGAAGCCCCCAGGCGTTCAGGGCCATAAGGCCATCGAAATGGGTGACGAATGCGGGGTCCCCCTGTTCCGGAGCAGACATCTCGCCCCAGCCATAGGCAAAGAAACTGAGTGGACGCGAGGCAGCGATCTGGGGGTCCAGCTGGCGGATCGCCCCAGCGGCTGCGTTGCGGGGATTCACGAAGGTTTTCTCGCCCTTGGCGCCGCAGGCGATGCGCTGGCGCTGGCGTTCGTTCAGGGCCTCGAAATCGTCGCGCCGCATGTAGACCTCGCCACGCACTTCCAGTACGGCCGGAACGGGCCGTTGGCGTCCATCGAGTCGCAGCGGAATCTGGCCGATGGTGCGCACGTTCTGCGTCACGTCCTCGCCGACCTCGCCATCGCCCCGCGTCGCGGCTTGGACGAGTACCCCCGACTCGTAACGCAGGCTCAGCGCAAGACCGTCGAACTTCGGCTCAGCCACATATTCGACGGGCGCAGTGTCGTCGGTGAGTTCGAGCTCCTTGCGGATGCGGGTGTCAAACGCCACGGCACCGCTGGCCTCGGTATCGGTTTCGGTGCGGATGCTGAGCATGGGCACCCGATGGCGAACGGTGTCGAAGCCGTCGAGCACCCGCCCCCCGACGCGCTGGGTGGGGGAGTCGGGCGTGCGCCACTCCGGATGCTGGACCTCGATGGCCTGCAGCTCCTGGAACCAGGCGTCGTACTGCGCATCCGGCACCTCAGGGCTGTCGAGCACGTAGTAACGGTGGGCGTGATGATGGAGCAGCGAATGAAGGGTTTGAAGCCGCTGGTACAGCGGGTCGTCGGTGGGCATCGGGCACATGTCACCGATCTTATGCGAAGGCAGCCCCCCGACTCATGCCCGCCATTGCTGGCGGGCCCGCTGGGCAAATCTGTTCGTGTAGGTGCCCTGAGGTTGGACGCCCTGCCACTCGATCGGCAGACGCAACCGATCCAGCGCCCGCATCACATTCAGGGGGGCCCCATCCGGCATGAGCCCGTCGAGAGCCAGGGACTCCCGCGACCGATGGAACATTTCCAGGAACAACGACCGGTCTCCGTGCATGAACGATTCGGGCACATGCCGCATCAGGTCCGACGGGCCCGCCGTTCGCAGCCAGACCAGACTGCGCACGATGGCGCTGGTCAGACCTTGCACCACCTGCGGGTGGGCGTCGATGAACGTCGTCGGCGCACTGAGACAGGCGCAGGCGATCGGCCCACCGAACACCATCTCCGTATCCCGGAGGGTGCGGGTGTCGGTCAATACGCGCAGCACACCGGCCATTTCAAGTCGGGTGATCACCGGATCGCCGTAGCACAGGGCATCGACCGTGCCCGAATTGAGGGCAGCCATGGCCTGTCCAGGGTCTCGCAGTTCGACGAGTTGCACATCCGTCGTCTTGAGTCCGGCGCGCAACAGCACCCATTGGGCGACGCGTTCCGAGGCCGTTCCGGCGCCCTGGATGCCGATCTGTGCACCGGCCAGGTCCGACACCCCCTGCCCAGCAGGCATGTGAATGGCCGAGGTGCCCAACACCTTCTGTGGGGAACGGGACAGGAGGACGAATGCCTGGTGCGAGCGACCCGTGGCATTGAGGTAGAGCGTGCGCTCGAAGCTGCCGGCAAACACCCCGGTCGACCAGCGGGCGACCTCTTCGAGGGTTCGCCTTTCGGCCGGAACCGGCGTCAAGCTGACCTTGAGGCCTTCGGACAGGAAGAAACCGAGACGGTCCGCGAGGACCAGTGGGAGCTGCTGAATGCGATCCACGCCCTGGACCTGGATGTCCACGGCTGCCGGTTGGGCGCTCACGGACAGCATTGGTGCCAGCGTCAAGGACGCCGCCCCCTGCAACCAGACACGTCGCGACAGCCGCACCGAAACCCCCTTCCTGCGCACCGGCAGCCCAAGCCGCCTGACCCTAGGATAGTCACGCGCGGGAGTTCGCGCCACCCGGGCTGATCCCGAGCGGGTTAACGAGGATGGGGGGAACCCGGGGTCATCAAGTCAGCGACGATCGGCGTAGGCGTGTGCAATGGTCCCCAGGTCCACGTACTCCAACTCGCTGCCCACAGGCACTCCCCTCGCCAGCCGGGTCACCCTGATGCCCTGGGAGCGGACAAGTTGACCGATCACGTGCGCGGTCGCTTCCCCCTCGGCCGTGAAACTCGTGGCCAGCACAACCTCGCGCACCGGCTCGGCGACCTCTCCGGCCAGTCGCTCCAGCAGCTTGTCCAGACCGATCTCCTGTGGACCGATGCCGCCGAGGGGGCTGAGCTTGCCCATCAGAACGAAGTAACGTCCCCGATAGATACCCGTACGCTCCAGGGCGGCCTGGTCGGCGGGTGTCTCAACCACGCAAAGGAGCCCGCCGTCGCGCTGCGGGTCGGCGCAGGTGTCACAGACGTCGGTTTCGGTGAAGGTATGACACAACCGACAGTGCCGGACCTCGGCGGTGGCCCGCATCAAAGCCTGAGCCAGTTGTCCAGCCCCTAGCGGATCGTTCTGCAGCAGATGGTAGGCCATCCGGGACGCCGACTTCACACCGACACCGGGCAGGCGCTGGAGAGCGGTGATCAGTTGGTCCAGCGCCCGTGCCATGGCCAACTCAGAAGGGGAACTTCATGCCACCGGGCAGGCCTGGCATGCCGGCGGTGATCTTGCCCATCTTCTCCTGGGTGGTTTCCTCGGCCTTGCGCACGGCCGCGTTGAAGGCGGCGGCCACGAGGTCTTCCAGCATGTCCTTGTCATCGGCCAGCAGGCTGGGATCGATGGTGACGCGCTTGACATCGTGCTTGCACGTCATGACGACCTTGACGAGGCCAGCACCGGACTCGCCGGTCACCTCGATGTTGCCCAGTTCGTCCTGAGCCTTCTTGAGGTTGTCTTGCATGGCCTGGGCCTGCTTCATGAGGCCGGCCAGTTGTCCTTTGTTGAACATGGGGTTCCTTGTGTATGGGGGTTGTGGCGCTCAGAGCGCCTGAATGCTGCCGGGCACGATTTTGCCGCCAAAATCGCGCATCATCGACTGCACGAACGGATCGGCCAGCAGGGATTGCTCGGCCGCGCGCCATCGTGCCTCGGCGGCGGCGGTGTTGCGGCGCGCGGGTGTGTCCTGCACGCTGCCGACTTCCACCTCGAGTTCGACCGCGTGGCCGTTTTCCCGCAGCGCCGCCTGAAGCCGCTCACGCGAACCGGCCTGGGCCAGGGCAGGATTGCCGATGCGCAGGGTCCAGCAGTCGCTCGTGCGCTGGACCAGTTGGGACTGCAGCGCCAGTTCCCGCACGAGTGCCGTCACCGATTCGCGTTCGATCAGATCCGAGACCACGCGATGCCAGAAGCCAGGGAGATCGTCGGACATGGGTGCCATCGTGGGCTCGGTCTTGGGTGCCGGCCGCGTTGCGGGCGGTGACGCAATGGGTTCTGCCTCAGGTTCGGGGGGTGGAAGGGGTGCCGTTTTCGGCGACGGAGCCAGCTCTGGTGGCGGCGCAGACTCAGGCTCCGCCGCCCCAATTGGCTCAGGAGAGAGGCGTTTCAGGCTTTTTTTTTCCGCCAGATCGGGTTGAAACGCCAGCAGACGCAGCAGCACCATGGTGAGAGCGGCGTACTCGTCGGGAGCGAGCCCCAGTTCTGTGCGCCCCTGCAGGCACAGGCTGTAGAGCAGCTGTGTCTGATCGGCCGGAAGGCTCTGGGCAAGCCTGGCGCACTCGGCATCGTCCGGGTCGGCGGACCGCACCTGGGCCGGGACAGCCTGCAGCACGGCCATCCGCTGAAGCATACCCGTGAGTTCTTCCAGCGTGGAGACGGCACTGTGGCCTTGGATGCGCAATTCGTCCACGGTATCCACCACCCCCGCACCGTCGCCATTGGCCAGCGCCGCGATCAGCCGCCGCACGTGGCCACGGTCCACCGCACCGAGCATCTGCCGAACGACGGGCTCGCGCAATTCACCACCGCCAAAGGCGATGGCCTGGTCGGTCAGGCTGAGCGCATCACGCATCGAACCCCGGGCCGCCCGGGCCAGGATCCGCAACGCGCCCTCGTCGCACGCCACCTGTTCGGCCTGCAGCACCTGGGCCAGGTGCTCCTGGACCGTATCGGGTGCCATGGGGCGCAGGTTGAACTGCAGGCAGCGGCTGAGCACGGTCACCGGCACCTTCTGGGGATCGGTGGTGGCCAGCACGAACTTGAGGTATTCCGGCGGCTCCTCCAGCGTCTTCAACATGGCGTTGAACGCCGTGTTGGTCAGCATGTGCACCTCGTCGATCATGAACACCTTGAAGCGCCCCTGCACCGGCTTGTACACCGCCTGTTCGAGCAGGGACTGGACCTCGTCCACCCCGCGGTTGGAGGCCGCGTCGAGTTCCGTATAGTCCACGAAGCGGCCGGCGTCTATTTCGCGGCAGGCGTCGCACACACCACAGGGCGTGGCCGTGATGCTGCCCCGCCCGTCCGGGCCGGTGCAGTTGAGCGACTTGGCCAGGATGCGCGAGACGGTGGTCTTGCCCACACCGCGGGTACCGGTGAACAGGTAGGCATGGTGAAGCCGCTGCGTCGTCAGGGCGTTGGTCAAGGCCTGCACCACGTGTTCCTGCCCCACCATTTGGGCAAAGTTCTTCGGGCGGTACTTGCGAGCCAGGACAACGTAGGACATGCAGGCATTCTATCTGTCGCATACAATCGTTCCTGACGGGCCTTCCCGCATGGTGAAGCGGCCAACCGGGTCAGGTGGGGAACCAAGCAGCCCTAACTGCGTAGCCAGTGCCGGGGTCGAGGCTCGTCACCCCCTTTCCTGAGTATCAAGACGAACAGAGGCGCACACTCTCATGGCCAATGAACTGATCAAGCATGTGACCGACGCAACCTTCGAAGCTGACGTGGTGAAATCCAGCGCGCCGGTCCTGGTCGATTTCTGGGCCGAATGGTGCGGCCCCTGTCGCATGATCGCTCCCATCCTGGACGAAGTGGCCACCAGCTACAACGGCAAGCTGCAGGTCGCCAAGATGAACGTCGACGAGAACCGCAATGTGCCGGCCCAGTACGGCATTCGCGGCATTCCCACGCTCATGCTGTTCAAGGACGGCCAACTGGCCGCCACCAAGGTCGGCGCCCTGAGCAAGGCCCAGTTGACCGCCTTCATCGACCAGCAGCTCGCCTGAGCATTCCCCGCTGCCCGGGCGCCATGCCCGGGCACACGCGTTTTCCTGTCATAATTCCCCCAACGAGCGTTACGACCGCTTGATGCCTGCTGCCGCGCACCACCGCGAGCGGCCCACTCCCCCTCCTTCCGCACCAACTCCTTGCAGGAGTGATTCCATGCACCTGAACGAACTCAAGGCCTTGCACGTCTCCGAAGTGCTCAAGCAGGCCGAAGCCCTCGAAATCGAAAACACCGGCCGCATGCGCAAGCAGGAGCTGATGTTTGCCATCATCAAGAAGCGTGCGAAGGCCGGCGAACAGGTGTTTGCCGATGGCATTCTGGAAGTCCTGCCCGATGGCTTCGGCTTCCTGCGCAACATGGACACGAGCTTCACCGCGTCCACGGACGACATCTACATCTCGCCCAGCCAGATCCGACGCTTCAACCTGCACACGGGCGACATGATCGAAGGCGAGGTCCGCACCCCGAAGGACGGCGAGCGCTACTTTGCCCTGAACAAGCTCGACAAGATCAACGGCCTGTCGCCCGAGCAGAACAAGCACAAGATCATGTTCGAGAACCTGACGCCGCTGTTTCCCAAGGAACAGATGCGCCTCGAACGTGACGCCTTCAAGGGTGAGGAAAACATCACGGGCCGCGTCATCGACATCATCGCGCCCATCGGCAAAGGCCAGCGCGCCCTGATCGTCGCTCCGCCCAAGAGCGGCAAGACGGTGATGATGCAGTCGATGGCCCACGCGATCACCTCCAACTACCCTGAGGTGACGCTGATGGTATTGCTGGTGGACGAGCGTCCCGAGGAAGTGACCGAGATGCAACGCACCGTCAAGGGTGACGTGATCGCATCCACCTTCGACGAACCCGCCGCCCGCCACGTGCACGTGGCGGAGATGGTGATCGAGCGCGCGAAGCGCCTGGTCGAGCTCAAGAAGGACGTGGTCATCCTGCTGGATTCCATCACCCGACTGGCCCGTGCGTACAACAACGTGCTGCCCTCTTCAGGCAAGGTGCTGACCGGCGGTGTGGACGCCAACGCACTGCAGCGCCCCAAGCGCTTTTTCGGCGCTGCTCGCAACGTGGAGGAAGGCGGCTCGCTCACCATCATCGCCACCGCGCTGGTGGACACGGGCAGTCGCATGGACGAGGTCATCTTCGAAGAATTCAAGGGCACCGGCAACTGCGAGATCCACCTCGACCGCCGCCTCTACGAAAAGCGCGTGTTCCCCTCCATCCAGCTCAACCGCTCCGGCACCCGGCGCGAAGAGCTGCTGCTGCAGCCCGAAATCCTGCAAAAGACCCGCATCCTGCGCCAGTTCATGTACAACATGGATGAAATCGAATCCATGGAGATGGTGCTCAAGAGCATGCGCCAGACCAAGAACAATCACGAGTTCTTCGACCTCATGCGTCGAGGCGGTTGATTCACACCCTCTACAACTGCTACAATTACAGGCTTTGTGGAAAGTGCGCCAGATGGGCTGGCTGCGGCTGCCGCTCCAACGAGGAATCAGCAATGAAAGAAGGCATTCACCCGAACTACCGCGACGTCTGTTTCGTGGACCTGTCCAACGGCTTCCAGTTCGTGACCCGCTCCTGTGTCAACACCAAGGAAACCGTCAAGCTGGACGATGGCCGTGAACTGCCGCTGTTCAAGCTGGATACCTCCAGCGAATCGCACCCCTTCTATACCGGCACGCAGAAGAGCGTGGACAACATGGGTGGCCGTGTGGAGAAATTCCGCAACCGCTTTGCCCGTGCCGCCAAGTAAATTCCGTCGGCCCTCCACAAAGAAGCAGCCTCGGGCTGCTTTTTTGTTGGAATGTCGCCACCAGAGGCTATAGTTTTCGCGTGATCCGCCCCACCCCCGCCATCGTCACCCAACTGGCCGCCCGCCGCCTGCCCCGGTGGGTGCTGGTGTTGCTGGGGCTGTTCTACATCGTGCCCGGCTTTCTGGGCAGGGATCCCTGGCGCAACGAGGATCTCGCGGCTTTCGGCGTGATGTTCGAACTGGCTCAGGCACCGATCGGGGCATGGCTGACGCCTTCGCTGCTGGGTGAGCCACCCGCCAGAGCCGGCTGGTTGCCCTATTGGCTCGGGGCCTGGGCAATCCAGGCGTTGCCCATCCTGCCCGCCAATCTGGCCGCGAAGGTACCATTTGCCCTGCTGCTGTGCGTCACCTTCGCCAGCACCTGGTACGCGGTTCTGCATCTGGCCCGCGCGCCCGGCGCCCAGCCCGTGAGTTTCGCCTTTGGCGGAGAGGCCCGCCCGGTCGATTACGCCCGGGCCATGGCAGACGCTGCCTTGCTGGCACTCATCGCCAGCCTGGGACTGGCGATGCTGGCCCACGAGACGAGTGTCGATCCTGCCAGGCTTGCCTTTGTAACGGTCGGGTTTCATGCGGCGACACGCTGCTTCAGCACACACGCACGGTATCCTTGGAAAACGGTGGCTTTGTCCTGGCTCTCGTCCTGGGGGCTCGCTCTCAGCGGCGCCCCAGGCCTGGCCTTGCTGATCGGCTCATTGCCCGTGGTGGTGGGTGCGCTTCAGTCGCTGTCTCGCCGTCGCCCGTTCGGCTCCCTGACCGATGCTATTCCCCCCGCCCCCCGTTGGGTGTTCCTGGTCTGTGCGGTAGGGGCCCTCACGGCTGCGGCCTTGGTGTATGGATGGACCTGGCCAGGCGGCTGGTGGCGCGATGCCTCGCTGGCCTATTGGGGACGCTACGACGCCTGGCGCAGCCTCGGGCGTCTGCTCGTCTGGTTCACCTGGCCCATCGGCCTGCTGGCGCTGTGGGCGCTGTGGTCGTGGCGGCGGCAATGGCTCAGCACCCACTGGCTGCTGCCCTTCCTGTGGGTGCTGGCCGTGCTGCTGTCCACGGGATGGCAACGAGGCAGTGATCGCACCTTGCTGCTGGCGCTTCCCGCCCTTGCAGCGCTGGCCGCCTTCGCCCTGCCGACGCTGCGACGCAGCGTCACCGCATTGATCGACTGGTTTGCCCTGCTGTTTTTCACCGGTGGGGCCGTGATCATCTGGACCGTCTGGATCGCCATGATGACCGGCAACCCTGCCAAGCCAGCGTCGAACGTGGCCCGTCTGGCTCCGAACTTCGAGCCCACCTTCCAGCTGATCGCTTTTGTGCCGGCGGTGGTGGTGACGCTGGGATGGTTGGGGGTCATGGCTTGGCGTGTTGGCCGGCATCGGCCGGCGATCTGGAAAAGCCTCGTGCTCTCGGCCGCTGGCAGTACCCTGTGCTGGGTGTTGCTGATGACGCTGTGGCTTCCCCTGCTGAACCACGGCATGGGACAGCGCCCCATGTCTGAGCGGGTGGCTGCGGCCGTTCCAGCGGGGGACTGCGTGGCGACATTCGGACTGAGCCAGGCGCAGATCGCCGGGCTGCAATACCACGGCGGACTGCGTGTGGTTCGTGCACCGTCTACGGAGATCCATACCTGCTCGCGGCTGGTGGTGGATACGGCGGACTACGTGCGCCTGCAGGGCGCCGTGGCAATGGACGAGTGGCGTCTCATGACGAAGATCGCACGGTTGCGTGACAACCGGGACACATGGATGATGTTCGAGCGGGCCCCCTGAAGGGCCCTGCCCTCCGCTTCACGCCACGAGTACCCGGCTCGGCGGCAGCGTGATGGTGAAAGTTGAGCCCTGACCCAGGGTACTCTCCACCTGCATGTGCCCCCCGTGTCGCTGAGCCACGTGCTTGACGATCGCCAGACCCAGCCCCGTCCCCCCCGTTTCACGGGAACGGCTTCGGTCCACACGATAGAAGCGTTCGGTCAGACGGGGCAGATGCTCGGGAGCGATGCCGGGACCGTTGTCCTGAACGAAGAACTCGGCACCACCCTCTGCCGTAAGACGCCAGCCGGCACGCACTTCGCTGCCGGCTGGTGTGTGGCGCACCGCGTTGTTGAGCAGATTGGACATGGCGCTGGCCAGCTCGGAGCGCGCGCCCGCTATCTCGAACGGTTCGCAAGGCAGGATGACGATGCGATGAGCGCCGCCACCGATCACGTCTGACAGGGCCTGGGCCTCCCCCGCCACCTGCTCCAGCAAGGTACGGGATCCGACCCATTCGCTTCCGCCCGGGGCCGGGCTGCCCTCCAGTCTGGAGAGCATCAACAGGTCGCTCACCAGCCCTTGCATGCGCTGGGCCTGCACGTCCATGAGCTGCAGGTAGTGCCGCTGCTCTTCGGGAGACAGATTCAGGTTCAGCAAGGTTTCGATGAAACCGGAAACCACCGTCAGGGGTGTGCGGATCTCGTGCGAGACGTTGGCCACGAAATCCCGGCGCATCGCCTCGGCCTGTTCGAGAGCCGTGACGTCGCGCGTGAGCATGAGGCGGCGGCCCTTGCCGTAGACGTGTATATGGATGGAGATGCGCTGCGGGTGCCCTGGCGTGGCGTCACGCCCGTCGATTTCGATCGGTTGGGAGTAGTCCCCATGATTCAGGTATTCGATGAAGACCGGATCGCGCACGAGGTTGCGGATCTGCTGGTGCAAATCGCGCTTGGAGTCAAAGCCCAGATGCTGCGCCGCCGTGAAGTTGCACCATTCGATGACGGCGTTGCGGTTCAGCAGCAGCACCCCGTTGGGGGATGCCTGGATGGCCGCAAGAAACTCCTGCAGCCGGACATCGCTCTTTCGGGCCTTGCGGTTGAGCGCCTTGAATCCCTTGCGGGCCCGCTCGACCACTTCGGCCCAGACGGCCGAGGTCTGAGGCGGGCGCACTGCATGGCCGTGGCGCAGCCAGGCCAGGACCCGGGCCGCGCGCACATTGTCCAGCGTGATCCAGATCGCTGCACCGGCCAGCGAGCCCAGCACCGGGGCCCACTCACCCTCGGCCAGCCACGCCCCGCTCAAGCCCCCCGCCAGTGTGAGTGCGAGCAGTTCCAGGGGACGGCGAATCATGCTGGGGTGGGGTCGTTTTTGGCTTTGAGGGCTTGGGGTTGGGCGGTGATGCGGTAGCCCGCACCCCGCACGGTTTCAATCATAGCGCCTGCCACGCCGAGCGATTCCCGCAGGCGCTTGACGTGTACGTCCACCGTACGCTCCTCGATGAACACGTGGTCACCCCAGATGCGGTCCAGCAGTGAGCCACGGGTGTGCACCCGTTCCGGGTGTTTCATCAGGTAGTGCAGCAGCTTGAATTCGGTGGGGCCGATCTTGAGCTCCTGTCCCTGGAGCGTGACGCGGTAGGTGGCCGCATCCAGGGCCAGATCACCCAGCTGCACCGCGTCGTTCACGACCTCGGGGGCCCGACGACGCAGCACGGCGCGGATGCGAGCAAGCAGTTCCTGCGTGGAAAACGGCTTGGTCACGTAGTCGTCGGCACCTGCATCCAGGCCCTGCACCTTGTCGGTCTCCTCGGTACGGGCCGTCAGCATGATCAGGGGAACCGTCTTCATGCGTTCCTGCTGGCGCCAGCGCTTGGCGAGCGCCACGCCGCTTTCGCCGGGCAGCATCCAGTCAAGCAGGACGACATCCGGCAGCACCGAGTCCACTTCGCGCTGCGCCGATTCACCGTCGAACACGACGGTGGGAGCAAAACCGTTGTGGCGCAGGTTGACCGCGATGAGTTCGGCGATGGCCGGCTCGTCCTCGACCACCAGGACACGGGGCAGCTTTCTCATTGGACCGCCGACTCCCGCTGTTCGGGCGTGGTGTGGCGCACATCCGCACCCTTGACCACATAGATGGTGGCTTCCGCGATGTTCTTGGCATGATCGCCCACCCGCTCGATGGCCTTGGCCAGGAACAGCAGGTTGAGGCTGCTGCTGATCGTGCGCGGGTCCTCCATCATGTAGGTGATGAGCTGGCGGAAGTAGCCTTCGTACTCGGCGTCAATGCGGTCGTCCTCGTTGATGATGGCCAGCGCTGCCTGCACATCGAGTCGGGCAAAGGCATCGAGGGTCTGGTGCATCTGGTCGGTGGCGTGCTGGGTCGAGGTGGCAAGGTCGGCCACCGGCAGCGAACGGGGTGCCCCCGCCTCGACGAACGATTTGAGCATGCGGGCGATGCGGGACGCCTCGTCC
Organism: Burkholderiales bacterium; assembly: GCA_030603635.1. GTDB lineage: Bacteria > Pseudomonadota > Gammaproteobacteria > Burkholderiales > Burkholderiaceae_C > Tepidicella. Next base: position 3,474 of record JAUVXK010000021.1, on the reverse strand, counting down.
CCCGCGCGCTCCAGGTTCACAATCACCCGCGAGACGCCCACCAGCAGCCGCAGATCGCGCGCTGTCGGCTGGCGCCGGCTCATGGTGGAGGTGATGTCGTGGTCGATTTCGACCTCGAGGCGGTTGACGCGCTGCTCAAGCTCCAGCACTTGGTCGGCCGTCTCGACGCTCAGGTGGTGCAGCGCGTAGATGCACTGACGTAACTGGGACTCGACGATGCCACCCATCTCGAGCACGCGCGTGGAAATGTTGCTCAGTTCGGCATCGAACTGGCTGGAGAGGTGTTTGTCGGCCATGATCAACCAAACCTTCCTGTGATGTAGTCTTCGGTCTCGGTGCGCTTGGGCTTGAAGAAGATCTGCTCGGTGGCACCGTATTCCACGAGCTCGCCCAGGTACATGTAGGCGGTGTAGTCGCTGCAGCGGGCGGCCTGCTGCATGTTGTGCGTGACGATTGCGATGGTGTAGTCCTGCTTGAGTTCGTGCACCAGTTCCTCCACTTTACCCGTGGAAATCGGGTCCAGTGCGGACGTCGGCTCATCCAGCAGCAACACCGAGGGTTTCACCGCCACGCTGCGTGCGATGCACAGGCGCTGTTGCTGACCGCCCGAAAGGCTCAGACCGTTCTGGTTGAGCTTGTCCTTGACCTCGTTCCACAGCGCGGCCTTGGTCAGGGCCCATTCCACGCGATCATCCATTTCGGAGCGGCTCAGGTTTTCGTAAAGCTTCACCCCGAAGGCGATGTTGTCGTAGATCGTCATGGGAAATGGCGTGGGTTTCTGGAACACCATGCCGATGCGGGCGCGCAGCAGGTTCAAGTCCTGCTTGTCGTCGAGGATGTTCTGGCCGTAGAAATTGATCTGCCCTTCCGCGCGCTGGCCCGGGTACAGGCTGTACATGCGGTTGAGCGTGCGCAGCAGCGTGGACTTGCCACAGCCCGAAGGGCCGATGAACGCCGTGACCTTGCGCTCGACGATGTCGAGGTTCACCTCCTTGAGGCCCTGGAACTTGCCGTAGAAGAAGTTGAGGTTGCGCACCTCGATGGCGTTTTTCTGGGCGATAGCCGTTTCAGTCATGATGTTTTCCTGTGTAAGCGTAGGTCAGGCGCTGACTTTTTCGCGGAACAGCACGCGAGCGATGATGTTGAGGATCAGCACGGTCATGGTGATGATCAAGGCGCCACCCCAGGCCAGACGGTTCCAGTTCTCGAACGGGCTCATGGCCATCTGGTAGATCCAGACGGGCAGGTTGGCCATGGGGCCGCCCATGTCGGTGGTGAAGAACTGGTTGTTGAGTGCGGTGAAAAGCAACGGCGCGGTTTCGCCGCTGATGCGGGCGATGGCCAGCAGCACACCGGTGATCACGCCTGCCTTGGCGGCCCGCAGCGTGACCATGGTGGCCACCTTCCAGCGCGGGGCCCCGAGGGCAAATGCCGCCTCGCGCAGGCTGCCTGGCACCAGCCGCAACATGTTTTCGGTGGTGCGCACCACCACCGGCACAGCAATCAGCGAGAGCGCGAGACTGCCGGCGTAACCCGAGAAATTGCCCACCGTGGCCACCGCGATGGCATAGACGAACAGACCCAGCACGATCGATGGGGCCGACAGCATGATGTCGGTGACGAAGCGGGTGATTTCGGCCGTCTTGCTGGTGTCGCCGTATTCGGCCAGATACACGCCGGCCAGGATGCCGATCGGGGTGGACACCAGCACCGACAGTCCCACCAGCATGGCACTGCCCACGATGGCGTTGCGCAGGCCGCCCCCCTCGGATCCGGGAGCTGGGGTGTCCTGCGTGAACATCGCCCAGTCGATGGCCGCAAAACCGTTGTAGAACAGCACGTAGAGAATCCAGAGCAGCACGGTCAGGCCCAGAGCCATGGCCGTCATGGACAGGAACAGGCCGATGGCGTTGCTGCGGCGCCGACGGTTGTAGAGCGATTGATTGAATTCCATGTCAGACCCCTCTGGCCTTTTCCGCACGGTTGACCAGGATCTTGGCCAGAGCCAGCACGATGAAGGTGATGCCGAAAAGCAGGAAACCCAGAGCGAACAGCGTGTGCATGTGCATCTCGAACGCTTCACCGAATTCGTTGGCCAGCACGGAAGCGATGGAGGTGCCAGGCGAGAACAGCGAGGTAGGCATCCGATTGGCGTTGCCGATCACGAAGGTCACGGCCATGGTTTCGCCCAGCGCGCGGCCCAGACCCAGCATCACGCCGCCGATCACGCCTTTCTGGGTGTACGGCAGCACCACCTTGCGCACCACTTCCCAGGTGGTGCAACCCAGACCGTAGGCCGATTCGCGCAGGATGGGCGGAACGATCTCGAACACGTCGCGCATCACCGCCGCCACAAAAGGCAGCACCATGAAGGCCAGGATCATGCCGGCCGCGAGGATGCCCAACCCGTTGGTCACGCCGCCAAAGAGCGAGCCGATGATCGGCATGCCGCCAAGCACCTGCTGCAAGGGCACCTGGAAATAATCGGCGAACAACGGCGCAAACACGAACAGGCCGAACATGCCGTAGATGATGGACGGCACGGCCGCCAGCAACTCCACCGCCGTGCCCAGCGGGCGTCGCAGCCACACCGGGCAGGTTTCAGTGAGGAACAGGGCTATGCCGAAAGCCAGCGGCACCGCGATCAGCATGGCGATGCCAGCCGTGAGCAGCGTGCCCACGATGGCCATGGCAGCACCGAACTCCTCGTTCACCACGTCCCACTCGACGGTCCAGAGGAATTGCACACCGAACGCCTTGAATGCCGGCCATGCATTCATGAACAACGACACGATGATACCGACCAGGGCGGCCAGCACCAGCAGGGAAAACAGTTGGGTGACGCGGTGGAAGAAGAAGTCCTGCACCTGCTGGCGCCGAGCTATGGCCACCATGCGGGCAGAACCCGTCTCGTGTGACATGTCTTCGTTGTTCATGGATGCCTTGATGGACACGGGGGGATCGCCTGTCGCCATTTTCTATGCCTTTTCACGTAAACACCCGTCGGCCGCTGAAAGTGGCCGACGGGTGCGAGTTCAAGCGTTCAGATGACGATCAGCGCTTGATCTGCGACCACACCTTGCTGCGGATGTCGTTGGTCAGGCTGTCGGGCAGGGGCACGTAGTCGAGCTCGACAGCCATCTTCTGGCCATTTTTGAACGCCCAGTCGAAGAACTTCAGCACCTCGTTGCTCTCGGCCACGTTGGCAGGTTCCTTGTACATCAGGATGAACGAGGCGGTGCTGATGGGCCAGGAGTTTGCACCCTGGGGGTTGACCATGGAGACGCCCATGCCCGGCACGCTGAACCAGTCCACTCCGGCGGCGGCAGCTGCGAAGGTGGTTTCGTCAGGACGCACGAAGTTGCCTGCCGCGTTCTGCACGGCCATGTAGGGGATGTTGTTCTTCTTGGCGTAGGCGTATTCGACGTAGCCGATGGCGCCGCGGGTGCGCTGCACGTTGGCGGCCACGCCTTC
>JAUVXK010000086.1 GCA_030603635.1 Burkholderiales bacterium | reverse complement strand
AGCATGAGCAGGCGCCCGACCAGCCGGGAACCCATGCCGGACAGCAGCTTCAAGGCCTCGGCCGCCTGCATGGTGCCGATGATGCCCACCAGCGGGGCGAACACGCCCATGGTGGCGCAACGCGTCTCCTCCAACCCTTCGGTGTCGGGGAAAACGCAGGCATAGCAGGGGGAGGCGGCATCGCGCGGGTCGTACACCGACAACTGGCCGTCGAAGCGGATGGCTGCCCCCGAAACCAGTGGCACACGGTGGCGCACACAGGCCCGGTTGATGGCGTGACGCGTGGCGAAGTTGTCGGTGCAGTCCAGCACCACGTCGACCTTCGGCACGTGGGCGTCGAGCAGGGCGTCGTCGGCGCGCTGCAGCACCGTATCGATGCGCACCTCCGGGTTGATGGCCTGCATGGCCGTGCGGGCCGAGAGCGCCTTGGGCAGCCCGACGCGTTCCAGGTTGTGGGCGATCTGGCGCTGCAGGTTGGTGGCATCGACCACGTCGTGATCGACCAGGGTGATCCGCCCGACCCCGGCACTGGCCAGGTACAGGGCCACCGGCGAACCCAGCCCACCGGCGCCAATCACCAGGGCATGCGAGGCCAGCAAGCGCTCCTGGCCCTCGACACCCAGCTCATCGAGCAGGATGTGGCGGGAGTAGCGCAGCAGCTGCTCGTCGTTCAATTCTCGGCCTTGGGCTCGGTGCGTTCGGTGGCCGTGCGGCTTGCGATCACGGGCAGGCCCTTGAGCTGGTTCAGCGCCTGCTGGAGCTGGAAGTCCTTGTCGGTGCCGAATTCGGGCAGCAGGCGCTGCCCGGGGTTGCGGCGCTGTTCTTCCTCCAGCCGCAGGCGGGCCTGTTCGCGCTCCTGTTCGCGCTGGCGTTCGGCCGCGCGTTCGGCTTCGGTGAGTTCGCGGGGCTGCCCGTTGCCCAGGCGGTTGTCCAGATCGGCTTCGCGGGTGCGCAGGGCCGAGAACAGGTTGCCTTCGGCGGTTTCGTCCAGCCAGACGTCGGGCACAATGCCGCGCGCCTGGATGGTCTGCCCGCTGGGTGTGTAGTAGCGGGCGGTGGTGAGTTTCAGGCCGGTGTCGGGGCCCAGCGGGCGCACCGTTTGCACCGAACCCTTGCCGAACGTCTGGCTACCCATGACGGTGGCTCGCTTGTGGTCCTGCAGGGCGCCCGCCACGATCTCGCTGGCCGACGCCGATCCCTCGTTGACCAGCACCACGAGAGGGATCGTCTTGAAGACCCCGTTGGTCGCTTCAGTCAGCCGCCGAATCGGGTCCTGCTGGCCACGCCGCAGGTAATAGCGTGGGGACGCGAGGTAGGTGGCCTTGCTCTCGGGGAGCTGGCCATTGGTGGTGACCACCACCACGTTGTCGGGCAGGAAGGCGGCCGACAGGGCCACGGCCGCGTCCAGCAGGCCACCCGGGTCGTTGCGCAGGTCCAGGACCAGACCTTTGAGGTCGGGCTGCTCCTGGTAGATGGCCTCCAGTCGGCGTGCAAAGTCCTCGACCGTGCGTTCCTGGAACTGGGACACACGCAGCCAGGCGTAACCCGGTTCCACCACGCGTCCACGCACGCTCTGGGTGCGGATTTCCTGGCGGGTGATCGTGACCGGGAAGGTGCGGTTTTCGTCGCGGCGGAAGATGGTCAGCGTCACTCGGGTGTTGGGCTCGCCCCGCATGCGGCGAACCGCCTCGTTGATGGTCAGGCCCTTGACCGGGGTTTCATCGATCTTGGTGATGAGGTCGTTCGCCTTGAGCCCGGCGCGAAAGGCCGGGGAGTCCTCGATCGGGGAGACGACCTTCACCAGCCCGTCTTCCATGGTGATCTCGATGCCGACGCCCACGAAGCGCCCGCTGGTGCCCTCGCGGAATTCGCGGAAGCTCTTGGCGTCGAAGTACTGGGAGTGCGGATCCAGGGCCGAAACCATGCCGGAGATGGCGTCGGTGATGAGCTTGCGGTCATCCACCGGCTCGACGTAATCGGTCTTGATCATGCCGAAGACGGCGGCCAACTGCTGAAGCTCCTCCAGCGGCAATGGCGACATGGCGCCCCGTGCCACCGCCTGCAACTGGACCGTGGTGAGGGCACCTGCCAAGGCGCCGATCGCCACCCAACCTGCGATTTTCAATTTCTGGCCCATCTCTCAACCTTTAACCGGGTGCACCGGTCATTGCGCTGCAATATACACCTTGGAGGGGCGTCGGCGGTGTCGGTTCCGCGATGTCCTGTGCAGGGGTTCAGGCTTTGCCCTGACCGGCCACTGCGGCCGCAGCGGCTTCTGCGGCTGCCGCGTCTCCCAGGTAATAGCGGCGCAGGGGGCGCATCGCCTCATCGAACTCGTACACCAGCGGGATGCCGTTGGGGATGTTGAGGTGGACGATGTCGGCGTCGGAGATGCCGTCCAGATGCTTGATGAGTGCGCGGATGGAGTTGCCGTGGGCCGAAATCAGCACGCGCTGGCCCAAACGGATGGCCGGCGCCAGGGTCTGCTCCCAGTAAGGCACCACACGGGCCACGGTGTCCTTCAGGCATTCGGTCAGGGGGATCTGTGCCGGGCTCAGGTGGGCGTAACGGCGGTCGTTGCGCTGACCGCGTGGGTCGGTCGGCTCCAGTGCGGGCGGCGGGGTGTCGTAGCTGCGGCGCCAGATCAGCACCTGCTCGTCGCCGTACTGCTTGGCCATGTCCGTCTTGTTGAGGCCTTGCAGCGCACCGTAGTGGCGTTCGTTGAGGCGGTAGTCCTTGATCACCGGCAGCCAGGTGCGGTCCATTTCGTCGAGCACGTACCACAGCGTGTGGATGGCGCGCTTGAGCACGCTGGTGTAGCAGACGTCGAAATCCCACCCTTCGGCCTTGAGCAGGCGGCCGGCGGCGATAGCTTGGGAGATGCCCGTAGGCGTGAGATCCACATCGGTCCAGCCGGTAAAGCGGTTTTCGAGGTTCCAGGTGGATTCGCCGTGGCGGATGAGGACGAGCTTGAACATGACAGGGTGCAAAGAGCGGGACGCGGGAGGGGCAAAATCCATGATTCTAAAATACCGGCTTGTTCAACAAGGGGTAACCGTGGATTTCATCGTTCAGAACTGGGTACTGATCCTGATCGCCGTCGCTTCCGGCGCCATGCTGCTGTGGCCTGCCGTGACCAAAGGGGGGGGCGCCAACAGCCTGTCGCCGACGCAGGCGGTGCAGCTGATCAACCGTGAAAAGGCGATCGTCATCGACGTATGCTCGCCCGAGGAGTTTGCGTCCGGTCACGTGACGAATGCGAAGAACGTGCCGATTGCCGAACTGGAAAACCGCCTCACACAGGTGGCCAAGAACAAGACGCTGCCCTTGCTGATGGTCTGTGCCTCCGGTATCCGATCCAAGCGTGCCGTGGCCACGGCGCAGAAGCTCGGTTACGAGAAGGCCTATTCCCTGGCCGGTGGCATGGGCGCGTGGCGCGCGGCCAACCTTCCGGTCCAGAAGGGCTGATCATTCCCACCCTGACCTGGAGTTGTGCATGGCCCATGTGAAGATCTACAGCAGCGATTACTGTCCCTATTGCCAGCGTGCCAAGGCCCTTCTGCAGGCCCGGGGCGTCACCGATTACGAAGAAATCGTGGTCGATGGACAACCCGATGTGCGTGCCGCCATGGCCGCGCAGGTGGGGCGCACCAGCGTGCCGCAGATCTTCATCAACGGCCGGCACGTGGGCGGCTGCGACGATCTGCACGCGCTCGACGCACGCGGTGAGCTCGTTCCCATGCTGACATAATCGGCGCTTCACGAGTTTCTTGCCCGCTGCGAGAAGGCTCTCCCAGCGGGCTTTGTTTTTTTCTACGAGACCACCATGGCCGACGAACTCACCCCCGTGTTCCAGATTCAGCGCGTTTACCTCAAGGAAGCCTCTCTGGAGCAGCCCAATTCCCCCGCCATCCTGCTGGAGCAGGAGCAGCCCAGCGTGGATATCCAGTTGGGGGTGGCGGCCGAGCCGGTGGCCGAAGGCATCTTCGAGGTGAGCGTGACCTGCACCGTGCAGACCAAGATCAAGGACAAGACGGTGTTTCTGGTCGAGGCCAAACAGGCCGGCATCTTCGAGCTGCGCAACCTGCCGCAGGAGCAGATGGGGCCGATCCTGGGCATTGCCTGCCCGCAGATCGTCTATCCCTACTTGCGCGGCAACGTGGCCGACCTGATCCAGCGTGGCGGGTTTCCCCCGGTGCATCTGGCCGAGATCAACTTCCAGGCCATGTACGAGCAGCAGCAGATGCAGGATGCGGCGGCTTCGCCGATCGTCACCCAGTAAGCCCGTTCGCCCCGAGCCATGAACATCACCGTGCTGGGTGCCGGGGCCTGGGGGACGGCGCTGGCGATTGCCGCCGCCAGTGAAACGGGCGTGCCGCATCGGGTGCGTCTGTGGGCGCGCGACGAGGCCCAGGCCGAGGCGATGGCTTCGGCCCGGGAAAACCGGCGTTATCTGCCCGGCGCGAAATTTCCGCTCGGGCTCATGCCCTTTTCGGTGCCGGAAGCGATGCTGCCATCCCTGCTTGTCGGGGAGGATCTGGTTGTCATCGGTACCCCCATGGCGGCGTTGCGCGGCATGCTGCTGCAGCTTCGTGATCTGGCGGTGCCGGTGGTGTGGCTGTGCAAGGGATTCGAGCGGCCACGAGACGCCGGGCCTGATGGCCAGACGCCTCCGGGTCTGCTGGGACATGAGGTCTGTGCACAGGTGGCGCCGGGTCTGCGGGCCGGGGTGCTCAGCGGTCCCAGTTTCGCCAAGGAGGTGGCGGCCGGCTGCCCCACCGCCCTGGTGGCCGCCAGCCGCGACTCCGAGGTCTGCCGCCTGTTGGTCACGGCCTTTCACAGCCAGGCACTGCGGGTCTACGCCAACGATGACGTGGTGGGTGTAGAGGTGGGTGGGGCGGTGAAAAACGTGATGGCGATTGCCACCGGGCTGTGCGATGGCCTGCAACTGGGCCTCAACGCCCGTGCGGCGTTGATCACGCGGGGGCTGGCCGAGATGGTGCGTCTCGGACAGGCGCTGGGAGCAAAGACCGACACCTTCATGGGCCTCAGCGGCCTGGGTGACCTGGTCCTGACGGCCACGGGCGATTTGAGCCGAAACCGGCAGGTCGGTTTGCTGCTGGCGCAGGGCCAGACCCTGCAGCAGGCGGTGGATTCACTGGGGCACGTGGCCGAGGGGGTGTACAGCGCCCGCACGGTGGCGCAGCGGGCGCGTCTGCTGGGCGTCGAGATGCCGATCACCGAGGCAGTGGTGGCTTTGCTGGACGGACAACTCCGCCCAATGGAGGCCGTGGCCCGGCTGATGGGGCGCGAACCCGTGGCCGAAATCCACTGAGGTCGCCAGGCTCAGAACTCCCAGTTGTCGATCAGGCGTGTACGGCCCAGGCGGGCCGCGCCCAGTGCCACCAGTTTCCCCGGCAAAAAGCCCGACGGGGCTGGCGGGTGCAGGTCATCACGTCGGCGCACGGTGAGGTAATCCACCTGCCAGCCACGCCGGGACAGGGCCTCCATGGCGTGCTGTTCCAGGGCGGCCAGGTTGTGCTCACCGCCCAGCACCCCAGCCGCGAGGGCCTTCAGGGCACGCGACAGGTGCACGGCCTCGGCCCGTTCGTCGGGTGTGAGGTAGCTGTTGCGCGAACTCAGGGCCAACCCGTCGTCGGCGCGGATGATCTCGCCGCCGTGAATGGTCACTGGCAGCGCGAACTGGCGCGCCATCTGGCGGATCACCATGAGCTGCTGGTAATCCTTCTTGCCGAACACGGCGTGTCCCCCCGTCTTGCACTGCCCGAAGACGATCTGGAACAGTTTCATCACCACCGTGCTGACGCCCGTGAAGAAGCCGGGACGGTAATGGCCTTCCAGCATGTCGGCCAGGGAGGCGGGCGGGTGCACCTTGAAGCCCTGGGGTTCTGGGTAGAGCTCCTGTTCCGATGGGGCGAACACCACGTCGCAGCCATGAGCCGCGAGTTGGTCGCAGTCGGCCTGCAGGGTGCGCGGGTAGGTGTCGAAGTCTTCGTGCGGGAGGAACTGGAGGCGGTTGACGAAGATGCTGGCGACGGTCACGTCTCCCAGCGGTTTCGCCTGACGCACGAGCGCGAGGTGCCCCGCGTGCAGGTTGCCCATCGTTGGCACGAAGGCTGGTGCGTCAAAGCCGGACAGATGCTGGCGCAGCTCGGCAATGGTGTGGATGACTCGCATGGCCTCACCAGGCGTGGATGAGATTGTCGGGGAAGCTGCCGTCCTTGACGGCGCGCACATAAGCGGCCATGGCGTCGCGGACGCTGTGGGCGCCTTCCATGAAGTTGCGCACGAATTTCGGGTTTTTGCCGAGGTTCACCCCGAGCATGTCGTGCATGACGAGCACCTGCCCGGCCGTGCCGTTGCCCGAACCGATGCCTATGGTGTGGCAGCGCGGCAACTGCTGGGTGACTTCGGTGGCCAGGGTGGCTGGCACCATTTCGAGCACCAGCATGGCCGCACCGGCGTCCTGCAGCTCCAGGGCATCGCGCTTGAGGCGCAGGGCGTCGCTGTCGCTGCGGCCCTGTACGCGGTAGCCACCGAGGGCATGGACTGTCTGTGGCGTGAGGCCCAGGTGCGCGCAGACCGGGATCCCGCGCTCCACCAGGAAGCGCACGGTGTCGGTGGTCCAGCCGCCGCCTTCGAGCTTGATCATGTGGGCGCCAGCATGCAGCAGGGCAGAGGCGCTGCGGATGGCTTGTTCCTTCGATTCGTGGTAGCTGCCGAAGGGCAGGTCGCCGATCACCCAGGCGGTGCCCTGGACCCGGCGCAGACCGCGGGTGACGCTTTCGACGTGGTAGCACATGGTGTCCAGCGTGACGCCCACGGTGCTGCTCAGGCCCTGGCAGACCATGCCGAGGGAGTCACCGATCAGCAGGCACTCGACGCCGGCGCTGTCGGCCACCGCTGCGAAGGTGGCGTCGTAGGCGGTGAGCATGGTGATCTTTTCCCCGCGCTCGCGCATGTCCTGCAGGCGCGGCAGGCTCACGGGCTTGCGTTGCGGCAGGGGGGAGGCGGCCGGGAGGGTGCCGTAGGGGGTGCTGGCGGTGGTCTCGCTCATGTCTGGATCGGGGTCAGGGTGGGGCGGATGTTGCGCTGCAAAATCCATCGGGTGACAACGGAAGTCTAGTCGATCCGCTGGCCGGAGCCTCTGCAGCCGTTATGCTTGCCCCCTTCGAAGCCGAAAGGGCTTCTGTACCCGAGGATGCCATGAGTCATCAAGACGACTTTTCACCGGCGGCACTGGCTGCCATTGTGCAGGCCGATGTGGATCGGGCGCTCGCCGAGGATGTGGGGTCCGGCGACCTGACGGCCGCGCTGGTCGAGCCGACCCGTGCGGCCCGCGCCCGCGTGCTGGTGCGGGAGCCTGCCGTGCTGTGCGGTCAGCCCTGGGTGGAGGCGACCGTGCGTGCGCTGGACCCGCAGGCCCGCATCACCTGGCATGTGGCCGAAGGCGGGCACTGTGTGGCGGATCAGGTGGTGCTGGAGATCGAAGGCCGCGCCCAGGCCCTGCTCAGTGCGGAACGCACGGCACTGAATTTTCTGCAGACGCTCAGTGCCGTGGCGACCAAGACGGCGCATTATGTCGATCTGGTGGCGGGGACGCGCGCGCAGATCGTCGACACCCGCAAGACCCTGCCGGGTCTGCGCATGGCGCAGAAGTACGCCGTGCGGGTGGGCGGAGGCACCAACCACCGCATCGGCCTGTACGACGCGGTGCTGATCAAGGAGAACCACATTGCCGCAGCCGGTGGCGTGACGGCGGTGCTGCAACAGGTGCAGGCCACGGCACCGCAGGCCAGGTTCGTGGAGATCGAGGTCGAGACGCTGGCCCAGCTCGAAGAGGCCCTGGAGGCCGGTGCCCGCATGATCCTGCTGGACAATATGAGCCTGACCACCCTGCATGAGGCGGTCAGGCGCAACGCCGCGCACCCTCGGGGGGGGGCGGTGCTGGAGATTTCCGGCGGTGTGAACGAGGGCACTGTGCGGGCCCTTGCAGAAACCGGGGTGGACCGCATCTCCATTGGGGCGCTCACCAAGGATGTGAAAGCGGTGGATTTTTCGATGCGTTTCGAGGCCTGCTGAGGCCGCAGGCGCATCGCTGGGAAGCAATATGGAACAGGTCATTGAAGTCGACATCGAGCAGCCGGCGTGCACGACGCGGCACGCGTGGGCGCGCGTGCCCGAGGAGCCGTCACCAGACGAGCGGCTGGCGCTGAAGGAGAAGATCCGTCGCCTGCTGAAGGAACGCAACGCGGTGATGGTGTCGCACTACTACGTGCACCCGGATCTGCAGGACCTTGCCGAGGAGACGGGGGGCATCGTCAGCGACAGCCTGGAAATGGCCCGATTCGGTCGTGACCATCCGGCCCAGACGCTGGTGGTCAGTGGCGTGCGCTTCATGGGCGAGACGGCCAAGATCCTGTCGCCCGAGAAAACCGTCCTCATGCCCGACCTGGACGCCAATTGCTCGCTGGACCTGGGCTGCCCCGAAGGCGACTTTGCCGATTTCTGCGACGCTCATCCCGATCGTACGGTGGTCGTCTATGCGAACACCAGCGCGGCAGTGAAGGCGCGGGCCGACTGGCTCGTCACCTCCAGCTGCGCCTTGGACATTGTCTCCGCCCTGAAGGCCAAGGGCCACAAAATCCTCTGGGCACCCGACAAGCATCTGGGCGATTACATCCAGCGCCAGACGGGCGCCGACATGCTGATGTGGAAAGGCTCGTGCGTGGTGCACGACGAGTTCAAGGCGTTCGAGTTGCAGGAGCTCCTCAAGCAGCACCCGGGTGCCAAGGTGCTGGTGCATCCGGAAAGCCCGGCCGACGTGGTGGCCCTGGCCGATGCGGTGGGCTCCACCAGCGGCATCCTCAAGGCCGCGCAGGAGATGGACGCCCATACCTTCATCGTGGCCACCGACAACGGCATGATGCACAAGCTGCGCACGCTCAACCCGGGCAAGGTGTTCATCGAGGCCCCGACGGCCGGCAACAGCGCGACTTGCAAAAGTTGCGCCCACTGCCCCTGGATGGCGATGAACAGCCTGGCCGGTGTGGCTGCCGTGCTGGAGGCCGGGCTCAACGAAATCCATGTGGATGCGCACCTGATTCCCCGGGCGCGTCAGCCGATCGACCGGATGCTCGCCTTCACGGCGGCGTTGAAATCCGGTCACGATGCCGGGGCCCTGGTTCCCCATCTGGGCGCGGCCTGAAGATTCGACGCACAATGCGCTGACGCGCGGGGCACCGATGCCCCTCGCGGTCTGAGGAGCATGCCATGCGTGGAATCTGGGCTTTTCCGGTGAGGCGGGTTGCCGTGGTCGGCCTGGGGGTGTGGGCGACCATGACCAGCGCCACGCCACTCGAGATGGAAGACATTGCCCTGGAAGGCCAGTTGCGCTTTCTGGCGCAGCGGCCCGATCCCGACGCCTACCGCTACGAGGCGAGCGCGGTGATCGACCCACAAAGCCTGAGAACCGGCGTGGTCACGCTGCGAACCTGCCACCTGCAGCTCGATCCGAATCGCCGGGTGGTGGTCGCGTTCAATCGGGAGCGCGTCCAGCACATCGAGATTCTGGAGACCACCGGCGTGGGACGAGCCTGGGTGGAAGGGCATCGGGTCGAACTCGCGGACGTACAACGCGGCGGGCACGTCTGTATCGGGCTGCGTTCGCAGGCGCTGGAATCGACGGGGGAAGGGCGCTGGAGGCTACATGCCGGCCCCCTCATGCGCCGCTACCTGGATGGCTATCTGCCGATGGATGCCAGGCTGAGCCTGCAATGGCCTGTGGGCCTGTTGGCGGTGGAGCAGACCCGGCCTGCCCCGCAGCCCGGTGTGCGCCTGTCCGAGACGGCCGACGGCGCGACGCTGGATGTGACCTTCGCCGGCCGCATGTCGGCCACGTGGGAGCTCAAGATCCCTGACCGCTGATGCGGCCGCGCTCGGGGTCAGTCGCGGTCAGAGCTTCTGTGTGGCCACCTTGTCGCGCAGTTCCACCTGCTGGTTGCGTTCGTTCACGAACACCAGCCGGGGTTTGTGCTGGGGCAGGTGGTCTTCGTGCACCTGGGCAAACGCGGCGATGATGAGCAGGTCGCCCACCTGGGCCCTGCGAGCGGCCGAGCCGTTGACCGAGATCATGCCCGAGCCCCGTTCGCCCTTGATGGCGTAGGTGACGAAGCGCTCACCGTTGTTGATGTTCCAGATGTGGATCTGCTCGTTTTCGCAGATGTTGGCGGCGTCGAGCAGGTCTTCGTCGATGGCGCAGGAGCCTTCGTAGTGCAGTTCGGCGTGGGTGGTGGCCACGCGGTGGATCTTGGATTTGAGCAGAGTACGGAACATGGGGGTGTCCTGATTGGGGTACGCGTCGGGGGCGAATTGTGACAGATGGCTTGTGGGGGGCCAAGACGTGTATCGCTGCAGGTGCGTGGGTAGCCAAGGCGTGTGCGCCCAGGCGCTGACGCTTCAACGAGGCGGCCGGTGCAAAGCTCCGGCTTCCCTGCGATGCTCGTTGCCCTGGCCACGCGGCAGAACTCACTGCGCGCTTGCAGCGCTCCGTTCAAACAACCGCCGCAAGTCAGAGGTTGATGCACGCTGCGCGTGCGGCCACGGCCTTTGCGCTTCTCGGCACCTCGCAGGCGCGCCAGTGCCTGGGTGCACACGCCTTGGCAGAAGCGTTGTTGGTGCGCGACCGGTGGTGTTCCACCATTCTTGGTTGGCTGCGGCAGGCCTGGCCCTGCGGGGGCGATTTTCCGGGGTGGCTGTGTCTGACGGTTTGGGGCTGGGCGCGCCTTTGGCGCGCTTCGTGAACTGACTCGCGGCGGCTGTCTGAGCGCAGTGAGCGCCAAGCGAACGAAGCGAGTTCCGCCGCGC
>JAUVXK010000195.1 GCA_030603635.1 Burkholderiales bacterium | reverse complement strand
CCCATGTGACGCTTCACACCGGCCTTGCCCAACTGGCGCAGGCTGTGCTCGGTATTGGACACTTCACCGATGGTGGCGCGGCAGTCCACATGAACCTTGCGCACTTCGCCCGAGCGCATGCGCACCTGGGCGTAGACGCCTTCACGGGCCAGCAGCACGGCAGAAGCACCTGCGGAACGGGCGATTTGCGCGCCCTTGCCGGGCTTGAGCTCGATGCAGTGGATGGTCGAACCGACGGGGATGTTGCGGATCGGCAGGGTGTTACCCACGCGGATCGGCGACTCGGAGCCGCTCAGCAGCGTGGCACCGACTTCGACGCCACGGGGGGCGATGATGTAGCGACGCTCGCCGTCGGCGTAGCACAGCAGCGCGATGTGCGCCGTGCGGTTCGGGTCGTATTCCAGACGCTCCACCTTGGCGGGGATGTTGTCCTTGTTGCGGACAAAATCGACCACGCGGTAGTGGTGACGGTTGCCACCGCCCTTGTGCCGGACGGTGATGTGACCGTTGTTGTTGCGACCGGCCTTCTGGAATTTGGGTTCCAGCAGGGGCGCGAAACCGGAGCCCTTGTGCAGGGTCTCACGGGTGACCTTCACCATGCCACGACGGCCTGGCGAGGTCGGCTTCATCTTGATGACTGCCATGATCAGACGGCCTCCCCACCAAAGTTGAGTTCCTGACCCGGCTGCAGCGTCACGTAGGCCTTGCGCACGTGATCGCGGCGACCGATGGTCTTGCCGAAACGCTTGGTCTTGCCCTTCTGGTTCAACACGTTGACGGCTTGCACCTTGACGTTGAACAGCAGTTCCACCGCGGCCTTGATTTCGGGCTTGGTGGCGTCCTGCAGCACCTTGAACAGCACGGCGTTGGTCTTTTCGGCTGCCATGGTGGCCTTTTCGGACACGATGGGCGCGACCAGCACCTGCATCAGACGACCTTCGTCAAACTGGACGTTGCTCATGCGAACATCTCCTTGAGTTTGTCGATGGCACCCTTGGTGACGATCACTTTCTTGTAGTGAACCAGCGACAGCGGATCGGCGTAACGCGGCTCCAGCACCAGCACGTGGGGCAGGTTGCGCGAGGCCAGGTACAGGTTTTCGTCGATCTCGTCGGCGATGACCAGCACAGACTTCAGGTTCATGGCCTTGAACTTGTCGGCCAGCAGCTTGGTCTTGGGGGCATCCACCTTGATGGAATCCACCACAGCCAGACGGCCTTCACGCACCAGCTGCGAGAAGATGGAGGCCATGCCGGCGCGGTACATCTTCTTGTTCAGCTTCTGGCTGAAGTTTTCATCCGGGCTGTTCGGGAAGGCCTTGCCGCCTCCACGCCAGATCGGGGAGGACGTCATACCGGCACGGGCGTTGCCGGTGCCTTTCTGGCGGAACGGCTTCTTGGTGCTGTGCTTGACGACGGCACGGTCCTTCTGGGCACGGGTGCCCTGGCGCGCGTTGGCCTGATAGGCCACCACCAGTTGGTGGATCAGCGATTCGTTGTAGTCACGACCGAACACGGTCTCGGGCACTTCCACGGTGGAAGCGGCCTGGCCCTGGTCGTTCAGGAGTTCGACTTGCATCAGTTCGCTCCTTTCGCAGCGGCTTTGACGGCGGGACGCACGGTGACGAAACCACCCTTGGAACCCGGAACGGCGCCCTTGATCAGCAGCAGCTGGCGCTCGGCATCGACACGCACCACGTCCAGGTTCTGGGTGGTCACGGTTTCGTCGCCCATGTGGCCGGTCATCTTCTTGCCCGGGAACACGCGACCCGGATCTTGCGCCATGGAGATGGAACCCGGCACGTTGTGCGAACGGCTGTTGCCGTGGGAGGCACGCTGCGAGGCGAAGTTGTGGCGCTTGATCGTGCCGGCAAAGCCTTTACCGATCGACGTGCCCTGCACGTCCACCTTCTGGCCAGCCGCGAACAGCTCGGCCACGGGCAGCACGGCACCGGCGGCGTACTTGCCTGCCACTTCGGCGCTCACGCGGAATTCCTTGAGGATTTCACCGGCTTCGACACCGGCCTTGGCCAGATGGCCGGCTTCCGGCTTGGTCACGCGGGTCGCGCGACGCTTGCCATACGCCACTTGCAGGGCGTCGTAGCCATCGTTGGCCTGGGTTTTGACTTGTGCCACGCGGTTGTTGGACACGTCCACCACCGTGACGGGCACAGCGTCCCCGTCTTCGGTGAAGAGGCGCATCATGCCCACCTTGCGGCCCAACAACCCGAGAGAGTTGCTCAGACTCATTGTTTTCTCCGTTCCTGACTGCAATTGGCCAGGTCTGATGATGAAAAATCTTCGCTGCCAAAAAAGCCGCGAAGCCCGCGAGTGTAACCCGCGGGCTGTAAAAATGCAAGCGTGGGCGTTACTGGAGCTTGATTTCCACGTCCACGCCGGCCGGCAGATCCAGCTTCATCAGGGCGTCGACCGTCTTGTCCGTCGGGTCGACGATGTCCATCAGACGCTGGTGGGTGCGGATCTCGAACTGGTCGCGACTGGTCTTGTTGACGTGCGGCGAGCGCAGGATGTCGAAACGCTTCATGCGGGTCGGCAGGGGCACGGGGCCCTTGACGATCGCACCGGTGCGCTTGGCGGTTTCCACGATCTCGGCGGCCGAAGTGTCGATCAGTTTGTAATCAAACGCTTTCAGACGAATGCGGATTTTTTGCTTGTTCATGGTCAACGCCCCTATCAGTCGAGAATCTTGGCCACGACGCCGGCGCCGACGGTGCGACCGCCTTCACGGATGGCGAAGCGCAGACCTTCTTCCATGGCGATCGGGGCAATCAGCTTGACCGTGATCGACACGTTGTCGCCCGGCATCACCATTTCCTTGCCTTCGGGCAGCTCGATCGAGCCGGTCACGTCGGTCGTGCGGAAGTAGAACTGCGGACGGTAGTTGTTGAAGAACGGCGTGTGACGGCCA
>JAUVXK010000068.1 GCA_030603635.1 Burkholderiales bacterium | reverse complement strand
CTGGCTGCGCATTCCACTGATGGCGGACAGTGATTCCATTCCCATCGCGGACAGCGTTCCATGCGATGGCGGACACGCTGCGCGAGTGTCCTGAGTGACGAGCAAATCGTAGCCGAAGTGTCCGCCATCAGCATGGAACGGGTGGCTGCTCGGTAGCCTCAGGCGGCCCTGGCGACCTTCCTCATGGACTCGCCTTTGAGGGCCATCTTGTGCGAGCCATGCACGATACGGTCCAGGATGGCGTCGGCCAGCGTGGGCTCGTCCAGCCAGGCGTGCCAGGCCGTCACCGGCAATTGGCTGGTGATGAGCGTTGAGCGCGTGCCCACACGGTCGTCCAGCAGTTCTAGCAGGTCGTTCCTCTCGTGCGGGGCAATCGGGGCGATGGCAAAGTCATCCAGAATGAGCAAATCCAGCTTGGCCAGTTGCGCCAGCCGTTTGCCAAAGCTGCCGTCACCGTGGGCCACATGCAGTTCTTCCAGCAGGCGTGGTGCGCGGGTGTAGAGCACCGAGAAGCCCAGGCGTGCGGCCTGCTGACCCAGCGCACACGCCAGCCACGTCTTGCCACAGCCTGTGGCGCCGGTGAGCAAGACGTTGTGGCCATGGCGCAGCCAGTCCCCGCCGGCCAGGCTGCCGATGACATCCCGACTCAAGCCTCGGCTGCCCCGCCAGTCGATGTCCTCCAGGCAAGCGCTGGAGACCTTCAGCCGGGCGGTCTTCAAGAGGCGCTCCAGGCGTTTGCTGTCGCGCCAGTCCACCTCTCGCTGCACCAGCAGCGCCAGGCGTTGCTCGAAGGGCAGTTCGCTGGCGGCGATGTGGGTGGCGGCGTCGTTCAGCGCTGCGGCCATGCCGTCCAGGCGCAAGGCTCGCAGTTGGTTCAGAGTCTGTTCGTTGAGCATGATTGTTCTTTCGGTATGGGAGGTTGAGGTGATGGCTGTCGGCCGTCGTCAGTGGTAGTAGCCCGGCCCCCGCACGTTCTCGTGCAGCGGCAAGCTCGCCTGTGTGGGGATGGGCGCATCCAGCGCTCGCTGGTCCAGGCCGCAGCTCAGGATGGAGGCGATGCTCTTGTAGGAGGGTGAGCGAATCGACTGCGCCCGAGCGCAGGCTGCCTCCAGCCGCTGGGCTCCGTACTCACGCCCAAGACGCATCAGGCCCAGGCAGGAGCGGTAACCCTGCTCGGGGTGGGCGCGGTGCTCCATCTGCCAGCGCACCACGGCCGCGGTGGCCACACCCACCCGCTCGCCCCAGGCAATGAGCTTGGCCGGCGTCCACTGCAGGTGCGCCCGGTGCGAGGCCGGCATGTGCTCTGGCGTGGTGGTGTGTGCGCCCTTGCGAGGATTCAGGGCATGGGCGGCCACGCGTTTGTTGCTGTGCAGGACTTCGACCGTGCCCGCTGTGATGCGCAACTCCACCGCCTCGCCTACCAGCGCGTGGGGCACGGAGTAGTAGTGGCCATCGAGTTCGACGTGGTAATCGATGTTGACGCGGGCAGGCTTGAAGCGGGCTATTGGCATGCGCGTGGGCGGCAGTGGGCGCAACAGCGGCGCATCGAGTTCGGCAAAGGCACTGGCGCGGTTGCCGGGCAGTTTCTTGAACGCTCGCTGGTTCAAATCCACCAGCAATGTGGCAATGGCCCGGTTCAGGGCGGCAATACTGAAGAAGGTCTGGTGGCGCAGGCGGGCCAGAATCCAGCGCTCTACCACCTGCACCCCCACTTCGACCTTGGGCTTGTCACGTGGTTTGGCCGGGCGCGCCGGCATGACCGCCAGGCCGTAATGCACCGAGAGCTCTTCCAGCAAACGGTGTGAGGTGGGCTCGTAGCGGTCAGGGCGATCCATGAGGGCGCGCGGCTGGTCGGGCACCAGCAGGCGGGGTACGCCGCCGATGAACTCCAGCGTGGCGATGATGCTGGCCACCCAGTCGACCGCCTTCTGGCTGGGGGTGGCGCAGGCGTGGGTGTAGTTCGACGCCCCCAGCACAGCCACAAATATCTGGGCCTGGTTTATCTCGCCGGTGCTGGCATCCACGACGGGCACCGTCTGGCCGGCGTAGTCCACGAAGAGCTTGTCGCCGGCCTCGTGGGTCTGGCGCATGGAGCGCTGCAGGCTGCGGGCCCAGGCCTTGTACTTCTCGCAGAAGGCGCTGTATTTGTAGGCTTGGCCCGCATGTTGATGCTGGTACTCCTCCCACAGCAGTTGCAGGGTGACACCGGGTCGGCGCAGCTCGCTGTGGATGTGGGCGTGGTCAGGCTCCAGGTGGCGGGACTCTCGCGCCACTGGGGGCCGGTACAGCCGCGCTTGCAGCTCTTCGTCGCTCAAGGTCTGGGCAAAGGCCCAGTCCACGCCAGCCACGCGTGCGTAGCTGGCTATCTCGCTGACGGTGGATTTGGAGATGCCGAGAGCGGCACCGATTTGGCGGGTGCTCAAGGCCCCGGCGTGCAGCAGTTGCAGTGTGTGTCGTATCTTGCTCATGGTGACCCTGGGTGTGGGCATAGCTGGTTCCGGTCGAAAAACCGGTCAGCGTATGCCTCGTTTGGGTCACTCAGAACACCCTCAGGTGTCCGCCATCAAAATGGAATGCTGTCCGCCATCACCGTGGAACGGTGTCCGCCATGACGGTGGAACTCTGTCCGCCATCAGCGTGGAATCGTGTCCGCCATCGCGTGGAATACGCACCTGGCGAACGCAGTCGGCGTACGCCTCGAACTGCTCCTTGTTCCGCAGCCGGCTCAGGGGTGTGCCCGTTGTGGCGTTGAAGGTCTTGGAGCAGCTCCGGCAGATGTATCGCTGGAGCCCGCCGGCCATGCCGTTGCGGACTACCTGCCCGCTGGCGCAGTGCGGGCACGCGCTGGGCTGGAGCTTCTCCAAGGCTGGTGAGGGTGCTGCAGCGGTGACCGCTGGCCCGAGCGCGGATGCCAGCCTCTTACGCTGCGACGGAGTGAGGCTGCCCAGCGATTCGAGCAGCGCCTTGAACTGAGTGGACTTCATCCCCGCTTCCCCTATGAAAACGGGTCAACTTTAGCACGCTATCCATACTTAACCTGAACAGCGCCAAATATTTCGTTTGCCAGGGTGGATTTGATCTCTTGGTTTTTGTGGGTGTCAAATTATTTCTTGCTGAATTGCTTGCTGTCAACTCGATGACGGAAAAGTAATTGAGTGTTCACTCTTTTGTCAGCATACAAGTTGCACAATGAATTTGCGCGTTCGGAATGCGCACTGTTCAACTTAACACTTGAGGAATCATTGACATGACAGCCAGAACTTTTTGTGCACTTGCAGTTGCTGCTATCAGCTTGATTGCGCTACCTTCTTATTCTGCTGATGCGGCAGTTGCAGCATCCAAGAAGGTATATTCTTTGAAGGATGGTGGTAATCTCTACGTCTTCAAGGACGGGAAAATGGCTCGAGAAGATCGGTTTGGGCGAGCTGTATTTCTTTATAAAGGGCAACTCTTAGAGACTGCTGACGAACAAAAGATTGAGATCAATAGTAACGAAGTGGCGCGTCTTAATTTCCTATTGCGTGAAGGCCACAAGAACTAACGCTGGCAACGAGGGGCTCACTCAATGGGGTGCAGAAGCTTTTCTGCTATTTCCAAGCCAGCTTCAATGCCTCACTTTTGTGTGGAAAGTGCCAGTGCCCTTAACAAGGGGTGAGCCCATTATCAAATCATACGCAAAAAACATTTGATCGCAGGCGTCAAAGCACGGGTGCCAGCAGATAGGCTGCCCGTGAGGCCAGCCTGAACCACCACGGCCGATCGACCACGTCGCTGACCGTCATGAGGTGCGAGTGCTCGAAGTCGTGGTGGTACTTGGCCTCCAGTTCCTGCGCGAAAGCCTGGTCATAGACCCAGGTGGTGATTTCGAAGTTGAGCCGGAACGAGCGGTTGTCCAGATTCACCGTGCCAATCGCCGAGGCCTTGTCGTCGACCAGGATGGTCTTGCAGTGCAGGAACCCGTCGTGGTAGCGGTAGACCTTCACGCCCGCCTCCAGCATGGGCCCCAGGAAGGCGTAGGCTGCGAAGTAAAGCAGCGGGTTGTCGGGTGCTTCGGGGATGAGGATGCGGACATCCACGCCTCGCAGGGCGGCCAGCTTCAGGCCAGCCTGCACACCCTCGTCGGGCACGAAGTAGGGGCTTGCAATCCAGATCCGGTCCTGGGCGTTGGACAGCGCCAGCTGTACCATCAGGCTGGCGGTCTCGAAACGGTCGGCTGGTCCGCTGGGCAGGACCAGCACCGGCAGGTTGCGGCCATGGGCTTGCGGAGGCGCCCAGTCGAACGAGAGGATGTCACCGCTGGCCCAGTACCAGTCCTCCAGGAAGGAGAGCTGCAAGGCATACACGGCGGGGCCGATCAGTTTGAGGTGCGTGTCGCGCCATGTGCCGATGCGGGGATCCCGGCTCAGGTATTCGTCCCCGACATTGAGACCACCTGTCCAGCCCGAGACCCCATCGGCGATCACGATCTTGCGGTGGTTGCGAAAGTTCAACTGGAAGCGGTTGCCGCTGCCTCGCGTCGAGTGGAAAGACCGGACATACACCCCGGCCTCGCGCAGCGCTTGCAGATAGCTGGCCGGCAACTGGTAGCTGCCGACCTCGTCGTACAGGAAATGCACCCTGACGCCGGCGCGGGCACGTTCCTGCAGTAGACGGCTGAGTTCCCGGCCCAGGGTGTCGTCGCGCACGATGTAGTACTGCACCAGCAGGTAATGCTGCGCAGACCGGATGCCTTCGAAAATGCTGTGGAAGGTGGCCTCGCCGTTGGCCAGGAGTTCCACGTCATTGCCCCCCAGCGTGGGGAGCTTGGCGAGCCGCTGCATGGCCCCCATGTCGAGGTGAGAGGACAGGTTCTGGACCGCGTAGGGCTCCACCAGCGCCATTTTCTGGCCCAGCGCATGGTGGAGCTGGCTGTCGGTGTCTCGGCGGCCGATCACGTAACCCTGGAAGCGCGAGCGACCAAACACCCAGTACGTGGGCACGGCCACGACGGGAAAGGTGTTCAGTGACACGATCCAGGCCACCGCGCCGGGCGCGGTGCGGGTGTCCATCAGGGCGTCGATGGATGACGCGATCCCCAGCAGATGGGCCGTGGCGAGTGAGGTGGCGATCCAGTGCCGCTTCACGAACTGGGCCCAGCGGTGCCATGGGGCGGCATTCATGAGTCTGCTGCGCTGGGTGCGTGCCTGTCAATCATCCGCAGCATTATCCGGTGTGAGCGTTGCCGGACACGCATGCATTTCCTGACATTTTTGTAATCCGGCGGTCATGTTCTGGTTGCGCGGCCGCGCATACAGTGACCCATGGGTGGCGCATGGGTCTTCAGGGCCATTCGCCAGCGTCCAACCACCATCATGAAAGGGCTGCATATGAACACGTCTCGGAACCTCGCCATCGCCATGCTGATGGGTTTGGCCTCGGGTGTTGCCGTCGCGCAGGCGGCTGCCGACCACGACCAGCACCACCCCCAGCAGGCCCCGCAGAGCACGCCCGCACAGCCCCAGGCCGCAACGCCGGATCAGGCGCTTTCGGCCATGGACAGGCAGCTGCACCACATGCGCGAGATGAGCCGGAAGATGGCCGAGGCCCGCACCCCGCAAGAGCGGCAGGCGCTGATGGCCGAACACCACCAGGCCATGCAGGACGGCATGAAGATGATGGGCCAGATGCAGGGCATGGGCATGAGGGGTGGCGCCGGGCAAGCGGACGGCTCCCAGATGATGGGCGGCATGATGCAGCGCCACGCCATGATGGAAAAGCGCATGGAAATGATGCAGGCCATGTTGCAGATGATGTTGGACCGCATGCCGGCGCCTGCATCGCAGTGAACGGGAGGCAAACATGTTTTTCGATCACGGCTATTTCATGGGCGGCATGCACGTCATCTGGTGGGTTTTCTGGCTGATCGTGGCGGTGGCGATCATCGCCATTTGGTCGCCCGGGCGCGGGCGACGGTCATCCGATGCCGACGCCGCCCCGCTCGACATCCTGCAGCGGCGGCTCGCCCGGGGCGAGATCACGCCCGAGGCCTACGAGCAGGCCAAGGCACTGCTGGACCGCGACGCCGGCAAGTCCTGATCACTGGAATTGCCCAAAACCATGAATGCGTCCGATCCCCATAAAGAGCCACATCCACCTGTCTGGCGCCGACCTGCCATTCTGGCCTGGGCGGCGGCCACGTTGATCGCATTGTTCTATCTGCTGCGGGAACATTGGGGGCACATCCTGGGCGGGTGGCCTTACTTGTTGCTGATGCTCTGTCCCCTGATGCACCTCTTTCATGGGCATGGGGGGCATGGGGGACACGGGTCAAAACATGACCCTGATGGCAAGCACGGAAAACATTGAGCGCCTGAACCGGTGCAAAAATTGGAGGGATAAACATGGGAACCCACACAGAACAGACGACCGTCTTGTTGACCGTTCCAGGCATGGGCAGCGACCACTGCGCCGGCCTGGTCTCCACCTCGATACGGCGGCTCGACGGCGTTGCACAGGTCGAAACCAACATCGCTCGTCACCGTGTGACGGTACGTTTCGACGCCACGCGTCTCCGGCCGGAGGCGATCCGGTCCGCTGTGGAGCGCGCAGGCTATGACGTGGACAGTGTGAGCGACGACCACCCGGCCCGTGCGTCTCAGGACTCGGGCTCCGAAGAGCGCTATCTCGCGTTGGCCACCCGGCGGCTCTGGATCGCTGGGGTGCCGGCCGCGCTCATCATGCTGTTGATGGTGCCGCACATGTTCTGGCAGCCCGTGCCGGGCTATCTGGCCATCGTTGCGGTGCTGGCGTTTCCGGTGGTGTTCACGAATGGGGGTTGGGCCACGCACCGGTCGGCCTGGCTGTCGCTGAAGAACCGCACCGCCAACATGGACGTGCTGATCTCGCTGGGCAGCATTCCGCCCTACCTGATCGGGCTGATCGGCTTCATCTACCCGATGACCTCGTTCATCGAGATGGCGGCCTCCATCATGACCTTTCACCTGCTGGGCCGCTACCTGGAAACGCGCGCCAAGGGTCGGGCCTCGCAGGCGATCCGCAAGCTGGTCACGCTCGGCGCCAAGACCGCGACGGTGCTGCGCGACGGGCGCGAGGTCGAACTGCCGGTGGCC
This sequence comes from Burkholderiales bacterium, assembly GCA_030603635.1. Taxonomy (GTDB): domain Bacteria; phylum Pseudomonadota; class Gammaproteobacteria; order Burkholderiales; family Burkholderiaceae_C; genus Tepidicella. The sequence goes on along the minus strand of JAUVXK010000068.1, from coordinate 7,317 downwards.
GAACTGGTGCTGGGCGACGTGATGCTGGTGCGTCCCGGCGCCAAGGTGCCGACCGACGGCGAGATCATCGAAGGCGTGAGCCACCTCGACGAGTCGATTGCCACCGGCGAGTCGGTGCCGGTGGAGAAGGGGCCGGGCGATGCGGTGATCGGCGCGACGATCAACAAGGAAGGCCTGCTCAAGGTTCGCGCCACCAAGATCGGCGCCGATACCTTCTTGTCGCAGGTGATCCGCCTGGTCGAGCAGGCGCAGGGCTCCAAGGTGCCGATCCAGGAGTTCGCCGATCGCGTCACCGGCCAGTTCGTCCCGGCGGTGATCGGGGTCAGTCTGGCGAGCTTTGTCATGTGGCTATGGATCGGAGCGAGCCTGCAGCCGGTGCTCGACTGGGGGGCGGGATTCCTGCCCTGGGTGGACCCGAGCCGCACGCCCCTCATCGTCGGCACCCTGTCGGCGGTGGCGGTGCTGGTCATCGCCTGTCCATGTGCCCTGGGTCTGGCCACGCCGACCGCGCTGATGGTGGGCTCCGGCATCGGTGCCGAACGCGGCGTGCTGATCCGTTCCGGTGAGGCCATCCAGACGCTGAAGGACATCAAGGTGGTGGTGCTGGACAAGACCGGCACCATCACCCAGGGCAAACCAGCCCTGACCGATGTCGTGGTGACGGCGGGCGTGGACGAGGCCGTGCTGCTGCGCGCTGCGGCGGCGGTGGAAGCCGGCTCCGAACATCCGCTTGGCCAGTCCATCGTCAACGGCGCACGGGAGCGTGGGGTTGACGTGCCCGCCGTGCAGTCATTCAGGGCGGTGACCGCTCGCGGGGTGCAGGGCGAGGTGGACGGGCAACGGGTGCTTGTGGGCAGTCGCCGCATGCTGGATGAAGCCGGCATCGCCTATGGCGTGCTCGACGAGGCACTCTCGCGCTTCGAGAACCAGGGCAAGACCGCGATGCTGGTCGCGATCGCGGACCAGGCTGTGGGCATCGTGGCCGTGGCCGATACCGTCAAGCCGGACTCCAAGGCCGCCATTGCCGCGCTCCATGCGCTCGGCATCCATGTGGTGATGGTCACCGGCGACAACGAACGCACCGCTCGCCACGTCGCGGCTCAGGTCGGGGTGGACGAGGTCATGGCTGGCGTGCTGCCGGAAGGCAAGGTGGATGCGATCCGCCGGCTGCAGGGCCAGTACGGTGATCGGGTCGCGATGGTGGGGGACGGCATCAACGACGCACCGGCGCTCAAGCAGGCCAACGTGGGCATCGCCATCGGCGCTGGAGCGGACGTGGCGATCGAGGCCGCCGACGTGACGCTGGTCCAGGGTGAGCTCACCCGGGTGGTCGAGGCCATCCGGTTGTCCAAGGCCACCTTCTCGAAGATCGTGCAGAACCTGTTCTGGGCCTGGTTCTACAACGTCGCCGCCATCCCGGTCGCGGCACTCGGCCTGCTGCACCCCATGATCGGCGTGGTCGCGATGACGGCGAGTTCGCTGTCGGTGATTGGCAACTCGCTGTTGCTGCGCCGCGCCCCCATCCGGTTCTGAGCCCTTTGTCCGCTGCCATGCTGGAACGCGCCCTGTTTCTCAAGAGATGGTTCGACAACCCGATGGAAACCGGGGCCTTGGCCCCGTCGGGCGTGGCATTGGCGCGGTTGATGACGCAGGCCATCGATCCGACCAAGGGCTGTGTGTTGGAGCTCGGACCCGGGACAGGCGTGTTTACCCGGCATATTCTCGCAACGGGCTTGCCTGCCCGCGACCTGATACTGATCGAAAAGCACCCTGACTTCGTGCGCCATCTGCGCAGCCGGTATCCCGGCGTACGGGTCGAAGAAATGGATGTGACCCGCATGCACACCCGTCGCCCATCCGGACCCATCTGTCGGGCACAGGCCGTCGTTTCGGGGCTCCCGCTGCTTTCCATGGGTACGCGGGCTCAGATGAGCGTGCTTCAGGCGAGTCTGGAGGCCATGCGACCGGGGGCTGGCTTCTATCAGTTCACCTACCACTGGCGCTGCCCCATCCCGGCGTCTGTGCTGGATCGTCTGGGCCTGGTGGCTCAACCTGTGGGGCGGGTATGGAGAAACCTGCCGCCCGCATCGGTGTTCCGGATCCAGCGGCGGCTGGAGGTGAGGTCGGCATGAAGCCCCGATCCTGCCCGGCGTGGTTCGCTCATCGCCGGCGGCGAAGCAACGCCTTTTCCGCCTCGATCACCAGAAAGACCCCGATCCCGATTCCCATCGGCAGCAACCAGTGGCGCAGGGCCAGTGGCGCCGTGCCGAACCAGGTGTTCATGATGGGCAGGTACACAAAGGCCAGTTGCAACCCGACCAGAACGCCCACCGCCACCCAGACGGCCCGGTTGGTGAACAGGTGCGTGACCGTGAGGCTGGACGCCACCAGGAAGCGGCTGTTGAACAGGTAGAACGCCTGGGCGATCACGAGGGTGTTGACGGCCATGGTGCGGGCCACGCCCAGCTCCATGCCCAGCCACAGCTCCACCTCGAACATGACCATGGTGGCACCACCGATCAGCACCGACACCGCCGCCACGCGCCACAGCATCGCCGTGCCCATGATGGGAGCGCCGGGCTTGCGCGGGGGGCGCTCCATCACGCCGGGCTCGGCCGGCTCGAACGCCAGCGCCAGCGCCAGCGTGACGGCCACCACCATGTTCACCCACAGGATCTGGACCGGGGTGAGTGGCAGCGTGAGGCCAAGCACCACCGCCGCCAGCATCACCAGGCCCTGCGCGCCGTTGGTGGGCAGGATGAACAGGATCGCCTTGCGCAGGTTGTCGTAGATGGTGCGGCCTTCCTCGATCGCGCGTTCGATCGAGGAAAAGTTGTCGTCCGCCAGCACGATCTCGGCGGCCTCCTTGGTGGCCTCGGTGCCCTTGATGCCCATGGCCACGCCCACGTCGGCCCGCTTGAGGGCGGGGGCGTCGTTCACGCCATCGCCCGTCATGGCCACCACTTCGCCGCGCGCCTGCAAGGCTTGGACCAGGCGCAGCTTGTGTTCCGGGCTGGTGCGGGCGAAGATGTCGCAGGACTGGGCGAGTTGCTGCAGTTCCGTGTCCGAGGCGGCCTCCAGTTCGGTTCCCGTGACCACCTTCAGGTCCTCGGCCGTGCCCAGCCCCATCTCGATGCCGATGGCGCGGGCGGTGCCGGCGTGGTCGCCGGTGATCATCTTCACGCGGATGCCGGCGGTGTGGCAGGAACGGATGGCCGCAATCGCCTCGGGCCGGGGCGGATCGATGATGCCGATGAGGCCGAGGAAGACCATGTCCTCCTCCAGATCGCTGACGGCAAGGTCCGATTTGTGGGGGTGCGTCTCGCGCGCCGCGGCGGCCAGCACGCGCAGCCCTTCGCCGCTGAGCCGTTCGATCTGGGTTTCCCAATAGGCCCGGTTCAGTGGCTCGGTGTCGCCGTGGGCGCCCAGTTCATGGGTGCAGCGGTCGAGCAGCCGATCGGGGGCACCCTTGAGCAGGATGCGGCGCTGCCCCGCAGGCGTGGTGTTGAGCGTGGCCATGAACTTGTTGGCCGACTCGAACGGGATGCTGGCGTGGCGTTCGTGGGCATCGGCCTGGAAGCCGGCCTTGTGGGCCAGCGTGCGCAGGGCGCCCTCGGTGGGCTCGCCGGTGACTTTCCACTGGCCATCCTCTTCCGCGACGTGCGTGTCGTTCGCGACCGCCACCACCTCGATGAGGGCGTGCAGGTGCAGGTGTTCCTGCAGGCTGACCAGTTCGCCATGGAGGGTGATGTCGCCCTCGGGCTGGTAGCCGGTACCGCTCACATCGTAGAAGCCGCCCCGAGTGACCACGTGGCGCACCGTCATCTCGTTGCGGGTGAGGGTGCCCGTCTTGTCGGAGCAGATCACGGTCACTGAACCCAGCGTTTCGACGGCGGTGAGCTTGCGGGTGATGGCGTTGCGCCGGGCCATGCGCTGCACGCCCAGCGCGAGCGTGATGGTGAGGATGGCGGGCAGCCCCTCGGGAATGGCCGCGACGGCAAAGCCGATGGCGGCCAGGAACACCTCGCCCAGCGGGAAGTCGTGCAGCCCCAGGCCCACCGCCAGCATGAGTATGGCCAGGCCCACGATCACCACCGACAGCACCTTGCTGAACTGGGCCATCTGCCGGGTCAGCGGTGTCTGCAAGGTCTGGACCTCGGCGATCATCCGGTTGATGCGGCCCAGTTCGGTCTGCGCGCCGGTTGCGGTGACCACGCCGACGCCGCGGCCAGTGGCCACCATCGTGCCGGAGTAGGCCATCCCGAACCGGTCACCCACACCGGCATCGGCCGCGACGGCCTCGGGGGACTTGTCCGCCGGGACCGACTCGCCGGTCAGGGCCGACTCCTCGATGCGCAGGTTGGTGGCCTCGATGAGGCGCAGATCGGCCGGCACCCGATCACCCGAACGCAGGCGCACGATGTCGCCAGGTACCAGGGCGTCGGCGTCGATCTCGCTCCACTGCCCGTCGCGGCGCACCTGAGCGTGCAGCGACAGCATCTTTCGGATGCCTTCCAGCGCCTCCTCGGCCTTGCCTTCCTGGATGAAGCCGATGATGGCGTTGATGACCACCACGCCCAGGATGACGCCCGTGTCGATCCAGTGGCCGAGCAGGGCGGTGATGCCCGCCGCGACGATCAGGATGTAGATGAGGATGTCGTGAAAATGCCTGAAAAAGCGCCTGAGTAGCCCGTCCTTGGGCGGGGCTGGAAGCCGGTTCGGGCCCACGCGCTGCAGTCGCGCGACGGCTTCGTCGCTGCGCAGTCCGCCTGCTTCTGAGGTAAGGGCACGCAGCACGTCCTCGGCGGCGCTGGCATGCGGGACATCCACGGTGAACGGGCTCTCGGGGGGGCGGGACGGGGCGCTCATGACATCTATCCTACCCCGCACAGACCCTACACATCTTGTTGCAAATCAAGTGGATGCATGTCGCCGTCGTGGGGGAACTTTGCCCTCTGCCGAAGACACCAAACGACAGTGACGCAGCCCCAGGGCCGCGCACGGGAGTTGCTGCAGCTGCGAAGCCAAGGGCGTCTTGCCCGAGCCCCCTCCGGGATGATTCTCCTCCTCCCTCCCTCCTCCTTTATCCCGGAGTGCTTCGCAGCTTTTTTTATTCCGGCCCGCTCAGGCGGGCGGCAGGCTGTCGGCAAAGCTCGGACGCTGCGAGAGCTTGTCGTACAGCCTCGCCAGATTGGGATGAGGGCTGCGCCAGTCGATGTCGGGGAAGCGGAAATCCAGATAGCCGAGCGCGCATCCCGCAGCCACGTCGGCCAGCGTGAAATGGATGCCGTGGCAGAAGGGCTTGTCGGCCAGGCCCTGGCTCATCGCACGCAGGCCGTGCTGGATCTTGCCGCGTTGGCGGTCGATCCAGGCCTGGCTGCGCTGCTCGGGGGTGCGCTGGTCCCAGGTGGCTTCAAGCCGGGCAAGCACGGCGGCGTCGAGGATGCCGTCGGCCAGCGCCTCCCAGGTCTTGACCTCCACGCGTTCACGCCCGCTCGGCGGGATCAGCTTGCCCACCGGCGACAGCGTGTCGAGGTATTCCACGATCACGCGCGAGTCGAAAATGGCTTCGCCGCCTTCCATGACGAGGCACGGGACCTTGCCCAAGGGGTTGGCATCGCTGATGGCGGTGACGGACGACCAGACGTTTTCTTCGACGAACTGAAACTCCAGCTTCTTCTCTGCCATGACGATGCGCACTTTGCGCACGTAGGGGCTGGTGTGGGCGCCGATGAGTTTCATGGAGTGTTCACGGTAGTCCTTGGGCTGGCCATTTTAGCGATCCGCCCTGGCGCGTGCCTACCGCCAGTGGCCACATGGCCGGTCAGGGGGCGGGGCTTCTACAATCCTGCCCATCATGCAAGCATCCTTCCCCGTCGAATTCTCACCGGTCACCGCCTTGTCGCCGCTGGACGGCCGCTATGTGGGCAAGCTCGCCGCCCTGCGTCCCTTCATGAGTGAGTATGGCTACATGCACCGCCGCGTGCAGGTCGAACTGGCCTGGTTCGAGCACCTGAGCGACGCCGGTTTTGCCGAGTTCCCGCCGCTGTCCCAGGCGGCGCGCGCCCATTTGCGGGCCATCGTGGCGAACTTCACCCCGGCAGACGCCGAGGCCATCAAGGCCATCGAAAAGACCACCAACCACGACGTGAAGGCGGTGGAGTACTGGATCCGCGGCAACCCGGCCATGGGCGTGAAAGGGGCGTTCGACGGCTGGCCGGAGCTGCAAAAGGCCGGCGAGTTCGTGCACTTCGCCTGTACGAGCGAGGACATCAACAACACCAGCCACGCGCTGCAGATCAAGGCCGGGCGCGACCAGGTGTTGCTGCCGGGGCTGGACGGCATCATCGAGAAGCTGCGCCAGATGGCCCATGCCTACGCCGCCGTGCCCATGCTGAGCCGTACCCACGGCCAGACCGCCAGCCCCACCACCGTGGGCAAGGAACTGGGCAACGTGGCGGTGCGCCTGGCGGGTGTGCGTGAAGCCATCGCCCGCGTGAAGCTGATGGGCAAGATGAACGGCGCCGTGGGCAACTACAACGCCCACCTGAGCGCCTGGCCCGAATTTGACTGGGAAGCCTTCAGCCGTACTGTGGTGGAAACGCCCGAGGCCACCGCCACCACGCCCGCCGACGCCAAGATCGGTCTGGGCCTGACCTTCCAGCCCTACAGCATCCAGATCGAGCCGCACGACTACATGGCCGAGCTGTTCGACGCCGTGGCGCGCAGCAACACCATCCTGATCGACCTGGCGCGCGACATCTGGGGCTATGTGAGCCTGGGCTACTTCAAGCAGAAGCTGAAAGCCGGCGAAATCGGCTCCAGCACCATGCCGCACAAGGTCAACCCGATCGACTTCGAGAACGCCGAAGGCAACCTGGGTCTGGCCAACGCGCTGCTGAAGCACCTGAGCGAAAAGCTCCCCATCAGCCGCTGGCAGCGCGACCTGACCGATTCCACCGTGCTGCGCAACATCGGCGTGGCGCTGGGCTACGCGGTGCTGGCGCACCAGTCGCTCATGACCGGCCTGAACAAGCTGGAGCTGAACGAGGAAGCGCTGGCGGCCGACCTGGACGCCGCCTGGGAAGTGCTGGCGGAGCCCATCCAGACCGTGATGCGCCGCTACGGCGTGCCGGGTGCCTACGAAAAGCTCAAGGAAGTGACGCGTGGCAAGAGCGTGACGAAAGAGGCCCTGCACGGGCTGATCGTGTCGCTGGACATTCCGCAGGCCGACAAGGACCGCCTGCTGGCCATGACCCCGGCCAGTTACATCGGCCAAGCGGTGGCGCTCGCGCAACGGGTGTGACTGAAGACCCG
>JAUVXK010000100.1 GCA_030603635.1 Burkholderiales bacterium | reverse complement strand
GTCTGCGAGATGTTCGGCGTCACGCGCGAAGAGCTCATCGGCCAAAGCTTTCAGCTGCTCTACCCCAGCGCCGACGAATTCGAACGCATCGGCGAACGCATCGCCCCCATCCTCAATGCCCGGGGCCACTATTCCGACGAGCGGGTGATGAAGCGTGCCGGAGGCCGTTTTGCCGGACAGACATTCTGGTGCCACGTCACTGGCCGGGCACTGGACCGCTCCGACCCGCACGCCGCCGGCATCTGGAGCTTCGAGGACCTGTCGTCCCGCCGCCCGGTCAAGGCCGAACTCACCGCGCGCGAGCGCGAAGTCGCCGCATTGGTGATGAAAGGTCTGACGGCCAAGGAAATCGGCAAATCCCTGGGCATCAGCCCGCGCACGGTGGAAATCTACAGGGCGCGCCTGATGCGCAAGTACCAGGCCAGCAGTTCGGTCGATCTGGTGCAGCGGCTGCTGACCGGCTGACCCCATCAACGGAGACCCCATGCCCCCCTCGATCGAAGAACTCCTGGCGCGCATCCAGTCCCTGCAGGACCAGGTGGAACAGGAATACGCCCGACTGCGGGCCGAGTTCGAACAGCAACGCCAGGCCCTCGCCGGCCGCTTCGTGGAACTGCAGCGACAACAGCGGGTGAGCCTGTGGCGCTACCTGCGTGGAACGCGGCTCTCGGTGGTGCTCACCGCGCCCGTGATTTATGCCGGCTGGCCGGTGTTTGCACTGCTGGACCTCTTCGTCACGGTCTACCAGGCGGTGTGCTTCCCGGTATACCGCATCCCCAAGGTGCGGCGGGCCGACTATCTGGTGTTTGACCGCACCGATCTGCCCTACCTGAACGCCGTCGAAAAGTTCAACTGCTTCTATTGCTCCTACGGCAACGGGGTCATCGCCTACGCCCGTGAGATCGCCGCCCGCACCGAGCAATACTGGTGCCCCATCAAACACGCGCGGCGGCTCTACGGCGCACACGACCGCTATCCCGCCTTCTTCGAGCATGGCGATGCCGAAGCATTCCGGCAGGGGCTGGAACGGCTGCGCCGACAGTTCGACGATATCCGCACCGCGCCTCCTCCCGAGGGCGCACCTCCGCCACCCCCCGGACCCTGAGGTCTGTCAGCCCTTCGGACCGTCCACGACCTCGGCGGCCGAGCGGAACGCCTCCACCGCCGTGGGCAGCCCGCAGTAGATGCTGGCGTGCAGCAGCACCTCCTGGATCTCCTGCGCCGTGGCGCCGTTGTTCAGGGCGCCACGCACATGCCCCTTGAGTTCGTGCTGCTTGCCCAAGGCGGTCAGCATGGCCACGGTGACGAGGCTGCGTGTTTTCAGGTCCAGCCCCGGACGCTGCCACACGTCGCCCCAGGCGTTGCGGGTGATGTAGTGCTGCAGCGGCGCGGTGAAATCGGTGAGCCCGCTGAAGGCGCGGGCCACAAAATCGTCCCCCATGACGCGCTTGCGCATGGCGAGGCCCTGGTCGAAATCCTTGTTGTCGGAGGTGTCCATCGTGATTGTTCCTGCGGTCATCTGACCGACCCAAAGCATACCCGGCTTGTCCACACCGGCTGTGGCCGAAGCTGTGGACAAACCCGTGGACAATCGCTACAGGCCGCGCCGGCACTGGTCTGGCGGCCGCTGCTCAACGTTTCAGCACCCCCGCCTTCGCCCCATGAGACGCATCGCCCACCTTGACATGGACGCCTTCTACGCGTCGGTGGAACTGCTGCGCTACCCGCAACTGAAAGGACTGCCCCTGGTGATCGGTGGCGGCCGGCGCAACGCCGACCATGCCCTGCGCCAGGCCTACGCCGAAGTCCCCGAAGCCGATATCCCGCCAGAGGCCTTCCCGCGACTGCGCGACTACGCCGGGCGTGGCGTCATCACCACCGCCACCTATGCGGCACGGCAGTTTGGTGTGGGATCGGCCATGGGGCTGATGAAGGCCGCCCAGCTTTGCCCGGACGCCATCCTGCTGCCGGTCGACTTCGATGCCTACCGCCGCTGTTCGCGCGCGTTCAAGGCCGTGATCACCGACATCGCCCCGGTCATGGAGGACCGGGGTGTCGATGAGGTATACATCGACTTCACCGACGTTCCAGGAGGCCAGCGTGAAGGAGGGCGCGTCCTGGCCAGGCTGATACAGAAAGGCATATTCGAGGCCACCGGCCTGACCTGCTCCATTGGCGTGGCGCCCAACAAGCTGCTGGCCAAGATGGCCAGCGAATTCCACAAGCCCAACGGGATTGCGATCGTTCATGAACACGACCTGCAAACCCTGATCTGGCCCCTGCCGTGCCGCAAGATCAACGGCATAGGCCCCAAAACCGATCAGAAACTCGAAGCGCTGGGCATCCACACGATCGGTGAACTGGCGGCGCAGCCACTCGACACCTTGTTGGAGCACTTCGGCCCCACCCAGGGGCTGTGGCTGCACGAGGCCGCCTGGGGCCGGGACGACCGCCCGGTTCAGACCCACAGCGAGCCCGTGAGCATGAGCCGGGAAACCACCTTTGAACGCAACCTCCACCCCCGACGCGATCGCGAGGCGCTGGGCGCCGTGTTCACACGGCTGTGCGAGCAGGTGGCGGCCGATCTGCAACGCAAGGGCTACCGGGCGGGCGGTGTGGCGGTCAAGCTCAAGTACGACGACTTCCAGACTGTGACGCGCCACCAGCGTCTGGCCGCTCCGTCCGACGATGCCGCCGCGCTGCGCCAGGGTGCCGGCCTGGCCCTGAAACGCGCCCCCCTGAACCGGCCACTGCGCCTGCTGGGCGTGCGGGCCGATGCACTGATTCGTCCTGCAGACGCGAACTCCACGTCCGACGTCGACCCCCGCAACCCACCTTCGCCGCAGGCGACCCTGTTCTGAGCCTGAGCCCGCCCGGGCGCTGCATGGCCATTGCGTAGAATCCGCAGTCACCCGAAACGCTTGGCCGACCTGACCAGGCACAGGAGACACCGATGAGAATGAACCTGCCCGTAACGCAGCAGGAGTACGATTACCCCGGCACCGAGATGTTGGTGTCCACCACCGACACCAAGGGGTACATCACCCACTGCAACCAGGCCTTCATCAATGTCAGCGGGTACACGCACGACGAACTGATCGGGCAGAACCACAACCTCATCCGCCACCCCGACATGCCCGCCGAGGGCTTCAAGGACCTGTGGTCCACCATTGGTCGCGGGCGTCCCTGGACCGGCCTGGTGAAGAACCGCCGCAAGAACGGCGACCACTACTGGGTCGTGGCCAACGTGACCCCGATCCTGCAAAACGGCAAGCCGGTCGGCTACCTTTCGGTCCGCGTCAAGCCCACGCGTGATCAGATCCGCGCGGCCGAAACCCTCTACGCCCAGGTGGCCCATGAACGCGAGACCGGCCGCCCCACCGTCACGCTCAAGGAAGGTCGAGTGCTGCGGGTTGGCTGGCGCGGCTGGCTGGACTCTCACCGCCACCTCTCCCTGGGTGAGCGGCTGGCCGGCGCCCTCATCGGCTTGATCGTGCTGGGCACGCTGCCGGCGGCACTGCGCTGGTGGCGCCCCGAACTGCTGGGCGACACCAGCGCTCTGGCGCTGCAGGCTGGGCTGCTGACGGTCGGTGCGCTGGCCGTGTACGCCTGGTTCCGCCAGGGTTTCCACCACGCGCTGGAAGAAGCCGATCGTTTCGCCCGCGACCTGGCGAGCTGCAACCTGACCTCCCGTGCCAACGACCACTTTCCCGAGCCCATGGGCTCCCTGATCCGCAAGCTGGTGCAGGTGCAGGTGAACCTGCGCGCGGTGATCGGCGACGTTCGCACCGAAATCGCCGGGTTCAGCCGTTCGGCTGAGGAAATCGCCGCCGGCAGTCAGAACCTGTCGACGCGCACGGAATCCCAGGCCGGCAGCCTGGAGGAAACCGCCGCCTCCATGGAAGAGCTCTCCAGCACGGTGAAGCAGACCGCCGACACCGCCCAGGAAGTGGCTCAACAGACCCGCCACAGCACGCAAACGGCCAACGAAGGGCAGGCAGCGATCCGCGCCGTGCGCCAGTCCATGGACGCGATTGAGCAATCGTCACACAAGATGAGCGACATCATCGCCGTCATCGAAAGCATCGCTTTCCAGACCAACATCCTGGCACTCAACGCCGCCGTGGAAGCGGCCCGGGCCGGCGAACAAGGTCGCGGCTTCGCCGTGGTGGCGTCCGAGGTGCGGGCACTGGCCCAGCGCAGCGCCAATGCTGCCCGCGAAATCCGCGAACTGATCGGTCACTCCGTCGAGCAGGTCAACCAGGGGGCCGGGAAAATGCACCATGCGGCCGAAACCATCGACCGGGTGGTGCAGGAGGTGCAGCGCATGTCGGAGCTGGTGCTCCAGATCACCCACGCTACGCAGGAGCAGTCTCTCGGTATTGCACAAGTCAATGAGGCCGTCACCCAACTCGACTCCGTGACGCAGCAAAACGCCACACTGGTCGAAGAATCCACCTCTGCTGCCCAGCGCCTGAACCAGGGCACACTCAGCCTGCAACGGGCCGTCCAGGTGTTCCGGCTGCCCTGAAGCAAGCCGCCACTTATTGCCGGGCTGTGCGCTGGTTGACCGGCGGCTGCTGCGGATGACTGGTGCGCCAGGGATTGATGTCCAACCCGCCACGGCGGGTGTACCGTGCGTACACGCTCAGACGCGTCGGACGGCAGCGGGTCCAGATGTCCATGAACACCCGCTCGACGCACTGCTCATGGAATTCGTGGTGCCGGCGAAAGCTCACCAGATAGCGCAGCAACCCGGCCTGGTCAATGGGCGCACCGGTATAGGCGATGCGCACGCTGCCCCAGTCCGGTTGACCGGTCACCAGGCAGTTGCTCTTGAGCAGATCACTTACCAGTACCTCTTCCACCTGCGACTGCGTGGGATCGGCACTCAAGTGCCATGGGGCCGGCGTGTAGTCCGTGCACTCGACATCCAGCCGATCAAGGCTCAACCCCTCCAGCGGCCGGAACGACTCAGAGCCGAAAGCCTGCGGCCCCACCAGGCGAACACCCACGCTGCTAGCCGCAGGGTGGCCTCGCCAGACCGCTTCGCTCAAGTCCTCGCGCAAGCGCTGCTGCACCGTTTCGATGGAGTCGAAAACAGTCTGGTTGAAGCTGTTGAGGTACAGCTTGAACGATTTGCTCTCGATGATTTGGGGCGTCTCGCAGGGCACGGTGATGTGCGCCAGCGCCACCTGCGGCTTGCCGCGCAGATTCAGCCAGCTCAGCTCGTAGGCGGTCCAGAGGTCTGCTCCCACAAAAGGTGGCGCTCCCGTTATGCCGATTTCCTCCCGCTTGGGTTGGCGAGGAATCGGGAACAGCAGGGAAGGATCGTAGCGATCGACATACGCCGAGGCCTTGCCCAGTGGACTGGAGACCAGCGCCGTCATGTGAACTCCCGCTCGCGCAGCCACTTGGTGGCCACCCACTTCTCGCCCTCGATCACGGGCGCTCCACCATGCAGCGTGCGCGTGGCCGGATGCGGGCGGTCGTAGGCGAAGAACACCGCATGACCGCGCTTGGGCGCGATCTCCAGCCCTACGTCGGGGAACGTGGTGCCGCCCCCGCACAAGGGCTCGCTGAGGTACATGACGACCGTACCCACGCGCTGTCCGCCGCGTCGCACGATGTTGGCCGTACCAGGCTCCTTCGGGTCAAAATAGTCATAGTGCGGCTTGTATTCGGCTCCCGGCCGGTAGTGAAGAATCTGCAGGCCCTCGCCGTTTTCCACAGGCCACTGCAGGAGACGGGCGATGCGGGCCTCCACCCGGGCCACAACCTCGCTTTCCCCACGCCGGAAGAACATGCCATTGCTGGTGCGGTCCGGGTTCAGTTCCTCACCACCGGTGGTGGTCTGAACGGTCAGGGAACGCGACATGCGCGGACGCGCCGCCTCGATCAAGGCCTGGCACTCCTGCTCCGACAGCAGATTGCCGAACACGACCAGCTCCGGCTGTCGCATCGACACGACCACTTCCACCAGCCGGTCACCGACGTCGATCGTCCTTGGCGACCCGGTCAGATCTGGTCGGGGCAGCGGTGTCGTGGCCAAGCCGGCGACGTAAGACTCCATCGTCTGCTCCAGGGCTGCAGCAGCCACCGATGCTTCCCATCCCACGTCGACCATCGCCTTCAGCACCACATCGGGGGTGAACCCTGCAGTGGCTTGTTCGATGATCCATTGACGCAATTCTGGCGTCACTGCCTGGGTCATGTTGCCCTCCTCCCTCATGTGTCGATCAAGGCCGTGCATCACGTCGAAACACCAGTCGATCGGGCCCGGAAGCCGCGGGCACGAAGGCATACCCTTCCAGGTCGAAACCCTTGAGGTCATCCACCGTCGACACCTTCTGCTGCACGGCGTGGCGCATCATCAGCCCCCGGGCCCGTTTGGCCATGAAACTGATGACCTTGTACTGTCCCCCCTTGAGTTCCTCGAACACACAGGTCACCACCCGTGGCTTGAGCACCTTGAGGTCAACCGATTTGAAATACTCCTCGCTGGCGAGGTTGACGACCACCGGCACCCGCTCGGCGGCGGCACGCTGGTTCAGGTAGTCGGCGATCTGTGCGCCCCAGAACTGATAGAGGTTCTTGCCCTTGACCGTGGCGAGTCGCGTGCCCATCTCCAACCGGTAAGGCTGCATGAGATCGAGCGGTCGCAGCACCCCGTACAGGCCGCTCAGGATGCACAGGTGGTCCTGCAGCCAGGCGAGCTGCGCCTCGTCGAGGCTGCGGGCATCCAGCCCCTCATAGACATCGCCATTGAAGGCCAGCACCGCCGGCTTGGCGTTGGCCCTGGTGAAGGTGGGCTGCCACGCCTGGTAGCGTGCCACGTTCAGGCCGGCAAGCGGGTCGCTCAGGTCCATCAGCGACGCGATCTCCTGTGGCGTTTTTTCGCGCAGCACGGCAATGAGTTCCGCCGCCTGCCGCACGAACAGCGGCTGGGTGTGCAGATCCACATGAGGGGGCGTCTCGTAGTCGAGCGCCTTGGCCGGAGACAATAGAAACAACATGCTCAATATCCTCTATCAGGACGATTATCTTGCAAGCGTGGACAAGCCTGCGGGCGTCCTCACGCACCGCAGCGGCATCGACGCCATGGAAACCCGTTTCGTGCTGCAGATGCTGCGTGACCAGATCGGCCAACCGGTCTGGCCGGTGCACCGACTGGACAAGGGCACCAGCGGCGTACTGCTCTTCGCGCTGAGCGCTGAGGTGGCCCGCCAACTGGGCCAAGCCTTCGAAGCGGGCGAGGGCCTGCGAAAGACCTACCACGCCATCGTGCGGGGCTGGCCGCCCGAACAGGGCGAGATCGACCACCCGTTGCGCCGGCTCGACGACGACGCCCGGGCCACGCGGCAGGCGGTTCAGCCAGCCCTCACCCGCTACCGCCGACTGGCCTGTTACGAGCTGCCCGTGCCACACGGCCCCTTCAGCGGCACGCGCACGGCGCTGGTGGCGCTGCAGCCCCTCACAGGCCGGCGCCATCAGCTGCGGTGGCACATGAAACACATCGCCCACCCCATCATTGGCGACGCCACCCATGGCAAAGGCCCGCTCAACCGCGCCCTCGCGCCGCTGCTGGGGCAACAGCGGCTGTGGCTGCACGCCAGCGCGCTGAGCCTGACGCACCCCATCACCGGCGCCCCCCTGCATCTGGAAGCGCCGACCGAGGCTGAGTGGAACACCTGGCAACGCTGGCAGGTGGGCTGACCGCGCTATTTCAGATCGCCGGCCAGGCTGGCCAGCGTTTCCGGTGAGATCTGCACATGCGAGGGGTAGTGTGTGTGGTCACACCCGAGCTTGACGGCCGCGCCCGCCTTCACCGCCGCACACATGGCGGGAGTGAGTTCAAAACGCATGAAATGCACCGCCGAGGTCTTCTCTTCCGTTTCCCGGTCCAGGTCCTCGTCGGCAATCGCATATACGCGATCGTGCCCTTCGACCTCCACGAACATCCGGTCTTCCACCCCGATCAGCTTGGCCAGTTCCCGCCGGCGCTCATGGATATCGGGGTATTCGAGCATCATGGTGGCCTTCCAGTTGCTGCCATCGGGCACCAGCGGGGCATAGGCATCGATCTCGTCCTGAATGCCCTCTTCCTCGAAGATTTTTTCGATGCGCAGCATCTCCTGGATCTGGTAGCGCATGCTGAGCTCGCTTTCGAACTGCACGCTGATGTGCTCGCCCAGGCGCACGGTGCGCAGCTTGCGGTGCGCCACGATGTCGGGCTTGTGGACCTTGCGCCACTTGGCGTAGGCCTCCAGCGTCATCAGGCTGTCGGGGGTGATCTTTCCGGTCAGTTGCATGGCGTGGTTTCCCTTCATTTCAGACCGTAGGCGGTGCGAATCAACGTCAAGGGGTGCGCCAGTGTGGACTCACCCAGCTGGTTGACATCAAACCCCTGGGCAATGTGGTGGCCGCCCAGCGGGCAGTCGGAACTGATGTAGTCGGGCTTGGCACCGTCCTTCATGGCGGACATGGACTTGAACACCGGCTTGCCGATCTTCATCGCCATCTCGTGGCTGCCCTTTTTCACACCATAGGTACCGGCGTGGCCGGAACAACGCTCGATGGTCTGCACCGTGGTGTCGGGCACCAGCTTCAGCAGCTCCTCCGTCTTCTTGCCGATGTTCTGCACTCGGCTGTGGCAAGGCACCTGGTAGCTCACGTTGCCCAGCTTCTGGGGAAACTCGGTGTTGAGCAGGCCGTCCCGCTTGCGGGCGACGAGGTACTCAAAGGGGTCCCACATGGCCTCCTTCACCAGTTGCGTGTCGGTGCAGTCGGGGAACATCAGCGGGATTTCCTGCTTGAACATCAGCGTACAACTGGGCACCGCGCTCAGGATGGCGAAACCGTCCTTGGCGTATTTCGCCAGCACCGGGATGTTGGCCTCCTTGCTGGCGGCCACCGCGTCCAGGTCGCCCAGCTCCAGCTTGGGCATGCCACAGCACTTTTCCTTCTCCACCAGCACGTAGGGAATGGCGTTGTGATCCAGGATCTTCAACAGGTCGTGGCCGATGCCGGGTTCGTTGTAGTTCACATAGCACGTGGAGAATATCGCCACCTTGCCGGGGGTGCGCTCGCCGTCCTTCACTTCCATTGCCTGGGCTTCGGG
>JAUVXK010000003.1 GCA_030603635.1 Burkholderiales bacterium | reverse complement strand
CTCCACGCGGCGCAGTTCCTGGTAGGTGGCCAGCACCTCGGGCAGCTTCTCGGGGCTGTCGCCCAGCAACTGGAACTGGCGGGTGAGTTCGATCGCGTCCTCGATGGCCAGCTTGGTGCCCGAGCCGATGGCGAAGTGCGCGGTGTGCACCGCGTCGCCCATCAGCACCACATGGCTGCCGTTGGCGTTCCTGAGCCACCACTGCTCGCACACCACGCGCTGGAAGTTGAGCCAGGCCGAACCGCGCAGGTGGCGGGCGTTGGTCATCAGCTTGTGGCCTTGCAGGGTGTCCTTGAACAGGTTTTCACAGAAGGCAATCGACTGCTCCTGGTCGGCCTTGTCCAGCCCGTGCGCGAGCCACACATGTTCCGGACACTCCACGATGAACGTGGTGGTGTTCTCGTCGAACTTGTAGATGTGGGCCTGGAACCAGCCATGCTCGGTCTTCTGAAAGTCGAAGGTGAAGGCGTCGTACAGACGGTTCGTGCCCAGCCAGATGTAGCGGTTCGGCCGCGTGACGATGTCGGGCTTGAACACATCTTCGTACTGGGTGCGGATGCGGGAGTTGATGCCGTCGCTGGCGATGATCAGGTCGGCGTCGGGGTAGTCCAGGTCGGAGTTGACATCGGTCTCGAACACCAGCTTCACGCCCAACTGCTCGCAGCGGGCCTGCAGGATGTTCAGCAGCTTCTTGCGACCGATGCCCACGAAACCGTGCCCGCCGGAGCGGATGGTGCGGCCCTTGAACAGCAGCTCGATGTCGTCCCAGTGGTTGAAGGCCTCCTGGATCTCGTCGGCGGTCTCGCGGTCCCACTGGCGCATGTTGTCCATGGTCGCGTCCGAAAACACCACCCCCCAGCCGAAGGTGTCGTAGGGCCGGTTGCGTTCGACCACGGTCACGTCGTGTCCGGCGTCCAGCTTCTTCATCAACAGACCCAGGTACAGGCCGGCCGGGCCGCCGCCGATACAGACGATTTTCATGAGGACTCCTTCGATGGGTTGATGGACGAATGCACCATTGATTTGTAAATAGTTTAAACCTAAAGTTTATAGGCGAGCTCAGGGATTACCCTTGATGCACCCATCCAGACCCCTGAATACAGCGGGGAAGTGTCAGGCCGGCACCACGGCGAGCACGCGCAAGGGGCTTCCAGAGCCGCCCTGGATTTTCAGCGGGGCGCTGATGATGACCGCTCCGGTCGGTGGCAGCTGGTCCAGGTGGGTCAGGCACTGAAGGCCGTACTTGTTGGCGCCGTGCATCAGCGTGTGGCAGGGGTAGGCGACTGGCCAGCCATAGGACTGACCGGCATCGGTGTTGATGGTTTCAACCCCGAAGCCCCGCACGTCGCGCCGGATCATCCACTCCACCGCCGCCTGGCTGGGGCCGGGGGTATGGGCACCGTCTTCCCGCAGGTTGACGAAGGCAGCCGGATCGCCCACGCGGTGACTCCAGTCGGTGCGGAACAGCACCCAGGCCCCGGCAGGCACGCGGCCATGGCGCGCTTCCCAGGCGTCCAGGAACTCGGGCGTCAGCACCCAGTCGGGGTTGACGGCCACCTCGGCACTGGCGTCCACCACGCAGGCCGGCCCGATGAACTGACGCACGTCAATGGTGTCCACGGTGTTGTTTGGATGGTCCTTGCCCGTGATCCAGTGCACCGGCGCGTCGAAGTGGGTGCCGGTGTGTTCACCGCAGGAAAAGTTGTTCCAGTACCAGCCGGGGCCTTTCTCGTCGTACTGGCTGATGCGCTCCTGCTTGAAGGCCCAGACCTGCGCAAACTGAGGCGGCAGCACCAGGGCGGGAAAGTCCTCGGACAGGGTCTGCGTGAGGTCCACGACCTTCAATCGGCCTGTGGCGATGTCGGCAGCGAAATCGGCGAGGGTATGGCTCATGGGAAGTCTCCTTGTGTAGGGGTGTGGAAGAAAACAGAAAGTCAGACCGCGCCCAGGCGCTGCGCGACGTGAAAGCCCGACCCACCACCCAGGCCAGGGCCGGGGTGGGTGGAGGCACCGATGTGCCACAGATGCGGGACAGGCGTTTCGTGGTTGCGCGTGGCGCGCAACGGGCGCCACAGGAACGACTGGTCCAGGCTGCAGTCGCCCCCATAGGGGTCGCCACCGACCAGGTTGATGTTGAGGGCTTCCAGATCGACGGGCGACAGCACCTTGCGCGCCAGCGTGGCCGTGGGCAGGTTGCGGATGTGCTTCGCCACCAGGGCCAGGGCGCGGTCGGCGTAGCGTTCGCGCACCGTTTCGGTCCAGCGACCATCGGGAGGCACCGGCAGTTCCCCGGCCGCGTCGCCCAGAATCCGGCTCGGGCACTCGGGCAACTGAATCCACAGGATGTGCCGGCCTTCAGGCGCACGGCTCGGGTCCAGTGCGGTGGGCTGGGCCACGCACACCGTGGGCACAGCCGGCAGCCATCCGCGCTCGGCCTCGTTGACGGCCTTGGACACGGCGTCCGGGCCGTCGGTCAGGTGCACATAAGTCACCCCCTCCAGCGCCGGGTCGTGCCAGCGGGGCGCCTCAGACAATGCCAAGTGGATCTGCATGTTGCCCTTGCCGTGGCGGAAGGTGCTTGCCTGGGTCACCACCTCAGGCGGCAGCTGGGCCGGGTTCAGCAACTGGGTGTATAGCTGGCTGGGGGTCACACTGCACACCACGTCCCGAGCGCGAAGCTCCTCTCCGCCTTGCAGGCGAACGCCCACGGCGCGGCCACGCTCCACCAGCACCTGCTCCACGTGCGTGCCGGTGCGGCACTCGCCGCCGGCCTGGGTGATGAGCCGCTCGAAAGCCTCCACCGTGCGGGCATTGCCGCCGCGCACCAGCGGCATGCCCACCGCCTCCAGCGTGAACGCCACCACCTTGTCCATCAGCGCAGAGAGCGGCGCGTCTGGCCCCAAGCCGGTGTGCAGCACCCAGGGCGCCAGAAGCGCCGCCGGCAGGTTGGGCCGCGATCCGAAGGCCTGGTTCAACCAGGGGCGGGCGGGCGTCAGGGCTTCACCGAAGAAACCCGCCAGCGCATGCGGGCCCTGCCCCCAGGCCGCCTTGCCCACCTGCCGGGCGGTCGGCCAGCGCCACAGCTCACTGCCCAGCAGAGCGAAAAGGAGTTCCGCTTGCCCTTCCACGTCCGCCATGGCGCGCGCATAGGCCGCCCCAGCCCCAGGCATGCACGCCTCGAAACGGCACCGGTTTTCCTCGCGGGAACGCGTCAGCACCAGGTGGCTTCCGTCGGTCATCACCACCCCGGTCGGGGTGTCGTTGTTGCAGTATTCGAGCCCGGCCTCGTGCAGTGCCTGGCCCAGTGCCGCATAGGCCGGCCCCACCAGAAACAAGGGGTGCGCCTTGGAGAGCGTGTCGTGCCGGAAACCGGGCAGCGTCAGTTCTTCGGTGCGGATGCAGCCACCCAATGCGCGGTCGCGCTCCAGCACCAGCACCCGGCGCCCGGAACGGGCCAGCAAGGCCGCGCAGACCAGCCCGTTGATGCCGCTGCCCACCAATATCACGTCATGGTTCGGAGATGTCATGCCGGCCATGTTCGGTTGGGGCCTGTTCACGGGTCTATCCGAAAAACGCAGCCTTGCCCACCAACTATCCGATTCCTGCAAATCCCGAAACACGGCAAGCCGCCCTTGCGGGAAAACCCGGAGGAAAACCCGATGTCCAGACCACTCCCCGTGGGGCACACTTCCCGGATCATCACCGGACCCTCACGTCACATGACACCGTCAGCCTCCACCCTGTCGGAGCGCCGCCTGCCGCTCGACGGTTTTCCCGTTCTGCGCTCTCACAGCGCCGACGATGCGTGCAAGCGCATTGGCCACCTGCTGTCGCCGCACCGGCTCGAAGTGCGTGGCAATCCGCAGGCGCTGGAGGTGGAACTCAATGAAGTGCGCCTGCACGACGTGTCGGTCCGCACCCTGCGCTACGGCACCGACGTGACGATCGACCCCGGGCGCCGGGGCGACCACTACCTCATGCAGCTGCCGTTACGGGGCCGCGCCGACGTGCGCAGCGGCGTTGCGCAAGTGGCCGTTGACCCTGGCGTGCTGAGCGTGCTGCAACCGCAGGCGCCCACACTGATGCACTGGAGCGGTGACTGCGCGATGATCCTGCTGCAGGTCTCGCGGGACGTGATCCACCGCCGTCTGTGGCCCGCCGGGTCTGCACGCCGTCCGGCCAGCGTCGCGCTGTCGGCCTCGCGGCGCGATCCTCGGGTGGCTGCTTGGTGGCGGGCGGCGGAAGACATGGTCGGCAACCTCGACCAGTTTGGCGAGCACTGGCTCGGACACCGGGCCGCCAAGGCCTCCATGGAAGAATTTTTGCTGTCGGCCTTCACGGCGCTGCTTCAACCGCACGACGCCGACAGCACCAGTACCCCCACCGCCGGGGCCGACACGCGCCGACTCCAGCGGGCCAAGGACTACATCCACGCCCACCTGGACCAGGCGCTGCTGCTGGAAGACATTGCGCGGGAAGCCTGTGTGTGCCCCCGGACGCTGGAAGCCATGTTCAAGCGGCACGAGGCAACCACGCCCCTGAACTATGCGCGCCAGGTGCGTCTGCAGGCGGTGCACGAGGCCTTGAAACGCGGTCAGGGCCAGAGCGTGACCGATGTGGCCCTGTCATACGGCTTCGCCCACATGGGCCGTTTCGCCGCGCAGTACCGGCGCCAGTTCGGCTGCCCTCCTTCGCAAACCTGGCGGGCGGCACACTGAAGCCCCGCCCGCTCGGCCTCAACGCAGGGCCGTGAAACGACCTCCCTGGAATACCAGGGGCGGTCGTTCGGCGGCACTTTCGTGCGCCACCACCCGGCCGATGAACAGCGTGTGGTCCCCGGTTTCGATCGCATCCCGGCAGGCACACACGAACCAGGCCGCCGCACCCCCCACCAACGGGACCTCGTGCGAACGGCCCAGGGCGTCGTCACGCAAGGCCACGCCCTCGAACTTGTCGACGATCGCCGGATTGGCGAAGCGCATCGCCAGGTCGTCCTGCTCCTGCGCCAGCACATTCACCACGAAATGGCTGGCGGTGCGAAAGGCACGCAAGTTCGGCGAACGGTTCGACAGACTCCACAGCAACAGCGGCGGCTCCAGCGACAACGAGGCAAACGAGTTCACCGTGAGGCCGACCGAACGCCCGTCCACCCCACGTGTGGTGACGATGGTGACGCCCGTGGGGTAGACCCCGAGGGCGTTTCGCAAGGCACGCACATCCGGCGGCGGCGCGGGGGAAGGCGCTTCCTTGACAGCGGCATTCATGCCACCGCCTCCGCCCCGGCGTGGCGTGACAGCAGCGCATCGGCTTCGGCCGGGTCCATCCACCAGGGGAAATAGCGCGGCGGATCGTTGAAGTTGTTGGTAATCAGGCTCGCCAGAGACGGGATCTCACCCGCAGCCCCGAGCAGCTTCAGCACGTGGGGGGGCGGTGGCGTGAGCAGCGAATTGGTCCAGCGCACCACGTCCTTGGCGTAGGACCAGAACTGGTCGAAAGTGGCCTGCTTCCAGGCGTCGTCGAACGCGGCGTCGCCACGAGCGAGGATGCTGTCGTAATACACCTTGAAGGCGCGCGTGGCGTTGTTCGAACCCTGGCCGGTGATCGGGTCATTCACACAGACGGCATCGCCCAGGCCGAGCACCGTGCGGCCCGACGGCAGGCGCCCGATCGGCTTGCGGATGGTGGGCGCAAACGAACCCGCCAGGATGCCGTTGTCATCGGTCAGTTCGACGTGGGTGCAGCGTTCTGCCTCCCAAGGCAGGAAGGTGTCCAGAATCCAGCGGCTCTTGGCCAGGTGCTCCTGCGGGGTTTTCACGTCGCGCCAGCAGTCCATCGGGCCGCCCGGCACGCCCTCGAATACCATGATCTCGCACGGGCCGGTGGTGGTGAGCGCCGGAAACACGAAGTATTCACCGATGCCCGGAATCAGGTTGAAGCAGACCCGAGAGAACGGTGTGCGCGGCTTCATCCCCCTCACGTAGGTCAGCGCCAGCGCGCGCTGGGGCTTGTCGAACATGCTTTTGTCGGCGTCGCGCTCGAAGAGCTTGACGATGTCGCCCTTGCCGGCCGTCACCAGCACCAGATCGTTCTCTTCGGCCAGGGTTTCCAGGTCATCGATGCCCGCATCCTGGAAACGCAGCCGCCCCCCGCGCTGCATGAACAGCTCCATCCAGCCGGGCATCTTGATGCGTTGATCCACCGCCTGGGCATACTTGTCCAACGGAGCCGCCCAGTCGATCACCTTGGCGCCTCTTTGCTCGGGGTGGGGCACGGCCAGGCCAATGCCTTCCACCGGCGGGCACTCCTTCTCCCACTGGTTCAGGCCCAGATCACGTTCGATCTGCAGCGTCGCGTCGAACATGCACTGGCTCGACAGCACCTTGCCGCGGCGCATGTCCTCGGGGGTGCGGTTGGACAGCAGAGTGATGTCGTAGCCTCGGGCCTGCAGGCCCAGGGCCATGGGCAGGCCGGACTGGCCAGCGCCCACAATGGCAATGCGTCGTGTCATGAAAATGCTCCTCTGTGTGGTGGTTGGGGGTGAAAAACTCAGTCCATCAGCTTCGGAATCGCGGGCACGTTCTGCTCCGGCCCCATGGCCGAATAGCCGCCATCGACCGCGTAGTCCGCACCGGTCACGAAACTGGCGTGCGCAGAGCACAGGAAGGCGACCACCTCGGCCACCTCCTGCGGGTCTCCCACGCGGCCAAGCAAGTGGAACGGCGCCGCCACGCGATCGGTCTTGGCGCGGTCACCACCGGTCAGCTCGTCCATCAAGCGACACCAGGTCCAGCCCGGCGAGACGGCGTTCACGCGGATACCGTCGGCCGCCAGGTCCATCGCCATGTTGCGCGTCAGTTGCACCAGCGCCGCCTTCGACACCGGGTAGAGCCAGCGGCCGGTCTGCGCCACCTTGGATGAAATGCTGGTGAAGTTCACGATGGCACCGCCACCGCGCGCCTTCATGAGCGGGTGGACCGCCCGCGCCGCCATCACTGCGCTCACCAGATTCACGTCCAGCGCAGCCTGCCATTCCTGCCGTGGCGAGGCCAGGCCGTTGTCCAGGTAGCTGCAGGCCAGGTTGACGAGGATGTCCACCCCCCCGAAACGTGCGACCACCGCATCCACGGCGGCCTGCAACGCAGCGTCGTCGGTCAGGTCCACACCGATGGCCAGCCGGTTCGCAGGCGACGCCTCGGCCACGCGGCGTGCCCCGGCCTCGTCGATGTCGAGCACCGCCACACGTGCGCCATAACGCTCCAGCACATCGACCACGGCCGCGCCAATGAGCGTGGCGCCGCCAGTCACGATGGCCACTTTTCCGTTCAATCCCCTCATGCATCGTCTCCTTCGGGTGGTTTGAGGTAACCGCAAGCTTCCTCGCCCCCCTCGGGAACCGCTATCCGATTCACGTGGGCTTATCCACTTGGTGCAAAAAACCGTTCAGGTCTCAACAGAAGCCCTCTGGTCGTCCTCGGCAGGCTTTGCTAGATTGGTCGACATGACTGCTGTTGTGTCGCCTTCGCACACCAACCCCATGCTGGCGCCCATTGCCGACCTGCAACGGAGCTGGCATGGGGCCACACGCCGCCGCTCGCTGCTCCAAGGCACCGACCGCGACGTGGCACAGGCACTGGTTGGCCGGGTCTTCCGCCCGCATCGGCTGGAGCCGGCCCATGGAGGAGCGAACCTGGCCATCGAGCTTGAGCACCTCGACACCGGGCTGCTCGGTCTGGTGGGACTGCGTTACGGGGCCGATGTGGACATCATCCCCGGCCCACTGGAACGCTTCTACCTGCTGCAGCTCCCCATGCAAGGGCGTGCCGGCATCGAATCCGGTGAACACCTCTTCACTTCCGACGCTCGATGTGCCAGCCTGCTTTCCCCTGCACCCGATCTGCGCATGCATTGGGGGGCCGACAACGAGCAGCTGTGCTTACGCATCGATGCCGAAACCGTGGAGCGCTTCATCAGCGCCTGGACCGGTGAACCGGTGCGCCGGCTGCCCACCTTCCAGCCCCAGGTATTGCTGGATCGGCAGCCACGGCTGCTGGACCTGATGCAGCAACTCATTCACCTCGGCGAAGCCGCTGGAGGACCGAACACAGCCCAGGCCTTGCCGCTATCGGCGGTGCAACTGGAATACCAGTTGCTGGTGAACCTGTTCACCAGCCAGCCGCACGATGTTCTCGACGCCCTGCAGGCACACTGCCCGCCCGTCGCGCCACGCTGCGTGCGCCTGATCGAGGACCACGTGGTCGCGCACTGCGACCAGCCACTCACCCCCGAAACCCTGGCCCAACTGGCCGGCGTCAGCGTGCGCAGCCTGTTCCTGGGCTTCCACCGTTACCGGGGCATCAGCCCCATGCGTTTCTTGCGGCAGGTCCGCATGCAAAGGGCGCGCCAGGACCTCCTCGCCGCCGACGCGGGCACCCGCGTCGCCGATGTGGCGCTCAAGTGGGGGTTCACCCATCAGGGCCGTTTCAGTCTCGCCTACCAGAGCTGCTACGGCGAATCCCCGCGCGATACGCTGCGCACCGCCAGCCAGGCCCACGCCGCGCGAACCCGCCCGACCCGGTGGGGCGGATAACTCTCAGGCGGGCCTCATGCTGCAGTGCGCAGCGCTGCGCGCAACTGCTCGCCCACCTCGGGCCGCTCGGCAAACGGATCAGGCGGGTTGACGCCCGAAACAATGGCCTCCATGCGCGTGCGCACATTGCCCAGCGCCTTGGGGTGGCTGTATATGTAGAACGTCCCTGCCTCCAGGGCGTCAAACACCCGCGCCGCCACTTCGGCCGCCGTGACCTTGCCACTGCCCACCGCCTTGTCGCTCATGGCCTGGCCGATCATCTGGCTGCGCGTGGGCTGCCCGCCTGCCAGTTCACCCGGCCGGTTGCGCTGGCTCTGGCTGATGCCGGTCGGCACAAAATACGGGCACAGCACGCTGGCACTCACCTGATCGGTCACCAGCGCCAGGTCCTGGTACAGCGTTTCCGTCAGGGCCACCACCGCATGCTTGCTCACGTTGTACACGCCCATGTTGGGCGGCGTGAGCAGGCCCGCCATACTGGCGGTGTTGACAATGTGGCCCCGGTAAGAGGGGTCTGACTGGGCGGCAGCCAGCATGCACGGGGTGAACACACGCACCCCATGCACCACGCCCCACAGGTTGACGCCGAGCACCCAGTTCCAGTCGGCCACGGTGTTTTCCCAGATCAGCCCCCCCGCCGCCACCCCCGCGTTGTTGAACACGAAGTGTGGCGCCCCAAAACGCTCCTGCACCTCCACCGCGAGCGCCTCCATGGCCTCGGCGTTGGACACATCCACCCGACGGGCCAGCACCAGCACCCCCTCGGCCTCGAAAGCCTGGCGGGCACGCTCCAGCGCATCGGCCTGTACATCCACCAGCACCAGGTTCATCCCCCGCGCAGCGCCGATCCGCGCCACCTCCAGCCCGAACCCCGAGCCCGCACCGGTCAGCACGGCGGTCTTGCCCTTGAAAGTCTGCATCATGTCCATGTCTCCTGTTCAGCGCGGCCGGGCCCGCGCGATGATCCCATCCATATCGATGCCCGCGCCCAGCGAGCCCAAACTGTGCCCCCACGTGCCAGCGATCCGCGAATCGCAAAACGCCCCGAACACGGCCGGCGGGGCACTTTGCGCCAGCCAGGTGGCCTGCACCGTCAGCGCGACCGCCTCCGCCAGACGACGGGCCTCACCCTCATGAGCCATGGCCTCCATCCGTTGCGGCAGGCGCTCCACCCAGCGGTCCAGCGCCTCATGCATCCCACGGGCAGGGGCCAGTTCCTGAGCCAGTGCAGCCGCCGTATCAGCGTGACGCAACGCCCGCAGCAGGTCCAGGGCCATGATGTTGCCGGCGCCTTCCCAGATGCTGTTGACCGGCATTTCGCGGTAGATCCGGGCCATGACGCCCTCGCCCTGTTCCTCCACGTAACCGTTGCCCCCGAGGCACTCCATCGCCTCCTGTGCGAAAAGGCTGCCGCGTTTGCAGATCCAGAACTTGGCCACCGGCGTGAGCAGCCGCTGCATCACGCGCTCGTGCTCGTCAACCGAGGCCCGGTCGAAACTGTGCGCCAGCCTCAGGGCCAGCGCCGTCGCCGCTTCAGACTCCAGTGCCAGGTCGGCAAGCACATTCTTCATGAGCGGCTGCTCGATCAGCTTCTTGCCAAAGGCACTGCGCTGACGGGCATGGTCGATAGCGAGCGACACGGCCTGCCGCATCAGCCCGCTGGTGCCCAAGGCGCAGTCCAGGCGTGTCATCGTTCCCATGGCGAGGATTTGCGGCACGCCCCGCCCTTCTTCGCCCACCAGCCAGGCCGTTGCCCCCTGAAATTCCACCTCCGCACTGGCGTTGGCTTTGTTGCCCAGCTTGTCTTTCAGACGCTGGATGCACAGGGCGTTCAGCGAACCGTCCGGCAACACG
Organism: Burkholderiales bacterium; assembly: GCA_030603635.1. GTDB lineage: Bacteria > Pseudomonadota > Gammaproteobacteria > Burkholderiales > Burkholderiaceae_C > Tepidicella. Next base: position 61,369 of record JAUVXK010000003.1, on the reverse strand, counting down.
CGCGGCAGGAACAGACACGACAGGCCTGCGGTCGTCTGCGCCAGAATCAGGAAGGCATCGCACATCGGGGCCGAGAAAAACCACTTGTGCCCGGTGACCCGATATCGCGCTCCCCAGCCGTCACTGCCGTCAGGCTCCGCGCGTGTGGTGTTGGCACGCACATCGGAGCCGCCCTGCTTTTCCGTCATGCCCATGCCCATGGTCACGCCAGGTTTGTCTTTCCAGAGACGCAGGTCCGGATCGTAGGCTCGGCTGGTGAGTTGCGGCGACCAGTCTCGGTAGATCGCCGGTTGCCCCCGCAACGCCGGCGTGGCGGCATAGGTCATGGAAATCGGGCACAGCGTGGAAGGCTCCAGCTCCGTGAACAGCATGAAGCCAGCCGCCCGCTTCAGGTGGGCATGTCCACTGGCCTGCTCGGCGTCGGCAAAAGGCGTGCCGTGCAAGCCCGCCGCCGTGGCCGCACCCATCAGGGCGTGGTAACTTGGGTGGAATTCAACCCGGTCGATCCGGTGCCCATGGCGGCTGTGGGTGCGCAGCTCAGGGGTGAACACGTTCGCCAATCGGGCATGGGCCTGCATCTCCGCACTGCCGACCAGCGCTCCCAGCCGGTGCAGGGGGGCGGTGTCCAGTGTGGGGGCATGCAGCCGCAATGCATCCTGCATGCCCCGATGGCCTTCGAACAGGTTCAGGTCAACCAGAGGCTCTGCCTGGTTGAAGACCTGATGGGTGGCATTCATAAGGCCCCCTGCCCGGCCATCAGACCAGCTTGACCAGCTGCTTGCCGAAATTGCGGCCCTTCAACAATCCCAGAAAGGCCTCGGGCGCCGACTCAATGCCTTGCGCCACCGACTCACGGGGGCGGAAACGCCCACTGCCCACCAGCTCCGCCAGTTCGGCCAGGGCTTCAGGCCAGACCTCCATGTGCTCGCTGACAATGAAGCCCTCGACCCGCATGCGGTTGACCAGGATCAGCGCAGGATTGGCCATCGGCAGCGGCTGGCCGTCATAGCCGGCGATCATGCCGCAGACCGCGATGCGCGAAAACGCGTTGGATCGCAGCATCACGGCGTCCAGCACCATGCCACCGACATTTTCAAAGTGCCCGTCGATGCCCTGGGGGCACGCCTGCTTGAGTGCCTTGGCCAACGACACATAGTCCTTGTGCACGCGATAATCGATGCAGTCGTCGAAACCCAATTCGTTCTTGACGTAGGCGCACTTGTCTTCGCCCCCTGCAATCCCCACCACCCGGCAACCGCGAGCCTTCGCCAGCGCGCCCAGCGCACTGCCCACAGCCCCGCTGGCGGCACTCACTGTCACCGTCTGGCCGGGCTTGGGGTCGATGATCTTCACCAGACCATACCAGGCCGTCACGCCCGGCATGCCCACCGCGCCCAGGTAGTGGCTCAACGGGACGTTGGTCGTGTCCACCTTGCGCAACGCCCCCGGCTGGGACGCATCGACCACGCTGTACTGCTGCCAGCCGCCCATGCCGACCACATGGTCACCAGGGGCATAACGCGGATGGCGGCTATCGACCACCTCGCCGACCGTGCCACCGATCATCACCTCCCCCAGGGGCTGCGGTGCCGCATAGCTCTTGGCGTCGTTCATGCGGCCGCGCATGTAAGGGTCCAGGCTCAGGTAATGGTTTCGCACCAGCACCTGGCCGTCTGCCAGCGCGGGGGTGTCCACCGTTTCGATCTTGAAGTTGCTGACGCTGGCCTCGCCCTGGGGGCGGTTGTCCAGCAGGATACGGGTGTTCATGGGCATGGTGTCTCCTGGTCGGGCGCTCGGGCCCGGTGGGTGTCGTGAAATCAGTCGGTGGAAATGCCGGTGGCTGGGGAGTTCAGTTCGTGCACCCCCTTGGCTCCGACCGGCAGACGCTTCACATACTTGAAGGTGCCGGTGGCATGGGCACAGAGCCTGCCATCGGCATCGAACACCTGGCCTTCGGTGAAGGCCATGGTCGCCGTGCGGTGCAGCAGTCGGCCACGTGCGCGCTGCAGTCCCTTGGCCGCCTGCATGAACGAGGTCTTCATTTCGATGGTCACGGCACCCATGTCCTGCTGCACACTGCGCGCGGCATGGGCCATGACCACGTCCAGCAGCGTCATGGTCGCGCCACCGTGCACCACGTTGAAGGAGTTCAGGTGCTCGGGCGCCGGGTCGAAGGTGATCTCGGCCATGCCATCTGCCCAGTGCTGCAGAGCGAAGCCCAAATGCTCCACGAAAGGAATGCGGACCTGAAATTCCACTCAGCCTCCCGTGACGATGCTCACACCGCCGTCCACGGCCAGCCACTGACCGGTGATGTGCTTGCCGGCGTCCGACGCGTACAGCAGCGTCAGGCCCTTGAGGTCTTCGTCGTCACCCAAACGGCCCAGGGGCGCATGGGTGGTCAGTCGCTCCTCGCCCAGAGCCTCCAGCGTGCCCTTGGTCATCTTGCTGGGGAAAAAACCTGGGCAGATGGCGTTGACACGAATGCCGTAAGGCCCCCATTCGGCCGCCAGGGTCCGGGTGAAATTGATCACGGCCCCCTTGGAGGTGTTGTACGCGATGGTGCTCATGCCGCGCGGGTTGCCCCCCAGTCCGGCGATGGAGGCCACGTTGACGATGCTGCCCTTGCGCTTGGCGATCATGTGGTGCTTGGCCAGGTACTGGCTCAGGATGAAGTAGCCGCGCACGTTGAGGTTCATCACCTTGTCCCACGCCTCGATCGGATGGTCTTCGGCAGGCGCTCCCCAGGCGGCCCCGGCGTTGTTCACGAGGATGTCCACCGCACCCATGCGCTGCAGGGTTTCTGCCGCGAGGCGATGGATGTCTGCCTCCTTGGCGCAGTCGGCCGCGATCCACTGCGCGTCGATGCCGGCGGCCTTGAGCTGGGCGACCGCGTCTTCAAGTTCGTCGGCCTTGCGAGCCGAAACCAGCACCCGCGCACCGGCCTCGCCGAGCGCGTGGGCCATCTGCAGGCCCAGCCCGCGGGAGCCACCCGTCACCAGGGCCACCTGGCCCTTGAGATCGAACAGCTGTTGGATGGTTCGTGTCATGTGTGTCTCCTAGTTGGGCCGTGGCCCGGTTCAGAATGCGTCTTCGGCCAGTTCGGCACAGGTCATGTCGCGGCTGGACACCACCTGCAACCAGGCGCCGATCCTGGGCAGTTCGTAGCGGAAGAAATAGCGGCAGGCGGCCAGTCGTCCCCGTTGGGCCGGCGTGACCGCCGCTTTCAAAGCCGCCAGCGCCACGTCCAGCCAGATCCACGCCAGCACCGTGTGTCCGAACGCCTGCATGTAGGGTACGGCATTGGCCAGCGCTTCGGTAGGCTCGCCTGTCGCCCACGCGGCTTGGGTAGCAGCCCCGACCTGCTGCAAGGCCTGGGCCAAGTCGTTCGCATCGCGGGCAAGCTCGGGCACCCGGAGCGCGCGTTCGATCGTGCCCTGCATCCGCGCAGCCAGCAGCTTCAGGCCCTTGCCGTTTTCCATCAGCACCTTGCGCGCCAGCAGGTCCATGGCCTGGATGCCGTGCGTGCCCTCGTGAATCATGTTCAGGCGGTTGTCGCGCCAGTACTGCTCCACCGGAAAGTCACGGGTGTATCCGTAACCGCCGTGAATCTGGATGGCCAGGCTGTTGGCCTCGAGGCACCATTCGCTGGGCCAGCTCTTGGCGATGGGGGTCAGCACTTCCAGCAGCAGGCGGGCATCATCGGCCGCATCGGGTGCGCCGGTATGCTGCTCGTCCACCAGGCGGGCGCAGTACAGCTCCAATGCGAGCGCACCCTCACAATAGGCCTTCTGGGCCAGCAACATGCGCTTCACATCGGCATGCTCGATGATGCGCACCTGTGGTTGGGTCGGGTCTTTGCCGCTGGCGCCCATGGGTCTTCCCTGTGGACGGTTTTTCGCATAGTCCAGGCTCGCGTGGTAGCCAGCCATGCCCAGCATGGTGGCCGCCATGCCCACCCCGATGCGCGCCTCGTTCATCATGTGGAACATGTAGCCCAGGCCCTTGCCCGGCTCCCCCACCAGATAGCCTATGGCCCCGGCACCTTGCCCGTCCAGGCCTGGCCCCACGGTGTTGCCACGCACCGGGAACCGGCCTTCCCCAAAATTGAGCAAGGTGTTGGTGGTGCCGCGCCAGCCGCATTTGTGGTTCAGACCCGCCAACGCCACGTCGTTGCGCACGCCGGTCAACCGGCCCTCGGCGTCCACCAGTTTCTTGGGCACGATGAACAGGGAGATGCCCTTGACCCCCGGCGGCAGCTTGCCGTCGGGCCCGGGAATCTTGGCCAGCACCAGGTGGACGATGTTTTCGGTCAGCTCGTGCTCACCGGCGGAAATCCACATCTTGTTGCCGCGCAGGCGGTAGCGGGGCCCCAGGGGATCGGCCTCGAAGCCCTCACCGTCCGGTGTGGCGCGGGTGGCCACGTCGCTGAGACTCGAACCCGCCTGCGGCTCGCTCAGACACATCGTCCCGGAAAACCGACCACTGAATTCGTTGAGGGCAAACACCTCGCGCTGCAACGGCGAACCGTGTGCCATCAACAGGTTGGCGTTCCCCACCGTGAGCATGCCCGCCCCGATGCTGACCGACGCCATGGCAAAGAACGCATTGCCCGCCGCCTCCACCGTGTAAGGCAGCTGCATGCCGCCCACGTCGTAGTCCTGGGCCGCGCTCAGCATGCCGGACTCGGCATAGGCATCCCAGGCGTCTTTCGTGGCCTGGGGCAAGATCACCTTATCGCCATCGAAGTGCGGCTCCTGGGTGTCCACCAGGCGATTGAAAGGGGCGTACTTGTCGCGAGCGATGCGCTCGCAGGTATCGAGCACCGCGTCAAAGGTCTCGCGGCTGTGGTCAGCAAAACGCGCACGCTCGCCGAGGGTCTGCGCCCCCAGCCAGTCGTACAACAGGAAATCGACGGTGGGGCGCAGGCTCATGATCTCTCCGTCGTCACAACACCTCGAACACGCCGGCTGCCCCCATGCCGCCACCGATGCACATGGTCACGCACACCCGCTTGGCGCCCCGGCGCTTGCCCTCGATCAACGCATGGCCAGTCAGCCGCTGACCCGACACGCCATAGGGGTGACCCAGCGCAATGGCGCCACCGTTCACGTTGAGGCGCTCGTTGGGGATGCCCAGGTGGTCGCGACAGTAGATCACCTGCACCGCAAAGGCCTCGTTCAGCTCCCACAGGTCGATATCCTCGACCTTCAGGCCGAGCTTTTTCAGCACCTTGGGTACCGCAAACACCGGCCCAATGCCCATCTCGTCGGGCTCGCAACCGGCCACCGCAAAGCCCAGGAAGCGTCCCAGCGGCTGCAGGTTGTGCTTGCTCGCGTAGTCTTCTCCCACGACCACGCAGGCGCCTGCACCGTCGCTGAACTGGCTGGCGTTACCGGCACTGATCAACCCGCCAGGCAGCGCCGGGCGAATGCCACTGATGCCTTCCTTCGTCGTACCCTCACGGGTGCCTTCGTCCTTGCTCACGGTCACCTGCTTCGTGATCAGCCCCAGGGTCTTGTCGGCCACGCCCATGGTCACGGTGATGGGGGCGATTTCGGCATCCAGCAGGCCGGCGGCCTGTGCCGCACAGGCCTTCTGCTGGCTGGCGGCGCCGTACTCATCCATCACGTCGCGGCCAATGCCGTAGCGCTTGGCCACCTGCTCGGCGGTCTGCAGCATGCTCCAGTAGATCTCGGGCTTCTTCTTCTGCAGCGCGGGGTCGAAAGCCATGTGCATGTTCATCTCCTGCTGCACGCAGGAAATGCTCTCCACCCCACCGGCCACGTACACGTCGCCCTCACCGGCGATGATGCGCTGCGCCGCCAGGGCAATGGTCTGCAGGCCGGAGGAGCAAAAGCGGTTGACGGTGATCCCGGAGGTGGTGATGGGACAGCCGGCCGCGAGCGCGATCTGGCGCGCGATGTTCATGCCGGTGGCGCCTTCGGGGTTGGCGCAGCCCATGATGACGTCTTCCACCGCAGCGGCGTCGATGCCGGCACGCGCGATGGCATGCTGCACCGCGTGGCCGCCGAGCGTCGCGCCATGGGTCATGTTGAAGGCCCCCTTCCAGCTCTTGGCCAGCGGGGTGCGTGCGGTCGATACGATGACGGCGTTGGTCATGTTGGGGTCTCCGTGTACTTCTGTGGCATCAGCGGTTGAGGTCGGCGAAGGTCTTGCCTTCGGCGATCAGACGCTGGATCAGCGGCGCCGGTTGCCAGAAGCTGGCGTCGTCGTGCGGGTTCTTCGCAAAGCGCTTCATGGCTTCTGCCACGTTGAACAGGCCCGTGAAATCGGCGTAGTGCATCGGGCCGCCGCGATGGATGGGGAAGCCATAGCCGGTCAGGTAGACCATGTCGATATCGCTCGGGCGGCTGGCAATGCCTTCTTCCAGCAAGTGCGCGGCCTCGTTCACCAACGAATACACCAGCCGCTGCACGATCTCTTCGTCGCTGATCTTGCGTGGGGTGATGCCCAGCGCCTTGCGGTGCTGCTCGATCATGTCCACCACCACCTGGCTGGGAATGGCATCGCGCTTGCCCGGGGCGTAGTCGTACCAGCCGGCACCGGTCTTCTGCCCGTAGCGGCCCATCTCGCACAGCAGGTCGGCTGTCTTGCTGTAGCGAAGATCGGGCTTTTCCACGTAGCGACGCTTGCGGATGAACCAGCCAATGTCGTTGCCAGCCAAGTCGCCCATGCGGAACGGGCCCATGGCAAAGCCGAACTTCTCGATCGCCTTGTCCACTTGTGCCGGGGTGCAGCCTTCCTCAAGCAGAAAGCCCGCCTGACGGCTGTACTGCTCGATCATGCGGTTGCCGATGAAGCCGTCACAGACGCCCGATACCACGCACGTCTTTTTGATCTTCTTGCCGATGGTCATCACCGTAGCCAGCACATCTTTACCGGTCTTGGCCCCACGCACCACTTCCAACAGCTTCATCACGTTGGCCGGGCTGAAGAAGTGCATGCCCACCACGTCCTGCGGGCGCTGAGTGAAGGCAGCGATCTTGTCCACGTCCAGCGTGGAGGTATTGGAGGCGAGGATGGCACCGGGCTTCATCACGGCGTCGAGCTGCTTGAACACCTGCTCCTTCACGCCAATGTCTTCGAACACCGCTTCGATCACCAGATCGGCGTCGGCGATGTCGGCGTAGTTCAGCGTGGTCGACAGCAGCGCCATGCGCTGCTCATACTTGTCCTGCTTCAGCTTGCCCTTGGCCACCTGGGCTTCGTAGTTCTTGCGGATGGTGGTGATGCCCCGGTCCAGCGCCTCCTGCTTCATCTCCAGAATCTGCACCGGTATGCCGGCATTCAGGAAGTTCATGCTGATGCCGCCACCCATGGTGCCAGCGCCGATCACGGCCACCTTGGCAATGGTTCGCTGCGGGGTGTCGGCGGGTACGTCGGGGATCTTGCTGGCGGCGCGCTCGGCCACAAACAGATGGCGCAGGGCCATGCACTCGGGCGTCATCATGAGGTTGACGAAGAGTTCACGCTCATAGGCCATGCCGTCGTCAAACTTTTTCTTCGTGGCGGATTCGACCGCGTCGACGCATTTGGCCGGCGCGGGAAAGTGCCTGGCCATGCCCTTGACCATGTTGCGCGCGAACTGGAAGTAGGCGTCACCTTTCGGGTGTTTGCAAGGCAGATCGCGCACACGTGGCAGGGCACTGCCGTCGGCGTGCTTCGCGGCCACCTCACGTGCAAGCGCCAGCGCCTCGTCCATCAGGCTGTCCGCGCTACCGGCCAGTTTGTCGAACAGCTTCTGGCCGGGAATCTGGGCCAGCAGTTCGCTCTTGACGGGCTCTCCGCTCACGATGAGATTCAGCGCAGGCTCCACCCCAATCGCACGCGGCAGGCGCTGGGTGCCGCCAGCACCGGGGATGAGGCCGAGCTTGACTTCGGGCAGGGCGACACTGGTGCCGGGCGCCGCGATGCGGTAGTGGCAACCCAGCGACAACTCCAGCCCACCGCCCATGGCCACGCTGTGCAGCGCAGCCACCACCGGCTTCGGAGACGCTTCCAGCGCGTTGATCACGCTGATGAGGTTCGGGTCCTGATAGGCCTTGGGAGAACCGAACTCCTTGATGTCGGCGCCACTCGAGAACGCCTTGCCGGCCCCGGTGAGCACGATGGCCTTGACGGCCGGGTTTTCATTGGCCTGCTCCAGCGCCCGCACGATGCCTTGCCGGGTGCTGAGACCCAGCCCGTTCATCGGGGGGTTGTCCAGTGTGATGACGGCCACGTCGCCGTGGTTCTGGTAATGCGCGGTCATGCAGTCTCCTAGTCTGGCGGTAGCGGGAAGAACGGCCCAAAAAGAACGACCGTTCGTGTTATTGCATTGTAGGAAGTCTGCCCGGTTCCGGAAGGGACACCTGTCACCTGTTTGTCTCCGGAATCAACCGGCGATCAGACCTCCAGCCACTCCTTGCGGACGTAAGGGTTGGCCTTGAGCGCCGCGGGCGTGTCGTCGAACACGATGCTGCCGTGTCCCATGACCAGTGCCCGGTCGGAAATGTTGAGCGCGATCGTCAGCTTCTGTTCAATCAGCAGCACCGACACCCCCCTTTCCTTCAGCTTCTTGAGGAATTCGGCCACCTGCTCCACGATCTTCGGCGCCAGGCCCTCGGTGGGCTCGTCGATGATGATCAGTTCCGGGTCGCCCATCAGCGTGCGGCACAGGGTCAGCATCTGCTGTTCGCCACCCGACATCACACCGGCTTCGGTATGCTGGCGCTCCTTCAGGCGAGGAAACATGGCGTACATGTCGTCGAACGACCAGCGGCTGCCCTTGCCACTGCCCTTCTGCCCGAGCATGAGGTTCTGGTGAACCGTGAGTTTGGGGAAGATGTCGCGGTTCTCCGGCACGTAGCCCAGTCCCAGGTGCGCGACCTCAAAAGGCTTCATCCCCCGAATCGGTTGGCCCTTCCAGGCGATCTCGCCCTCGGCGTCGACCAGCCCCATGATGGCCTTGGCCGTCGTGGAGCGGCCCGAGCCGTTGCGCCCCAGCAGCGCCACGATCTCGCCCTGACCGACCTTGAAATGCACCCCGTGAAGCACATGGCTCTTGCCGTAGTAGGCGTGCAGGTTGTTGATGTCGAGCATGTTCTTCGCTTCCTTCAATGCGCCGCGCCTGCGGCCTGCTCCTCGGCCAGCACCGAGCCCAGGTAGGCTTCCTGCACACGCGGATTGGCGCGCACCGCCTCGGGCACGTCGTAGGCGATGACTTCGCCATAGACCACCACGGCAATCTTGTCCGCCAGACCGAACACCACGCCCATGTCGTGCTCGACAGTGAGCAAGGTCTTGCCCACCGTGATCTCGCGAATCAATTCGATGAAGCGCTTGGTCTCGCTCTTGCTCATACCGGCCGTGGGTTCGTCGAGCAACACCACATTGGCCCCACCCGCAATCGTGATACCGATCTCCAATGCCCGCTGTTCTGCATAGGTCAGGTTCATGGCCAGCGTATCGCGCTTCTTGTCCAGGCGGATCATCTCCAGCAGCTCATCGGCCCGCTCGTTGGCGTCCTCCAGGTCCGCCAGGAACTTGAAAAAGGTGTACTTGTAGCCCAGGCTCCACAGCACCCCGCAGCGCAGGTTCTCGAACACGCTGAGCTTGGGGAAGATGTTGGTGATCTGGAAGCTGCGCGACAGCCCCAGCCGGTTGATCTCGAAAGGCTTTTTGCCTTCAATGCGCTGGCCATTCAGCCACACCTCTCCCGAAGTGGGGGCGAAACGACCACTGATCAGGTTGAACAGCGTGGATTTGCCCGCCCCGTTCGGCCCGATGATGGCCACCCGCTCGCCAGCGGTCACCGCCAGGTTCACGCCACGGATGATCTCGGTCTTGCCGAAGTTCTTGCGCAGGTCTTTCAATTCCAGAACGTAAGGTGCGGACATCAGGAAGTCTCCCGGCGTTTGATTTCTTTCTCGATGTAGGTCTGGATCTCGGCCCACTGCTGGCGGAAGTGGTAGCGTGTGAGCTCGAACAGCCCCAGCCCCGTCAACGCCACGAAGAGGGAGCCAAACCAGCTCGATGCCTCGCGGGCGTTCAGCGACACACCCAGGAAGCGCACCTGATCACCCAGCGCGGTGTTGAGCTGCAGGTGGTAGACCATCTCGATCATGGCCCCCGCTCCCACCAGGAACACCAGCGCGGTCAGCGCCAGCGCCAGATAGCTCACCCACAGCTCCCGCAGCCGACCGAACATGGCCACCCGCAGGTTCATCATGATCAGGCTGGCAATGCCTCCCGGCGCGTACATCACCATGAACAGGAAGATCAGCCCCAGGTACAGCAACCAGGCCTTGGTGATTTCCGAGAACAGCACGAAGGCCAGCACCATCAGCACGCCCCCGATGATCGGCCCGAAGAAGAACGTGGCGCCGCCCAGAAAGGTGAACAGCAGGTAGCCCCCCGAACGGATAGGCCCCACCACCTCGGCCGTGACGATCTCGAACTGGATAGCGGCCAGCCCCCCGGCGATCCCGGCAAAGAAGCCGGCAATCATGAACACCAGGTAACGCACCATCTGGGTGTTGTAGCCGATGAATTCCACCCGCTCAGGGTTGTCTCGCACCGCGTTGATGATGCGCCCCAGCGGCGTACGGGTAAATGCATACATCAGCGCCACGGAGATGAAGGTGTACACCGCAATCAGGTAATACACCTGCACGTTGGGCCCATAAGTGATGCCGAACACCGCATCTCCCACCACCCGGTCGGCCGAGATGCCGGCTTCACCACCGAAGAAGTCAGAGAACATGAGCGACATGGCAAACACCAGCTCGCCCATCCCCAGGGTGATCATGGCGAACGTGGTACCTGCCTTCTTGGTGGTCACGTAGCCAAACAGAATGGCGAAGAACAAGCCGGCCAATCCCCCTACCAGCGGGATCATGCTCACCGGCAGGGTCATAAGCCCATCGGACACGCGCAGCAGCACATGAATGGCCACATAAGAGCCCAGCCCGGTATAGACCGCATGGCCGAAGCTCAGCATACCCCCCTGCCCCAGCAGCATGTTGTAGGACAGGCAGGCAATGATGGCAATACCCATCTGCGCCAGCATGCTGACCGACAGGTTGCTGTCGAACACACGTGGAGCGAAGATCAGCACCAGCGCAAACAGCGACCAGATGATCCAGCGACCGACGTTGTAGGGTTTGAAACTGTAGTAAGCGGTAGTCATGGGTGTGCAGCCTCAGGTTTCACGGTTACCCAGCAAGCCCCTGGGGCGGAAGATCAGGATCAGCACGAGGAACAGGTACGGCAGGATCGGGGCCACCTGCGAAATGGTCAGGCGCAGCAGATCGTTCTGGCGCGCTGCATCCGACAATTCCACGCCCATGTTCTGCAACACCCCGGCCAGTGAATGGTCCAGGGCCACGGCAAAGGTCTGGATCACGCCTATGAGCAGCGACGCCAGGAAGGCTCCGGACAGCGAACCCAGCCCGCCCACCACCACCACCACGAAAATCAGCGAACCCAGCGTCAGCGCCATCGCCGGCTCCGTGACGAAGGTGCTGCCACCGATCACCCCGGCCAGCCCGGCGAGCGCGGTACCCGCGCCAAACACCAGCATGAACACTCGGGGCACGTTGTGGCCCAGGGCTTCCACCATTTCTGGGTGCGTCAACGCGGCCTGGATCACCATGCCCACCCGTGTGCGGGTGATCAACAGCCACAGGCTCAGCAGCATCACAACGGCCACCAGCATCATGAAGGCCCGTGTGGCGGGGAAATACGAACAGATGGTGCCTGCAGCAGCACTGCACAGATCGGCTGGTGCGCGGCCGAACATGAACCCGATCGTGTCGTCGGCATAGTGCATCAACGTAAAAGCCGAACCCTGCAGAACTTCAGCCGGCCGGAATTCCACGGCCGAACGGCCCCAGACCAGCTGGACCAATTCCAGAATGATGTACGACAGACCGAAGGTGACCAGCAGCTCGGGCACGTGGCCATACTTGTGCACCTTGCGCAGACTGGTTCGCTCGAACCCCGCGCCCATGAGCCCCACGAGCACAGGCGCCAGGAACAGCGCAACCCAGAACCCCGCCACCTGCGCGATCGAATAGCCCAGGTAGGCGCCGACCATGTAAAAGCTGGCATGCGCGAAGTTCAGCACACCCATCATGCTGAAGATCAGGGTCAGACCGGAACTGAGCATGAACAGCAGCAAGCCGTAACTCAGCCCGTTCAGCATGGAAATGATGAAAAATTCCAGCGTCACATCGTTTCTGGCGGGTAGCCAGCCTCTCGGAGGAAAAAAACAGCCCTGGACTGCACGACTTGCAGTCGGATCACACAGGCTGGAAGCTTAAATCGGAGCCTGGCGCCTGGCCAGGCTCCGCATCGGGACATGACGATCGTCAGCCCGGGCGCCGCATCTGGCAGCTCGTCGGCGTGCTGGCCACGTACGCCGGGAATTCACGCACCGGCACCAGCGTCATGCCCGTGTTCTCGGGGCTGTACGGGTGCTTGGCGTCGGTTTTCTGCCAGCGGGTCAGGTACAGCGGCTGCTGGAGCTGATGGTCCAGGCGGCGCATCTCCACTTCGCCGTTGAAGCCCTGGAACTTCATCCCGGAAAACGCCTGGGCCACTTTCACCGGATCGGTGGACTTGGCATTGGCCATCGCCTGAGAAAGCCCCTTGTAGATGTTGACCACAGACCCGGTGTAGAAGTCGTCGTTGAACCGCTGCTTGAACTCGGCCATCCACCTGTCCATCTGGCCGCCCATGTTGTAGTGGTTGTAGGCCACCTGATAGACCCGGCCTTCGGCGTTGGTGCCCAGCGCCGTGGGTGTACCGGTGACGCCGGTGTAGTAGGTGAAGAAACGACCATTGAAGCCGGCCTCATTGGCGGCGCGCACCAGCAGCGCGAGGTCGGAACCCCAGTTGCCGGTGATCACCGAATCGGCCCCCGAAGCCCGGATCTTGGCGATGTAGGGTGCGAAGTCACGCACCTGGGCCAGCGGGTGCAGGTCCTCGCCCACGATCTCGATGTCCGGGCGCTTGCGCTTGAGGTTTTCCTTGGCGTACTTGGCCACCTGGTGGCCGTGCGAATAGTTCTGGTTGATCAGGAAAACCTTCTTGATCGTCGGATCGTCCTTCATGAACGTGGTCAGCGCCTCCACTTTCATGGACGTGTCGGCATCGAAGCGGAAGTGCCAGAAGCTGCACTTGCTGTTGGTGAAGTCCGGATCCACGGCGGCGTAGTTGAGGAACACCACTTCCTTGCCGGGGTTGCGGCTGTTGTGGCGGTTCACCGCGTCGATCAGGGCGCCGGCCACCGAGGAACCGTTGCCCTGGGCGATGTAGCGCACCCCCTGGTCGATCGCAGCCTGCAGGGCCGTGAGGCTTTCGGCAGGGCTGAGCTTGTTGTCGAAGCCAACCACTTCAAACTTGACCCCTGCGGGGTTGGCGTCGCCACTGAATTTTTCCGCGAAGAACTGGAAGCTGCGCAGCTGGTTGGTACCCACCGGGGCCATGAGGCCCGACAGCGGGTCGATCCAGGCGATCTTCACCGTTTCGCCCTTTTGGGCGAACGCCGTGAAGGCGCAGGTCAGCATGGCAGCGCCGGTCAGGGCCTTGATCATCAGTTTCATCGGTATGTCTCCTTGGTGGTGGTGGAACGAACAAAGCTTACTGGGGTCTTTCAAACACGCTCTCAGGGATAGCCCTAGCCCCTATCGCCTGAGTGACTGCGTGGCCCGGCATCACAGCCCCGGAAGGCGGTAGTCGGCCAACTGCTCTCGCAGCTTCATCTTCTGCATCTTGCCGGTGGCGCCCAGCGGAATGGCCTCCACGAACACAGCGTCATCCGGGATCTGCCACTTGGCGATCTTGCCTTCGTAGAAGGCCAGCAATTCTTCGCGGGTCACCTCCTGGCCGGGCTTCTTGACCACGACCACGATGGGGCGCTCGTCCCACTTCGGGTGCCTGACGCCGATGCAAGCCGCCATCAGTACCGCAGGATGTGCCATGGCAATGTTTTCCACGTCGATGGAGCTGATCCACTCCCCGCCGGACTTGATCACGTCCTTGCTGCGGTCCGTGATCTGCATGAAACCATCGGCGTCGATGGTGGCCACGTCGCCGGTGGGGAACCAGCCGTCCACCAGCGGGGGCGGGCCCTCGCCCTTGTAGTAGTCACGGATGATCCAAGGCCCCTTGACCAGCAGATCGCCCGAGGACTTGCCGTCCCAGGGCAGTTCCCGGCCATCGGGGCCCACCACCTTCATGTCGATGCCGAAGATCGCACGCCCCTGCTTGAGACGGATCTTCATCTGCTCGTCTTCCGGCAGCACAAGGTGCTTGTTCTTCAGCGTGCACAACGTGCCCAGCGGGCTCATCTCGGTCATGCCCCAGGCGTGGAGCACGTCCACGTCATACTGCTCACGGAAGGCCGTGATCATGGCGGGTGGGCAGGCCGAGCCGCCGATCACGGTGCGCGTCAGGTGCGGCAGCTTCAGACCGTTTTGCGCCATATGGGTGAGCAGCATCTGCCACACCGTGGGCACGCCGGCCGCGAAGGTCACACGCTCGCCATCCAGAAGTTCGTAGATGGACTTGCCGTCCATGGCCGGGCCGGGGAACACCAGCTTGCAGCCCACCGCGCAGGCCGAATAGGGAATCCCCCAGGCATTGACGTGGAACATCGGCACCACGGGCAATACGCTGTCGCGGGCGCTGAGGCACATCACGTCGGGCAGCGCGGCGGCATAGGCATGCAGGATGGTGGACTTGTGGCTGTACAGCGCCGCCTTGGGGTGGCCGGTGGTGCCGCTGGTGTAGCACATGCTGGAAGCGGTCTGGTCGTCGAACCGGGGCCAGGCGTAGTCGGTGGCCTGCCCGCCAATCAGGGCTTCATAACTCACGAGGTGGGGAATGCCTCCCCCTTCCGTGATCTTGGCCAGGTGGACGTCGTCGCACAGGGCCACCCAGCGCTTGACGGTGGGACATTTGTCGTGGATGGCCTTGATGACGGGCCAGAACGTCACGTCGAAAAACAGTGCCTGGTCCTGGGCGTGGTTGACGATCCAGGCGATCTGGTCGGGAATCAGGCGCGGATTGATCGTGTGCAACACCCGCCCGGAGCCACTCACACCGAAATACATCTCGAAATGGCGATAGCCGTTCCAGGCCAGTGAAGCCACGCGGTCGCCCTGGGCCAGGCCCAGGGCATCCAGAGCGCCGGCCAACTGGCGCGAACGACCGGCCGCCTCCCGGTAAGTGGTGCGGTGGATGTCGCCCTCCACACGCCGCGAAACGATCTCCACATCCCCGTGGTGACGGGCCGCGTGTTCGATCAGGTCCGAAATCAGCAAGGGCTGGTCTTGCATCAAGCCTAGCATCTGTGTCTCCGTTGGTGTCTTTGCATGGAACCGATAGAACTATCTGGTGTTCCCGGTTCTCTGGCATCATGGGAAACCCGAAAGCCCGTCAGAATCTGTCGCAGAGCCGACATCTCCCCAGCCGACACCACACCCATGCTGCTAGAGCCCCGTTCACCCGCCAGCGTTTTCCTGCACGCCCAGCCCTGGTTCACCACCCTGTCGGCCCAGGAAAAGAACGAACTGCTGGACGCCATGGTGCTGCGCAAGGCCGGCAAGGGCGAAGTCCTGCTGGCCGAGGGCGATCCGATCGACGGCTGGTACGGGGTGCTTTCCGGCATGGCCAAGCTGCAGACCAAGGCGCCCGACGGGCGGCTGTCGGCGTTTCTCGGTGTGCCAGCCGGCGAGTGGTTCGGGGAAGGCTCGGTGCTCAAGGGCGGGGTCTGGCGCTACGACGTGATCGCCCTGCGCGACACCACCCTCATCGGCATGCCGCTGGCGCAGTTCCAGCGCCTCTACCGTCACAGCCTGCCGTTCGCCCACTTTCTCATCGAACACCTCAACATGCGGCTGGGGCAGGCCATGGCCGCCATCGAGTCCGGGCGGCTGCGCAGCCCCGACGAACGCGTGGCCCAGTACCTGAGCCACTTCTTCTGGTCGGGGGTGCGCAAGATCACCTTGTCCCAGGAAGACCTGGGTCACCTGGCGGGGCTGTCACGCCAGACCATCAACCGCGTGCTCAAGCAGTTCGAGGCCCAGGGCTGGGTGTCGCTGGAGTTCGGGCGGGTGGACATCCTCAACGAGGAGGCACTCGAACAACTCGCCAACCCTGTCCGCATCAAGGCTTCCGCGAGCGACGCACAATTGCCTTGACATGACCTTCCCGATCCAGAAACCCGACGAAGCCTGGCGCGAGCTGCTGGCCACCAAGGGCGCCGAGCCCTTGGCCTATCACGTGACACGCCTGGCCCACACCGAGCGCCCCTACACCGGCAAGTACGAGCAGGTGTGGGCCGATGGCAGCTACCACTGCATCTGCTGCGGCAACCACCTGTTCCACAGCGCCACCAAGTTCGACGCCGGCTGCGGCTGGCCCAGTTTCTACGAGGCCGTTCCTGGCGCCATCACCGAAATCACCGACACCAGCCATGGCATGGTCCGCACCGAAACCGTGTGCAGCCAGTGCGGCGCCCATCTGGGCCACGTGTTTGAAGACGGGCCTCACCCCACCGGCCTGCGGTATTGCATGAACTCCGCCGCCCTGGAGCTGAAGCCGCGATAATCGGGGGATGCGTCTTCTCATCGATTTTTTCCCCATTGCCCTGTTCGTGGTGGCGTACAAGATGCACGACATCTACGCCGCCACCGCCGTGCTGATGGGTGCCACCGTGGTCCAGACCGCGCTCATCTATGGCATCGACCGCCGCCTGCAGACCCTGCAGAAAGTCACCCTGCTGCTGGTGCTGGTGTTCGGCGCCCTCACCTTGCTGCTCCAGGACGAGCGCTTCATCAAGTGGAAGCCCACCGTCATGTATACGAGCATGGCCATCGTGCTGGGCGCGGCGCTGTGGGTCTGGAAAAAGAACTTCCTGCAGATGCTCCTGAGCAGCCAGCTCAAGCTGCCTGATGACGTCTGGGCACGCCTCACCGTGGCCTGGGTGCTCTACTTCCTGTTCATGGCCGGCATCAACGCCTATGTGGCGGCGTACTTCTCCACCGAGGCCTGGGTCAACTTCAAGCTGTGGGGCTACATATTCCCGGTGCTTTTCCTGGTCGGCCAAGGGCTCTACGTGGCACGCCACCTGAAGGAAGAGCCCAGCGCCGAAAAGCCATGAGCCTACCCAGCGTTCCTACCGCCGCCGCGCTGGAAGCCACCCTGCGCGAGCGCCTGTCCCCCACGGCACTGGAGGTTCTGGACGAAAGCGCCGCCCACGCCGGCCACGCCGGCGCCAACGGGCTGGGCTACGGCACGCACTTCCGGGTACGCATCGCCTCACCACTGTTCGCCAGCCAAAACCGCGTGGCCGCCCACCGGCTTGTGTATGATGCACTGCAACCTTATATCGACGCCGGGCTCCACGCCCTGGCCATCGACATCCAACGCTAGTTTTCTGTCAACGACCACCCCCTCATGAAACGTCTGCTCACCGCCGTGGCCCTGGCCACCATACTGGCCCTGCCCGCCCACGCCCAGAACATCGCCATCATCAACGGCAAGCCCGTTCCTTCCTCCCGGCTGGACGCCCTGGCCAAGCAGATCGAGCGCTCCGGTCGCCCGGTCGATGCCGCCGTGCGCGAGCAGCTCCGGGAAGAGGTCATCCTGCGTGAAATCTTCGTGCAGGAAGCGGAAAAGCGCGGCATCAAGGCTCAGCCCGAGTACCGCGCCCAGGTCGAACTGGCCGCCCAGACCATCCTGATCCGCGAGCTCTTCAACGACTTCCAGCGCAAGAACCCCGTCACCGACGCCGAAATCAAGGCCGAATACGACAAGTTCGTGGCCGCCAACGGTGGCCAGGAATACCGCTCCCGCCACATCCTGGTCGAAACCGAGGCCGAAGCCAAGACGCTCATCGCCCAGATCAAGGGGGGCGCCCGCTTCGAAGAACTGGCCCGCACCCGTTCGCTGGATACGGGATCCGGCCAAGCCGGCGGCGACCTGGACTGGGCAGGCGCCAACGTGTTCGTGTCTGAATTCTCTGAAGCCATGATCAAGCTGAACAAGGGCCAGATGACCGAAACCCCCGTGCGCAGCCAGTTCGGCTGGCACATCATCCGCGTGGACGACATCCGCCAGGCTGAACTCCCCAGCGTAGACGAACTACGCCCCCAGATCGAGCAGTCACTGCAGCAGCAAAAGCTGGTGGACTTCCAGGAAAACCTGCGCGCGAAGGCCCGGATTCAGTAATCACCACGGCCGCCCTGCTGAGCGGCCGGTTTCAGCGATTCTCCCTATAAAATAAGAACGGAGTTTTTTCTGTCAACGGAGGGACAGACTTTTGGCCAGAATCATCGACACCGGGCCTCGCCACGGGCCCACCGGACGTTGTTTGTCCTCCCCATCCGATCAGGAACTTACAACCATCAATCCGGCCCTGGTGTTACTGTCTCAGTCTCGAACGGTGCTTCTCCTGCAGGGCCCCGTAGGGCCCTTTTTTGATCGACTCACCGCTTGGCTGCAGGAACGTGGCACCCGTGTGCACCGTATCGCCCTGCAAGGCGGCGACCTGGCCGACACCCGCCGCATAGCACCCATCACCTACACGGCACCACCCGAGGAGTGGGCACCATTCATTGCAAAGCAACTCCAAGCGCTCCAACCCTGCTGCGTGGTGCTGTTCGGACAAACGCGCTTCTACCATGTCCACGCCATTGAAGCGGCCAATCAGGCTGGCATCCCCATTGTGGTGTTGGAAGAAGGCTATGTCCGCCCTGGCTACATCACCATGGAATTGGGTGGGGTCAATGGCTACTCCACCACGCTGAAGCGCTACCGTTGGGAACCTGCGAACGCCGCCCCAACCCTGCAGCACCCGCCCACCACCAAACACCAGTTCAGGCAAATGGCCCTCTTTGCCATGCGCCACTACCTGCACATGCGTTGGGCGTCTACCGAGTTCCCCCACTACAGCCATCACAAACCCACATCCATCGCTCGGCATGCGGCCTACTGGGTGCGTTCATGGCTGCGCAAGCAAATACACCAATTCCACGATAACCGCCAAGTCCGCCTGCTCGCCAACAACCATTACTTCCTCGTCGCCTTGCAACATGACGGTGACTCTCAGATCACCCATCACAGCCGCTTTACCGAAAACACCGACTTCATCATTGAAGTCATGTGCTCCTTCGCACAGCATGCACCGGCACAAGCCACACTGGTTTTCAAACAGCATCCCTTTTCCCGTGGGGGACCCGGTCATATCGCTTTCATTCGGAGCCTTGCCAGGGAGCTGGGCATTTCCAACCGAGTGCAAGCCTTGGTCGAAGGGCACACCCCTACGCTGGTGCGCCATGCACAGGGCGTTCTGGTCATCAACAGCACGGTGGGCATGCAAAGCCTCGTGCACCGCAAACCACTCATGGTCATGGGCGAAGCGCTTTACAAACAACCGGGCGTGACCTTCGGTGGTGAGCTCAATGACTTCTGGGCCCACCACCACCCGCCAGCAGAACCCGAAACATCATCGTTACTGGCACAGATCATCCACCTCACTCAGGTACCCTGCAACGTCTACGGCCTGCCAACCGAGCCCCTGCTCTGGCACATGCCACCCCGGGAAGGCCAGTCGGCATGACCCGCCCACCCTGGCAAGTCACCCTCGCTGTCTGGCGTGCGCTGCTGCTGCGCGAAGCCGTCTCGCGGCTCTTCGGTCGCCGGGCAGCCCTGTTCTGGCTCCTGCTGGAACCTGTCGCCCACATGGCGTTCTTCGTGTTCATCTTCACCGTCCTGCGCATGCGGCACGTGGGTGGCATGGACACGGCCCTCTGGATCATCACCGGTATGCTGGCCTTCTTCTTGTTCCGGCGAACCGCGATCCAGGGGCAGGCCGCTGTGGGAGCCAACCAGGCACTGTATGCTTACCGGCAGGTCAAACCCGTTGATTCGGTGTTGGTTCGTGGCCTTCTGGAGGGCCTGCTCATGTTCATCGTGGCCGCCATCGTGCTCACAGGCGCAGGACTATGGGGCATACCGCTTCAGTTGCACGCCCCGCTCACGGTGGCCAGCGCCTTGGTCGGGCTCTGGGGGCTTGGAATGGCCTGGGGCCTGGCGACCTCTGTCGCTGCCGAGCTGGTGCCAGAACTCGGCAACATCCTCGGTATGCTCATGATGCCGCTCATGCTCATCTCCGGGGTCATTTTCCCCTTGTCCGCCATCCCCTACCCATGGAGGGAATGGATCATGTTCAACCCCATTGCCCATGGTGTTGAAGGGGTACGCGCGGGCATTGCGCCTTTTTACCATGCTGTCCCCGAGCTCAGCCTGGCCTATTTGCATGGGTTCACCCTGGTGGTGCTCTTTTTAGGCCTCGCCCTGCATGTACGCTTCCAGCGCAGATTGGTGGCTCTGTGATCGTGGTGCAAAATGTTTACAAACGCTATCAAACCGACCATGGCGCCGGCCCGTGGGTGTTGCGCGGGATCAATTTCACCATCCCAGCCAAAACCAGCGTCGGGCTCATTGGTCGCAACGGCGCGGGCAAATCCACCCTGCTGCGCCTTATCGGTGGCATCGACCAGCCCAGCAAAGGCCGGGTTCAACGCCTGTGCAAAGTCTCATGGCCCATGGGATTTGGCGGAGGGTTGCAAGGTTCGCTCACTGGGCGTCAAAACGCCAAATTCGTGTGCCGCCTCCACGGTCATGAAGCCGACCTGCCCGATCGTGTCGCCTTCATTGAAAACTTTGCCGACATCGGCCCCTACTTTGACGAGCCCGTGAAAACCTACTCCAGTGGCATGAAGTCACGCCTCCAGTTCGGCATGTCGCTTGCGTTCGACTTCGACGTCTACATTTCCGACGAAGTCACCTCCACGGGCGACGCGGCCTTCCAGGCCAAAGCCAGAGAGGCTTTTCACAATCTCACCGGTCGCGCCAGCCTCATCATGACATCACACAGCACCGGCACACTCAAAAAATTCTGCACCGCAGGCATTTGGCTGCATGAAGGGCAAGCGCACTGGTTCGACCAGATAGAAGACGCCATCCAGGCCTACCAGAAAACCATCCCCGCATGAGCTCCTCCATTTCATCGGTGCTTCGCAAAGCCCCCTTCCTTTGGGTTGCAACAGGCTTCATAGTGCTCAGCAGTTTTTATTGGCTTCTGGGTGCTGCCGACCGCTTCGTCTCGGAAGCCCGGGTCACCCTCAGCCGGGCTGATCTGTCCAGCGGTCAGTCCATGGACTTTGCCAGCCTGCTCGGCGGTGCCACTGGCAACACCCGGGCCGACCAGCTCCTGCTGCGCGATCACCTCCGCTCGCTTGACATCCTGCAAACCCTCGACACCGAACTTCAACTGCGCGCCCATTACAGCAGCCATGGCGACTGGCTTTCTCGCCTCTGGCAGACCGACGCCCCGCTCGAAACCTTCCACCGCTACTTCATGCGGCGCGTCAGCATCGAACTGGACGAATTTGCCGGAGTGCTCGTCATCCGTGCGCAGGCCTATACGCCCGAAGTGGCCCAGGCCATAGCGGCACGCCTCCTGGCCGAAGGCGAACGCCACATGAACGCCCTGGGCCATGAACTGGCCCAGGAACAGGTGCGGTTCCTCGAAGTGCAGGTGCAGGAACTCAACGAACGCGTCAAAGCCACCCGTTCGGCCTTACTCGCCTACCAGAACCGCAAGGGGCTGGTGTCTCCACAGGCTACCGCCGAAAACTTCGCAGCCATCGTGGCCCGGCTTGAAGGCCAGCTCGCCGAATTGCAAACCCGCCGCACCGGCCTGCAAAGCTTCCTGCAACCACAAGCCACGCAACTGGTGGAGGTAAACAGTCAGATTGCTGCCGTGGAAAACCAGCTCGCGCGTGAGCGCGCACGCCTTGCCGCCCCTCAGGGCGGCACCCTCAACACCGCAGTCGAAGAATTCCAGCGCTTGCAGCTCGACGCCGAGTTCGCGCAGCAGGTGCTCACCACCGCTCTCACATCGCTCGAGCGTGGCCGGGTAGACGCCGCGCGCACACTCAAGAAAGTCCAGGTCCTCCAAGCCCCCAACCTGCCCGAATACCCTCTTCAACCCCGCCGCCTCTACAACACCGCCGTGTATGCCCTGGCGGCCATGCTGCTGGCGGGCGTACTGCAACTGTTGCTGGCCATTGTGCGCGACCATCAGGACTGACAGGACCCCAAGATGCTTCCCCCCTCTTCGCCTCCCCTACTCCATCTCGCTGCCTGGCGCAGGGCGTGGTTGGTCACGCTTCTGAGCCTGTTCACAACGGCAACCCAAGCCCAAACGCCACCGGCTCCGCCAACGGCCCCCGCTCACGTCACGGCTCCTGCCGCCCCGCTCCGCCCCATGGTGAGCGATGTGTTCGGCGCCCAGCTCTTCACCGGTGCCTTTGCGCGCGAGGGTGCCACCGTGTTCAACCCGGATTACCTCGTCGCTACCGGCGACACGGTGCAACTCCGCCTCTGGGGCGCCTTCGAGTTCGACGCCAGCCTTGTGGTGGACCCCCAGGGCAACATTTTTGTGCCTAACGTGGGGCCCGTACAGGTGCGCGGCGTGCGCAACGCCGATTTGCAAGCCACCGTGGCTGCCGCCCTTGGTCGCGTGTACCGCGCCAACGTCAACAGCTACGCCAGCCTGGCCGAAGCCCAGCCCGTGCGCGTGTTTGTGAGCGGCTTCGTGCCACGCCCTGGCTTGTACAGTGGCACCAGCATGGACAGCCTGCTCCACTACCTCGACCAGGCCGGCGGCATCGACCCCGACCGGGGCACCTTCCTGGCCTTGCAGGTCAAACGCGGTGAACAAGTTCGCGCCACCGTCAACCTGTACGACTTTCTGCTCAGCGGGCGCATGCCTCAGGTGCAACTGGCCACGGGCGACGTGATCTTTGTCCCGCCCAAGGCCAGCACCGTGAAGGTCCATGGCTTGGCCGCCAATGCCAAACGCTTTGAATTCACAGGCAATACGCTGCCCCTGCCCCAGCTCACCCAGTTGGCCAAACCGCAAGCAGCTGCCACCCATGTGCGCATCACTCGCAACACCGGTACTGTGCGCAATGTGGAATACCATGAACTCGCCCAGGCCAGCCAGTTGGCCGTGGGCAATGGCGACGAAGTGGAATTCACCGCCGACAAAAAACCCGGCACCATCACCGTTCGGGTGGAAGGCGAGCACCAAAGCCCGCAAGAATATGTGCTGCCCTATGGCAGCCAGCTGGGTGAACTGTTGCAACGCATTCAACTGAACGAACGGTCGCAAATCCAGAACGTGCAGCTGTTTCGCCAAAGCGTGAAGCAGCGGCAAAAAGACATGCTCGCCACCAGCCTGCGCAGCCTGGAAGCCGCGCTGCTCACGGCCCGCAGCGGCAGCAGCGACGAAGCTCGCCTGCGCACCGAAGAAGCCAACCTCACCCTGCAGTGGGTGGAGCGTGCCAAGCAGGTGGAGCCGCTGGGCCAGGTGCTCATTGCCGAAGCAGCCGGTCGTGACCAGATCATGCTGGAAAACGGCGACATCGTCCGCATCCCCACCAAAGACGCCCTGGTGCTCATCAACGGTGAAGTGCTGTTCCCCAACGCCGTGGCGCATCAACCCCAACTCACGCTGAGGGACTACATCAGCCGCGCCGGCGGATACACCCAGCGGGCCGACAATTCCCGAATTGTGGTGGCCCGGCTTGACGGCAGCTTTGAGCAATCTGAAGACCCCAGAAGCCTCGACCGCATCCGCGTGCAGCCTGGGGACCAGATCCTGGTGCTACCCAAGGTGGATGAAAAACAACGCCAGTTCTGGAAAGACATGACGCAAATCATTTACCAAATAGCGGTGAGCGCCAAAGTCGTCTTTGGGCTCTGAACGGTTGATCATGAACAAGGTTTGCATCGTTGGTCACCCGACCTGTGGCTTGCATGAGGTTGAAAGACTGCTGCGCCAATGCGGCATGCTGCCGCCGCAGCCATCCCGGCGCGACGGCATGACGCCGCTTGACATTACCCAAGCGCTACTCAAAGCACACCAGTGCGAGCCCGTTGAGTTTGTTACAGACGAGTCTGCTCTGGCGCCAATCAAGACGGGGCCAGTTTGGCACGGCATGGCGCTGGACCTGTTGCTGGGCAATCTTGACCAACCCTTCTGGGGCTGGGCCGACCCCAACACTATTTACTTGCTGGAATACTGGCGCGAACTCGACCCCCACCTCGTTTTTGTGCTGGTGTACGACCACCCTGGCAGCGCCCTGTGTCAGTGGGCTGACACCCATGGCGCCCACCTGGTCGAGGCCGACCTGCACAACCCGCTCGACAACTGGAGTGCTTACAACGGCGCACTGCTGCGTTTTTACCTGCGCCACCCCGATAGGTGTCTGCTTTTCAGTGCCGAGCACATGCACCAGGCGCTCGATGCCTACTTGCAGCAAATGGGCCAAAAGTTGCAGAGGCCTACACTTCTCACCGCGCCCGAAAGCGCTGACCACCTTGCACCTGCCCCCGCACCAACTTTGCCAGCACCCTTGCAGTCGGCCGCTGGCTTGCTGGATGTCGCACCGGAAGTCGTGGCAACCCTGTGGCAGGTACCTGCCATGGAGTCATACCTGATTGACGACGTGCTCAAACGCTACCCGTCGGCCCTGCAGTTGTATGCCGAACTGCAATCCGCCGCCAGCTTGCCGCCTGCGCACACCCAAGCCCATAAACCAGACCCTGCATTGGCTTGGCAAGCCTTTTTGCAGCACCGTCAGACAGTAATCAACACGCTTGCGCACCTCATTGAGCTGCACGAACGCAGTGCCGACAAGATCCGGCAACTGCTTGAGCAAAACCAGACGGCGCAAAGCACACGTCTCCTGCAAGAACAAGCTCACAGCCAAACCCAGCAACTGGTGAGTGAACAGCAGCTCGAAATCAGTGCGCTTAGGCAACAGCTAGAGCAAACCCTTCAAGACGCAAAAAACCAGGCCAAGCTGCAAACCGCAGCATTGGCCGAACATAAAGAAGAGAACGAACTTCTGCTGAACCAGCTCCACCAGGTGCAGGAAGAGCTCGAGCGGCAGTTCGCGGTCAAGTCCGGCCTGCATGGCCAGATCGAAGTCCTACAGGCCCAGCACCAGACGCTACAGAAAACCAGCGAGTTGCAGGCCCAAAAGGTGGCCGACCTCGAAGCGCGACTGCAACAGGAGGCCCAGGAACAACAAACCCAGGTGGCTGCCAATGCCCGGGCCCTGCAAGAGCGCGATGCACTCCGCCAGGCCAACGATGAACTTCTGACAGCCAGGCGCAATCTGGAGCAGGTGCTGAACGACGCCAATGCCCGCGCTGAGCAGCAAACCGCAGCATTGGCTGAACATAAAGAAGAGAACGATCTTCTGCTGAACCAGCTCCACCAGGTGCAGGAAGAGCTCGAGCGCTACTACCTCGAAAACCAGAAACTCAAAGCCGCTGCCAACGCCAAACCGGCCAAACCCAAACACTACGGCGCGGCCGAACGCGTCAAGCAGCAACTCACCTACCGGTTGGGCGCTCGCGTCATCCAGCAAAACCAGACCTTCTGGGGCAAGGTGTGGCTGCTTCCCGCCCTGTGGAGCGAAGCCCGTGCCTTCAAGCGTGAGCAAGCCCAGCGTACCGACCACAAGCTGCCACCCATCCACCAATACGCAGATGCGCATGAGGCCGAACGCGCCCAGCAGCACCTTTCGTACAGACTCGGAATGGTCGTACGCCGTGCGGGCT
This sequence comes from Burkholderiales bacterium, assembly GCA_030603635.1. Classification (GTDB taxonomy): domain Bacteria; phylum Pseudomonadota; class Gammaproteobacteria; order Burkholderiales; family Burkholderiaceae_C; genus Tepidicella. Next base: position 35,647 of record JAUVXK010000003.1, on the reverse strand, counting down.
ATAACCCCTTCAAGTGGCCCATGCTGCCCTTCGCCTTGCATGCAGCCGCCAAAGCCTGGAAGCAAGAAAACGGCCACGCATGAACACCCCATCCGCAACCCAGGCCACTCCACAGCCATTGCCCATCACCGCCTGGTTGGGCATGCTGGCCACCACCGTGCCACCCACCGGCATTCTGCTGGTGGGTGCTGGCAATGGCACGGGTGCGCTGGTGCAATGGCTCGCTAACACGCCTGCTCCCAGCGTCGTGGTTGAAGGCGATCCGGCCCAACACCTCCATCTACAACACCTTGCCGAAGCGCGATCCAACCTGCACGTGCTCCGCGAAGTGGTGGCCCCCAGCCCGTCCCCTACTTCGTTCCACCACTACAGCAACCCTGCTGAAAACGGGCTGCTCGCGTTGGAGCCTTTGCAAAAACTCTGGCCCCATCTTACCCAAACAGGCAGCGCGTGGGTGGAAGACCCCATCACCATCGACCAACTGGCTGCCAGCCACCTGCCCCAAACCAATTGGCTGATTCTCGACTGCAACGCCAGCACCGAGCTGCTGCAAGGTGCTGCCCAGGTCCTGCCCCAACTGCAAGTGCTTGTTTGCAGGCTAAGCACAGCCGAAGCCAACCCAGTCGTTACCACCGGGCTGCGACTAATCACTCATTTACCAGGTCGCCACCCCAGCATAGGTCACAGCATCTGGGTTCGCGACGTGGCCCTTGAAGCCGAGGCCCACCAGCAAGAGTCTGCCGCCAAGGCCGAAGCCCTTAAGCAACGCGACGAACTGGCCAAAGCCAATGCTGAGCTCACGCAGACCAAGGCCGAACTGCAGCAAAGACTCAACGCCGCTTTACAAAAAGCCCCACCGCGCTTTCCTCACCTGTTTTCCATCGAAACGCAGGTTGATTGGGCTGCTCCAGTTCCTTTGTGTTTCAACGCCACACGGCCGGAATGGGTCAGCGCCAGCGCCAATGTGCTTGGCTTCAGTGCAGAAGGCAATTCGCCGCTGTATCTGGTCAGTACCTCAAGCGGGAATTTCACCCAACCCGGTAGCGCCACCCAACTCCCGGTTGATGGCAACACGGCGTACATCCTGTCTGGCTGCATCGCCTACGAATCGGCCACCCCTCCACAGCTCTGGCTTTTTCAGCACGACGAAGCAGAGCGGATTGACTCAAACAACCTGTCACTGCCGCCCGACGGGCGTTTTCGCCTGCGTTTCACCAGCAAAAGCAGCGCACGCTCGGTTGCTGTGGGCATTCGCGTCAGTGGGCAAGGGATAATCCAAATCGACAAGTCGCGCCTTTATTTACGGGAAGACCCAAACCCCGGCGCGCTCGGCGCAGTCGAAGAGAAGCTGCTGCAACTCGAAAAGCACCAGGCCGACGAAGTGCAGAACGCCGTGCGGCAGATCGAATCCTTCGTGCGACTGCAGCAGTACCTTGGCGCAGACGTTTTGGCGCCAGACATGCACAATTGGCCCGTGAGCCCGGACTTTGCAGTGCTGCTCATCCAGTTGATCGAGCAGCACGCTTACGATGCCGTCATCGAATTCGGCTCCGGCTCATCGACCGTGGTGCTTGCCAAGGCCTTGCAAAAAGTCGCCCAGCGGATGCAGTTGACCCCCGCCCCGCTGCTGAGCTTCGACCACCTCCCTCAGTACCAGCAGCAAACAATCCAATTGCTGAACCAAGCGGGCCTGCAACTCAACAATCAGGTGACTCTTGCGCCCTTGGTGCCATGGCAAAGCCCTACCGGGCAGGCATTCAATTACTACGACTGTGGCAGTGTATTGGCTGCCCTTGCACAAGCGTTGCAAATACCTTCACCTAAAATTCTGGTGGTGGTTGACGGGCCGCCGGCGAGCACTGGGCCTATGGCCCGGTACCCTGCCATGGCTCGGGTGTTGGAGCATTTTGGGCCTGCGTGTCGCATCCATTTTTTGATGGACGACTACCTCAGGGCCGACGAACAAAACATCGTCAATGCCTGGCAGGCCGAACTCACCGCCCTAGGCAAAACCGTTGAGGTAACCACTTACAACAAGCTCGAAAAGAAGGCTTGTCTCTTGCAAGTCAGTTAGGAAACCAACAAAAACAGGGATGGAATTGAAAGTTCTCACCGTATTCGGCACACGGCCCGAAGCCATCAAAATGGCCCCCGTGGTCAAGGCTCTAGCCGCCAACCCGGCGTTTGAAGCCAAAGTCTGCGTCACCGCGCAACACCGGCAAATGCTCGACCAGGTACTCGACCTATTTGGCATCCAGCCCGACTTCGACCTCAACCTCATGAAGCCTGGGCAAGACCTGAGCGACATCACCAGCAACGTGCTGCTGGGCATGCGCGAGGTGTTCAAGCAATGGCTGCCCGACATCATCCTGGTGCATGGCGACACCACCACCACCCTCGGGGCCAGCCTGTCAGCCTACTACGCCCGCGTCAAGGTGGGCCATGTGGAAGCCGGTCTGCGCACCTTCAACAAATACGCCCCCTGGCCCGAGGAAATGAACCGCCGCATCACCGGCGCGGTGGCCGACGTTCACTTTGCCCCCACCTCCAAAGCCCGGCAAAACCTGGTGATGGAAGGCGTGGCCGATGGCTCCATCCACGTCACCGGCAACACCGTGATCGACGCTCTGCTCGATGTGGTGCAGCGCATCCGCAACGACGCGGCCCTGCGCAGCCAGTTCGAGGAACGCTTTGGCTTCCTCGACCCCACCAAGCGGCTGGTTCTGGTCACCGGCCACCGCCGCGAAAACTTTGGCGGAGGATTCGAAGCCATTTGTCATGCACTGGCCGCCCTGGCCCGCCGGGGCGACGTGCAGGTAGTTTACCCCGTGCACCTCAACCCCAATGTGCAGGAGCCCGTCAAACGCATTCTGGCGGGTGTGCCCAATGTCACGCTGCTGGAGCCGCTGGACTATCTGCCCTTCGTGTACCTCATGGACAGCAGCACCCTCATCATCACCGACTCGGGTGGCGTGCAGGAAGAAGCGCCTTCCCTGGGCAAGCCCGTGCTGGTGATGCGCGACACCACAGAACGGCCTGAAGCCGTGGACGCTGGCACCGTCAAGCTGGTAGGCACCCACCAGGCCACCATCGTGGCCGAAGCCAACCGCCTGCTCGACGACGCCAATGCGTACAACGCCATGGCCATGGCCCACAACCCGTATGGCGACGGCCTGGCTGCCGGCCGAATACTGAAAGCCCTGCATGGTGCCTGACGCAGTTCCTACCCCAGGTTATCGCGAGTTTCTGGCCCAGTTGAAGGCCAGCATTCGCCAGGGCCAGTTCCAGGCGCTGCGTGCGGTTAACCGCGAACTCGTGGCCCTGTATTGGGAAATGGGCGAAGCCATTCACCAGAAACAGGAAGAACAAGGTTGGGGCAAAGCCGTGGTGGAAACGCTTGCGCGCGACTTGCAAGCCGAGTTTCCAGGCCGCAACGGTTTATCTGCACGCAATTTGTGGAATATTCTGGACTTTTACCGCAGCTATTGCGAGCAACCAAAACTGCAACCACTGGTTGCAGAAATCAGCTGGGCCAAAAATCTCGTCATCCTCGCCCGGGTAAAAGACCCACTGGAACGCGAGTTCTACCTGCGTGCCACCGCCCGCTTTGGCTGGACCAAGGCCGTTCTTCAGCACCAGATAGACAACCAGAGCTACCAGAAATACCTGCTCAACCAGACCAACTTCGACCAAGCCCTGCCGGAAGAAATCAAGGCCCAGGCCGCCTTGGCGGTCAAAGACCACTACACCTTCGACTTCCTGGAACTGGCCGAAGAACACGGTGAGCGTGAGCTTGAACAGGCCTTGGTGGCCAACCTGCGCCAGTTCCTCACCGAGCCTCACCCATCGGCATCATCATCTGCCGCAGTAAAAACAAAACCGTCGTCGAATACGCCTTGCGCACCGCTGGCCGCCCATTGGGCGTGGCCAGTTACAGCATCGTGCCCCAACTGCCGCAAGACTACGCATCTCTCTTGCCCAGCCCGCAAAGTATTGCCGAACGGATGGCGCAGTGGCAGCAAACGCAAGCTGAATAATTAAAACCGCCTATCACATGTCACACCCTACCTTCAACACCATCTCCATGGTCGGACTGGGCTACATCGGCCTGCCCACTGCCACACTGTTTGCTTCGCGCCGCAAAAAAGTCATTGGCGTTGACGTCAACCAGCATGCGGTTGACACCATCAACCAGGGCAAGATCCACATCGTGGAGCCCGAGCTCGACATGCTGGTGCACGCCGCCGTGACCGAAGGTTACCTGCGCGCCACCACAAAACCCGAGCCGGCAGACGCCTTCTTGGTTGCGGTGCCCACCCCGTTTACCGACGGGCACAAGCCCGACCTCAGCTACATCCAGGCCGCTGCGCAAGGCATAGCCCCCGTGCTGAAAAAGGGCGACTTGGTGGTGCTCGAATCCACCAGCCCCGTGGGTGCTACCGAACAAATGGCCGACTGGCTGGCCGCTGCCCGGCCCGACTTGACCTTCCCCCAGCAAGCCGGCGAAGCCGCCGACGTGCAAGTGGCCCACTGCCCCGAGCGTGTGCTGCCCGGCCATGTGGTGCGTGAGCTGGTGAGTAACGACCGCGTCATTGGCGGCATGACGCGCAAGGCCAGCGACATGGCCGTTACACTCTACAAAACCTTTGTAGAAGGCGAGTGCATCGTCACCAACGCGCGCACGGCCGAAATGTGCAAGCTGACCGAAAACAGCTTCCGCGACGTGAACATTGCCTTTGCCAACGAACTCTCCATGATCTGCGACAAGCTGCAGATCAACGTGTGGGAGCTGATTGCGCTGGCCAACCGGCACCCGCGCGTCAACATTCTGCAGCCCGGCGCCGGCGTGGGCGGGCACTGCATTGCCGTGGACCCTTGGTTCATTGTGGACACCACGCCCGAAGAAGCGCGCATCATCCGCACCGCGCGCGAGGTGAACGACCACAAACCCGAATGGGTGCTGGGCAAAGTGAAAGCCGCCATTGCCGACGCACTGGCGCGCAAGCCCGGTAGCACCCTGGCCGACATCAAGGTGGCCTGCCTGGGCTTGGCCTTCAAGCCCGACATCGACGACCTGCGCGAAAGCCCCGCCGTAGAAATCACCCAAAACATCGCCAAACTGGGCTGCCAGGTACTTGCAGTTGAACCCAACATTGAGACTCTGCCAGCAGAGTTGAATCAAGGGAGAGCCCAGTTGTCCTCACTCGAAGAGGCGCTAAACAATGCCGACCTGGCTTGCATACTGGTCAAGCACCGACTATTCATTGAAAAGAAAGCAGAAATAGCCCAGCACCGCCGTGTGCTGGACATTGTGGGCTTACAGGGATAAAAAATGCTGGTTCAAGAAAAAAAAGATGCACTGTTGGCCAGCACAGCCGCAGAAGCATTTCGCAAGGGTGATTTCAAAACCGCGCTCACGCTCTACCGTCAGCTCGGAAGCATTCTGGGTGATCGGCTCTTCAGTGCCAACATTCTGCTGTGCCAGAAGAAGCTCGAGCAGATGTCACCTGGTAGCACACAAGGCAGAGAACCGGCGCTGCGCTTGCCAAGCGGCCCCGTTGCCGAAGCACCGCTCACCACCAGTCGGCTCAAGACCTTGCGTGTAGCCGCGGTCATGGACGAGTTCACTTACAGCTCATACAAGTTCGAGTGCAACCTTCTGCAGCTGACTCCCCATGACTGGGAGCAGGAACTGGAAGGTTTTCAGCCCGAGCTGCTGTTCATCGAGTCCGCTTGGCGCGGAAAAGACGAACTGTGGGGCAGCAAGGTCGGCCATACCAGCCAGGAACTGCGCGGCATTGTCGGGTGGTGCCGCCACCGTGGCATACCCACCGTTTTCTGGAACAAAGAAGACCCGGTGCATTTCGAAACCTTCCTCAGCACCGCCAAACTCTTTGACCACGTCTTCACCACAGACCTCGACTGTATCCACCGCTACAAGGGCGCGCTTGGGCACGAACGGGTATACCTGTTGCCGTTTGCGGCACAACCCGCCGTCAACAACCCCATCGAAACCTACGACCGCAAAGACGCCTTCTGTTTCGCAGGCGCCTACTACGTCAAGTACCCAGACCGTACGCGCGACCTCAACGACTTCCTCGAGCACCTGCCAGCTTTCCGGCCTATCGAAATTTATGACCGCAACCACGGCAAAGAAGACCCCAACTACGCCTTCCCCGAAGACTACAAGCCCTACATTGTCGGGACGCTGCCCTACGACCAGATCGACAAGGCCTACAAAGGTTACCGCTACGCCATCAACCTGAACTCGGTCAAACAGTCGCAAACCATGTTTGCGCGCCGGGTATTCGAACTGATGGCGTCGAACACGCTCACGGTCAGCAATTTCTCGCGTGGCATACGCGTGCTGTTTGAAGACCTGGTCGTCACCACCGACAGCGGTAAAGAAGCCGTGCGCCGCCTGGAAACCCTTGCTAAAGACGAAACCCGGGCCCGCAAGGTCCGGTTGGCTGCCTTGCGCAAAGTGATGGGGGAACACACTTACCAAGACAGGCTGTGCTACGTGGCCGCCAAAGCGCTGGGCTACACCCAAGGCAAGGTGCAATTGCCCAAGGTGTTGGTAGTGAGCTATGCCAACAGCGCCGAAAGCGTACAGCGTGTGGTGGCGCTCTACCGCAGCCAGCACTACACCAACAAGCGACTGTTGCTGGTGGTACCCGGGGGGTTTGAATCCGGCCTGCTGGGCGCTGTGCCAGACGTTGAAGTCATGACGGGTCCGGCTGTGGCAAACCTTAACTGGTCTGACCTTGCACAACCGGGTGAATGGCTGGCCCCCATGCTTGCTGATGACCATTACGGCGCACATTACCTCACTGACATGGTGGTGGCCACCCGCTTTGCGCCAGGCCCCGTCATCGGCAAGGCAGGGCACTTCGTCTGTTCGGCCGATACCGGCCCGTGGCTTAAAGATCGGGGCCTGACCTACAAGCAAGTGCCGGTGGTTCATGCCCGCTCAGCCTTGATCCAAAGCCAGGTGCTGGCCACTACCCCTGTGCGAGACTGGATCATCACACTCCACACCGCACGGCTTGAACATCCGAAAGCCTTGTCCATTGATGAATTCAACTACTGCCGCAATGTGGGGCTAAGCGGGTTGTCGGAACAAGACCGAGCCGAAACCGACGACCTCGATGCACTGTCGCAAGGCATTGGCCTTCAAGAGTTGATCCAGCGTACGGAACAGATTGAGCCGCTGGCAGAAGAAAGCAACGGCCCCGCCATCAGCGCGGCAGAACTGGCCGCCATGTTTGCCAAGCGGCCCGCCCAAAGCCCGGTTCAAATGGCCATGGTAGGCGGCTGCTTGCGGGTGGAGTCCACCCTGGCAGACGGCAAACACGAATACGTATATGCCACCCGCGATCTGGATCTGGCTACATTGAACTTGAGGGCAGACAGCCTGCAGTTTTACATGGACGCGAGCCCCGGGCTCAACCTCCAACTGGTGTGGCTGTTTCTTGACGCCAAAGGCCACAAGCTGGGCCATGTCGTGAAGGTGGGCAACCGCAACCACCAGGTTGATATTCCCCCATCAACGACCAAGCTGCGCCTGGGCTTGCGGGCCTACGGCCCGGGCGTATCAGAGATAAAGGTCGTACAACTGGCCCACCGCTCGTTGGAACCTTCGGAACTGATCACACACGGCGAGCACCTGCTGGTCACCAACCACTACCCCTCATACGACGACCTGTACCGCAACGGCTTCGTGCACAGCCGCGTAACGGCCTACCGCGAGCGTGGCTTGGCGGTGGACGTGTTCCGCCTGCGCGCCGACAAACCCACCAATTACCACGAGTACCAGAACATCGACGTGGTGACCGGCTCTCAAGAAGCCCTGCACCGCCTTCTTTCCACTGGAAAGTACAAGACGGTACTTGTGCACTTCCTTGACCCGGCCATGTGGGAAGTACTGCGGCAACACATCGACCGGATTCGGGTCGTGGTGTGGGTGCATGGGGCGGACATTCAGCCCTACCACCGCCGCGCCTTCGCTTACGACACCGAGCAGGAACACCAGGTAGCACGTACGCGCGGCGACGAACGCATCGCCTTCTGGCGCCAGTTTCTGCAACCCATGCCCGCCAACCTCAAGCTCGTGTTTGTGTCGCGCTACTTGGCCGAAACCAGCATGGAAGATCTGGGCATACGCCTACCGGAAGATGGCTACACCATCATTCCCAACCCCATCGACACCGATCTGTTCAGCTACCAGCCCAAACCGCCCGAGCAGCGTAAAAAGATATTGTCGATACGGCCCTACGCCTCACGCATTTATGCCAACGATCTGAGCGTTGCCGCCATTCTTGAACTTTCCAAAGAGCCGTTCTTCCACGAGCTCGAATTCCGCATGATCGGCGACGGCAAACTGTTCGACAGCGTGCTAGAACCACTGCGGCAGTTTCCGAATGTGATCATTGAAAGGCGATTTCTGACACAACAAGAAATCGCGCAACTTCATAAGGAATACGGAATCTTTTTATGCCCTACGCGCATGGACACACAGGGGGTTTCGCGGGATGAGGCAATGGCGTCCGGGCTGGTGCCAATCACGAACGCGGCTGGAGCAGTGCAAGAGTATGTAAATGAACAATGTGGGCTACTTACGTCCGCTGATGGGCAAGCTCTCGCGTCAGCCCTTACAGAGATCTACAGGAACCCCGAGCTATTCTCAAGAATTTCTGCCAAAGCACCAATAGAGATAAAAAACAATAGATCAGAAAATTATCTCATACAGAAAGAAATTAATCTATTAGTACCAAACTAAAAAGGAACCAAACATGTCGATCGAACTAAATCCACTAAATCTGACACTCGAAGAGTTCAACTCCGACACGCACAGCAATGGCCAGCAACTTCAAATAAGGCAAGAGTTAGAAAGTGGAGCTATAATTGATTGCTTTGCAAGATTCCCACAAAAAGCCGAGCATTTAATATGCCTATTCCCATCTGCACAACAGGCAAATATCGAGCGGTTAAATCCTGTTTTTCATCGATGGACGTGGGCCTACCAGCTTGAAAAAGCCCACACCATCTCCTTGAGCGATCCAGCCCTACATGAATCCACTTTACATGCCAACTGGTTTCAATCAAAAGCAGGGCACGATTATTTTCGGATAACTGCCGACTTTATAAAAATTCTCGCAAGCAAACTCAGCATTGAGCCAAACAAAATTGTTTTGTACGGCTCATCTATGGGCGGCTTTGGCGCACTGATGTCTGGCGCACACATTCCTGAATCGCTGGTAATAGCAGAGGTGCCACAAATAGATCTCAGGAAATACTACATCAGCTCCTCACTGCGCCAATTAGAGGAAACTCACTTCAACAAATGTCCAATAAATAACTTCTATACAAAAAGAAAAGAACAGATTAATGTAATAGATCGATTTATTGAGCAAAGGAGCATGCCATCGATTGAGATCATCACAAATGATGCTGATCCCGCATGTAGCGAGCACATCACATTTTTGACAGAAATCAGGAATATTCGTCCAATTCTAGAGGTTGTCGGCGACTTATCAGTTACGTGCAGAGCCGAATCTGCTGGCCATAAGCCACTTACGACTTCAGTCGCAATCAAAATAATCAAGAGCGCGCTACTGCGAGGGTGGAGTCACCATACACGAACACCCTCAACCCTGATCGCGAAAATCGACGATGACAAAAATTCACCCCCGCAAAAAAATGACTACAAAACGACACTAGACGCCGGAATCAGCGCCGCATCAAAAATCAAATATACCCGAACGCCTGAAGATACCGTCAACTATAAAGAAGCAAGAGAGCTTCTTTACGCTGCGGCAGAATTGAATAAGCAAGCCGATTGGCCGCTATTAAAAATCTGTAGTATGGTGAAACTTTGGAACAACTCGTTCAATTCAGAACTGTTAGTCGCAGCAACCGAGGCTTTCAAAAGAAAACAATCGCTCGAAGCCTTCATCTATCTCTGCAGGGGCACCGTTTCAAACCACCGCCCCGAGGATACGCTACGCCGAATAGATGAAATTCATTCGGCATGCATCGACAAACAAGTTGCAAATATCGCAAACATATTCAAAGGAATCGTTAAATACGACAATGGAGACTTTGATGGCTACGAAAGTGAAATCAAAAAATTCCTCGACACAAAAAGTCCAGACTTCACGCCGTACCTGACCATCCCTGTCTCTACGGTAGTGACCGACACAAAACCGCTTGAGGCGTACAACGAAAACTACACACCCAAAATCCTTGGCACGCCGATCGTGTGCAATTCGCAACCGAGCAACGATGCAAAATATATTGTTAGTGTATCCTGCGACCTAAACTATCTCAGAACGTATGGCGAGTTCATAGTCAAGTCATTCTCTTTAAATTGTGCTCATGAAGCTCACCTGCATATTCTAATCACCAGCGGAGAAGCCAATGATGCTAATCAACTGCTTAAGATCTGGGGCGCCAAAAGCACATCAGCCTCAGTCGTCGGGCTGGATTGCGGAGAGAACGAAGCGCCAATTGCATCCCTCTTGCGCTTCTGCGTTTTGCATGAATTACTAATGAGCATTGGACTTCCTATTTTTGTAATGGATCTCGACTCATTAATACTCAAGCCTCTCTCACCCATCGTGGAGAACAATAAGGGCGCGGATATCTGCTCACGCGTCTTGAAGGGTGGCATCGCCCCTTGGGAAAGATATACCGGAGGGTTCGCCTTGTTTTACCCGACACAAAATGGACTATTCATTACCCAGCGCATTGCAAGAGCCGCCGAATCACTGACAACAAAATCATCCAAACAATGGTGGATCGATCAAAACTGCTTTGAGGCTGGCATAAGGTACGCATACAAATTTGACCAAAAGCCAAACATTGTTGACTTCTCCTCGACCCGGAACAGTTTCTGCGTAATGCCAGTCGGGAGCAAAGAGGCAAAGCTCTTTACACTAAACAATGCATTAAATTCGATGGCTAATCCATCAACCCTCGACTAAGCAGCTAGCACACGTACGCAATGCATATAATTGCCGTCTGCGACCCCCTTACAGCAAAATCGATCAGCAAACAATGCTGGACAAAATCCATTTCATCAAACCTTGCCGAATATAGATTTCAGTTTTTTAGCCCCGACCTACTATTCGTCGAATCCGCCTGGCTCGGTCGCTGGAACAGTTGGAAATACAAGATCGCGTCCTACCCAGACGAGCCTTCGCGCAACAACAACGCGCTGCGGCGCTTGGTGGCGCGCGCACGGGACAAAGGCATTCCCACTGTGTTCTGGAACAAGGAAGACGGGGTGCATTTCGAGCGCTTCATCGACAGCGCGTCGCTGTTCGATGTGGTGCTAACGGTCGACGAGAACTGCTTGCCGCGATACCGCGAGCGGCTGGGGCCCAACGTGAAGCTGGGGGTGCTGCCGTTTGCGGTGCAGCCCGCCATTCACCACCCGGTGGCGGGCGAGCCTTCGCTGCGGCGGGCCAACTTTGTGGGCAGCTACAGCCGGCACATTCACGACCGGCGGCGCGAGTGGCAAGACATGTTGTTTCAGGCAGCGCAACCCTTGGGCCTGACGGTGCATGACCGCAATTCCGGCCGCAAGGCCGAGCGCTATCGCTACCCGCCGCTGCCCTGGATGGACGTGCGCCCAGCCGTGGCTTACGAGAAGACCGCTGACATTTACCGCCGGCACGCGGTGTCGATCAATGTGAACACGGTGGAAGACTCAGCATCGATGTATTCGCGCCGGCTGGTGGAGATCATTGCCTGCGGCGGCCTGGCCGTGACCAACCCATCTCCGGCGGTAAGCCGTTACTTTGCCGATTACTGCACCGTGGTGCACAACGCCGAAGAGGCCAATGACGTGATGGCGCGGATTGCGCGAGATGGGCTCAGCCGGCACGACCGCGACAGAGCCCTGGCGGGGGCTGAATATGTATTGAAGCACCACACCTGGGCGCACCGGCTACGGCAAATCATGGAGATGGTGGCTTGATGCGCTTGGGCATTTTCAACAGCGGGCTGGCTAGTGTCCCACTGCTGGGCCCGTTGCTGGGAGCCGTGGTAAGCCACCACTGGCTATGGCCCGCCAGCGGGCTGGACGGCACCCTGGGCTGGGGCTGCAGCCCGTATGCCAGGCGCGCGAGGCAACTTGCACAACAGCATGGCACACCCTTCTTTTCGTTGGAAGACGGCTTCCTGCGCTCCTACGGCACGGGTGACCGTTTTCCGCCATTGTCCATTGTGGTGGACGCCGTGGGCATTTACTACGACAGCACCCGCCCCAGCGCACTGGAAATCCTGCTGCAGAGCGATACCGATGTGCTAGCCGGCCAGGAAGCCCTGGCCGCTGAAGCGCGTGCACGCATACTGCACCACGGCCTGAGCAAGTACAACCACGCGCCGCCTTTGGCGGTGGTGGAGGCGGCGTTGGGCCAGCCCCTGCTGCGCCCGGCAGACCGTGAGCGCGTGCTGGTGGTGGACCAGACAGCCGGCGACCTGAGCATTGCCCTGGGCGGCGCCAGCGCGGCCACCTTCGAGGCCATGCTGCAAGCCGCCCTGACCGAGCACCTACAGGCCACGGTCTACGTGAAAACCCACCCCGAGGTGTCCGCAGGCCGCAAGAGGGGGCACTTTGCCCACCTGCAAAACAGGGAGCGCGTGGTGGTGCTGCGCCAGGCCATAGAACCGCTGAGCCTGCTGCAGCACATGGACGCAGTGTACGTGGCCACCTCCACCATGGGTTTTGAGGCCTTGCTGGCGGGCAAACCCGTCACCTGCTTTGGCGCCCCCTGGTACGCCGGCTGGGGCGCCACGCAAGACCGCCTGCCCCGCAGCCATTTCCCCCGCCGCACCCGCCAGCGCACGGTGCCGGAACTGTTTGCCGCCGCTTACCTGCACTACGCCCGCTACCTCAACCCCGTCACCCACCAGCGCGGCACCATCCTCGACGTGATCGACTGGCTGGTGCGGCAGCGGCGAATGGCGAGCCTCTTGATCGATTAGAAATAAATCACTATGATTAAAAAATATAGAACCACATCATGAAGGATCTTCCCCGATGGAGAACTTCCGCTCACCCGCGACGAGCAACCAAAAGGACCTGGACTGGGAACGCAGTGAGAACGATGGAGGTGCAACATGACCGCAACCACCAAAGTGCTGACAGCACACGTGCCGCTTCCGCTGGCCGACAAGGTAGATCAGATAGCTTCAAAGCTTGAACGTTCGCGCGGCTGGGTCATGAAGCAGGCGCTTTCCGCCTGGATCGCCCAGGAAGAAGAGCGCGACCGACTGACCCAGGAAGCGCTGGCTGACGTAGACGCCGGCCACGTCATCGATCACCAAGCCGTGCAAGCGTGGGCAGAGAGCCTTGGCACTGACCAACCACTGCCGGTGCCGCGCTGATGGAGCTGAAGTGGACCAGCAAGGCGCTCTCCGATTTGGCGCGCTTGTATGAATTCCTGGCTCCGTTGAACAAGCACGCCGCCGCACGGGCGGTGCAGGCGTTGACCAAGGCCCCCACCATTCTGCTGACCAACCCCCGCATCGGCGAGCAACTCTTCCAGTTCGAGCCGCGCGAGGTACGGCGAATTCTGGTCGGGCAGTACGAGGTTCGCTACGAACTTCAGGATTCGATCATCTACGTGTTGCGGTTGTGGCATACCAGAGAAGACCGCTAAACTTTTCAGTGTGCCACTACAGGCGAGTTGGCTGAACGGTTATGATAGTTTCGAGATCACTTCAACCACACGGCATGATCCTGTGGTATGGTTTTGCTGTGTTGATTTCAGGAGGTTTTATGAAAGCTCGTCAATGGTTGGTGGTCGTCGCGCTGGGCGTGGTGGCGGCAGGTGCTCAGGCGCAAGGCCTGTACGCCGAAGTAGGTTATAGCGGCCTCAAGGCCAAGGCCAACGGCTTCACCGTCAAGCCAGACGCCATGCGTTTCGTTCTGGGTTACGAGGTGAACGAATTCCTCGCCGCCGAAGGCATCCTGGGTTTGGGCTTGAGCGACAGCAGCGTCAACACAGGCACCAGCACCGTCACGGCCAAAGTGAAGAATTCGTTTGGCCTGTTCTTGAAGCCCAGAGTCAAGGTGAGTGAAAATGTGGAACTCTTCGGCCGTGTGGGCTGGGCCCGCAGCAAAATGGCTGCTTCCAGCACCAGCGGCAATGCGGGTTCGCGTTCCGCCACCGATTTCGCCTACGGCATGGGCCTGAGCTATCAGCTCAACCCCACCTGGAGCCTGAATGCCGATTACATGAACTATTTCAGCAAGCAAGGCCTGAAGGTCCATGGCTACACGATCGGCGTCGGCATGAAGTTCTGATGTCTTGCACCTTAGTGGCTTGATGTCCAAGAGCGCCCCAGGGCGCTCTTTTGCTGTTCTTTTCTGCTGATCGATGCTGCCCACCAGAATGATCTGTGTGGGTTTCAGGCGCTGGAAGGCAGCCAATCTGAAACCCATGCTCTCCTTGCACCCTGAAAGGGTGTTTTTTGTACCATCTGCAAAGGTGGCTTCCAGTCTCTCGCCAGTTCCTGGTGATACGCTGGCCTTCTGGGGTGCCATCCCTCCCAAAGGACTGCAGGAACTGGCCGTTGCAACGGGAAGCACGCTGCTGCGGCTGGAAGACGGCTTTGTGCGCTCGGTCGGTCTGGGTTCAGACCTCATTCGCCCCCTGTCGCTGGTCCTGGACCCTGTGGGCATTTATTTTGACCCCACCCAACCGAGTGCCCTGGAACAGGTGTTGGCGGAAGCCCATTTCACGCCACAAGAACTGCAAGCGGCCCAAGAGGCAAGGGAGTTCATGGTGGCCCATGGATTGACCAAGTACAACCTGGAGCCCCGCCACGCCCTTCGTTGGCCCACGACTGACCGCAAGGTGGTGCTGATACCCGGACAAGTGGAAGACGATGCCTCCATACGACTGGGCTGCGCAGACATTCGAACCAACGCCGCATTGCTGGAAGCGGTACGCCAGGCCGAACCCGATGCGTTCCTGGTCTACAAGCCACACCCAGACGTGATGAGCGGCAACCGGCGTGGGTGCCTGGCGTTGGAACAAGCAAGCCGTTGGGCCGACCATGTGGAAACCGATGCCTCGGTGGTGAGCTGCCTGGACGCCTGCGATGCCGTACACACCATGACGTCCTTGACGGGATTTGACGCGTTGTTGCGCCACAAAGAGGTGGTGACATACGGCATGCCGTTTTACGCCGGCTGGGGACTGACCCGAGACCACCTCACCGGCCACCCTGCCCTGGCCCGCCGCTCGCGGGTACTGGAACTGGACGAACTGGTGGCCGGCACCCTGCTTCGCTATCCCATCTATTGGGATTGGGAGCTCAAAGGGTACACCACCTGCATGGCCGTCCTGCACCGGCTGCGAGAAACCCGGCAGCGTTTGGAGGAAACCGGTCAATTGCACCGGCTAAAGACGGGTTGGTGGCGCAGACAGTGGCGAAAGGCACGAATTCTCGCCACAGCCTACCTGGGCTGATGCCGCGATACGCGACGTATGAGAAAATTTGACGGTGTACCAGCCCTTCAACTGGAAAACCGGGTGTGATTGAAACCAAAGACATGCAGGGAGTGCAGCGTAGGAGGGTGCATTATTTCAGCGGCTTTGATCCGCGTGGTGCGGCTTACTACCATCGACTGACGCGGCAGGAGGCCTCGAAGACCCAACCACAGGGCGGTGTGCTCGAGGTAGGCCGCAGGCGCAAAATGCCAGGCGGACTGGCCCAATGGCAGGTACATTGGAAGCCCTCCGACACAGATGCAGGCCCCCATGTGGTGACCGAACATGTGTTCATGGGTTGGGACGACATCATTCGCGCCCACTGGAGCCGCAACCCATGGACGCTGTTGCTGGAGTTTTTCCGAACCTATCGGGGAATACTGGCAGACGTGAGTCTGAAGCGGACGCGCAGCATCTACAAAACGGCGTTTGTGACGGGCGTCCTTCCCGCTGTCTATCTGCTGGGCACCCTATTGATGGGGCTGTTGCTTGGGGGTTTGGGCCACTGGCTAACGGCTGTCTGGGTGCCTTCTGCGCATGGCTTTGTACTTGGCGCCATCTGGGTCTTGGCTGCAGGTACCGTGGCTGCGGCTTGGGGGTACGGAGCCAGCAAGGGTCTGTTCTGGCTGCTGCGAATTTTTCACTTCATCATCTTGATGGGCCGAGGCCCCATTGCCGGCCTGGAACAGAGAACCCACCAATGGGTGGAGCAGATGGTGCAGGCACAGCAGGCCGACCCTGTGGACGAGGTGGTGCTGCTGGGGCACAGCGTTGGTACGCTGGTGATGGTGGAAGCAGTGGAAATGCTGCTGAACGATAAGCGCTGGCAGCAGATGCTGGCAGACCGGAGAACCCGGATGCTGACACTGGGACAGTGCTACCCCTTCGTGGCCATGGTGCCCAGGGCCCACGCGTTTCGCGAAACGCTGCGAAAGCTGTCGTTTGACACCCGGCTCCTGTGGGTGGATGTGACGTCGCGCATCGACCCGCTGTGCTTTTACAACGCACACCCGCTGGTCAGATCCGGGGTGCCTCACGCCGGCGCACCCAATCCGTTGCTGTTCCCGGCCAAGTTCTTCCAGATGTACGAAGAAGCACATTGGCAGCAGATCAAAAAAGACAAGCTGCTTACGCACTTCCTGTATCTGATGACCCCTGACCGGCCCGGCAACTTTCACCTGATGGACGTTCTCTACGGACCACACCCCTTCTCGACCCAATGGAGCCTGTTGCCACATGCACATACCTCCCAGGCCTGAACCACTGGCTCGAAAACGGATCGGGCTGCTGGGATTTATGCGAGTAGCCGACTCCTGGCTAGATGCCCTGACAGCCAGAAGTTACGAGATGCTGCTGGGGCATTTCTGGCTGCCTGCCATGAGGGTATTTGTGGTGAACGACCCGGCTTGGGTAGAACGTATCCTGGTGAAGGAGCCCCACCGTTACCCCAAACACCGCTTCATGCATGAAGCACTGGAGCCATTGATTGGTTCCAGCCCGTTCACCACCAACGGGGCAGTGTGGCAGCGTCAGCGCCGCATGCTCGACCAAGCCTTTGGAGCCGCCCGGCTCAACCTGGTACTGCCTTTGATGCAGGCGGCATGCGCTGACATGGTTCAGCGCATGCAGATCCTGCCCTCGCCAACCGCACTCGACGTCGACGCAGTGATGACCCATGTGACTGCGGATATTGTGTATAGGACCATTTTTTCCGAACCTTTGACGGCAGAGGAAGCGGACACTCTTTTTGGCGCATTTGTTCGCTACCAGAATTTGTCACAGAAAGCCACGGTACTGAAGTTGTGTAGGTTGCCGCCAATGTGGTTCAACCGCAGCCGTGAGCGAGAAGCCCGGGTAATCCGTGATTTTCTGGCAAGCAAGGTCAGGCAGCGTTTTGCTGACCGCACCCGTGAGGACGAGCAACAGGCAGCGGACATTCTGGCCGGCCTGCGACTGGCGGTTGACCCTGAAGATGGCACAACCCTGAGCGAAATAGAGGTGCTCGACCAGATCTGCATGCTGTTCCTGGCAGGTCACGAAACGTCAGCCAGTGCCTTGAGCTGGTGCCTGTACCTGCTGGGCGAAAGCCCTGCATTGCAAGAGCGCCTGAGGGCCGAGGCGTTCGCAAATCCAGACGATTTGAAGTCCATGGAGCGAGTAAGCGCGATGTTCCGCGAGGTGCTTCGCTTGTATCCGCCCGTAGGCTACTTTCCTCGCGAGGCCATGGAAGACCAGGAAATCCGCGGAACGAAAGTACGCAAGGGCGATGCGTTGCTGGTATTTCCTTGGTTGATGCACCGCCACCGTCGCTGGTGGACAAACCCCGACGCCTTTGACCCTGAACGCTTTGGCCCACAGCGTTCAAAAGCCCCTCTGAGAGGGACATACCTGCCCTTTAGCCTTGGGGCCCGTGCCTGTATTGGTGCCGCCTTTGCGATGCAGGAAGCCGCACTCATCCTCAGCCAGTTGCTTCTGCACTTTGATTTTGCATCCATTCCCGAGCACAGGCCACGCGTCGTTGGCCGCCTGACCGTTCGCTCCGACAAGGGGATACGGGTTCTGTTGAAGAGACGCTGAAGTGAGCTCCCATTTCTGCCCCCATTACCCTCAACCGCGCAAAAGCAAGGCATCGGCCTTGCTGATGTTCTTCAGCGCCCGCCGCTCTTGGCTGGACGCCCTGTACGAACGCAGTTACCGGATGCAGATGGGCGAAGTGCACTTGCCGGGCCTGGACCTGTACATGGTGAACAACCCGGCACTTGTTCGGAAGGTGATGGACACCGATGCCTCTGACTTTCCGAAAAGCCCTTTGCTTGGCGAGGCGCTGGAGCCCTTGCTGGGAGAAAGCATCTTCACGACCAACGGTGAACAATGGCGGCGCCAACGCGACATGATGAACCCGGCGTTTGCCCAGGCTCGGCTCAACGTGGCCTTCCCGGTCATGCGGGCAGCCACCGAAGACATGATGCAGCGTCTGGCGGCCCTGCCCGATGGTGCGGAGCACGACGTGGAAGTGGAGATGACCCACGTGACGGCTGACATCATTTTTCGGACCATCTTCTCGGTCCCGATGGAAGGCGAGGACGCACGCCGGATTTTTGAGGCGTTTGCGCGCTTCCAGGCACTCGCCCCGCGCTTGTTGCTGCCATCAATTTACGGGGTGCGCTGGCTGGTGTGGCCGTGGGACGTATGGCGCAGCCGACGAGCGGCGCGCGAGATCCGTGGCTTGCTGGAAAAACTGATACGCCCCCGCTACGAGGCTCATGTGGCTGGCCACCCTGCCCGGCACAGCGACATCCTTCAATCGTTTCTGCAATCCACCGACCCGCGCACAGGCCAACCCTTTGCGTTCAAGGAACTGGTGGACCAGGTGGCCATGTTGTTCCTGGCTGGCCACGAAACATCGGCCAGTGCCTTGACCTGGGCCGCACACCTTTTGGCCAATGCCCCCGAGGTGCAGCAACGCATGCACGATGAGGTGCACGCGCAACTGGGTGACCGACCTGCCGCAGTGGCTGACATGAAGGCCTTGGAACTGACCCGCAACGTGTTTCGTGAAACCTTGCGGCTGTTTCCTCCCGTGGGGTTCATGGCCCGCCAGGCATCCACAAATTGCCCAATGCGTGACAAACAAGTCAAAGAAGGAGCAACCGTGGTGGTGGCACCGTGGCTGATTCAGCGGCACCGGGAGATCTGGCCCGAACCAGATGCCTTCAACCCAGACCGCTACGCCAATGAGGGCTCACGCGAAGCCCTAAAACAGGGCTATCTGCCTTTTGGGATGGGGCCCCGCGTGTGCCTCGGGGCGGCTTTTGCGCTCCAAGAGGCCACCTTGATACTCGCCAGCCTGGTGCGGCTGTATGAACTGCGTGCAGTGCCCGGGCATGTGCCGCAACCTGTAGGACGCCTGACCATACGATCCGCCAATGGCGTAAGGCTGGAGTTGCATCGCAGGAGAGACGTGTGATCAAGGAGCGAATGGCCGGATTCGTGCTCATGTGCGCCGTGGTACCACTGGCGATTGTGGGTTACCTGATTCTTTGGTGGGTGGGCATTTTCGGGCCCAATTCACGTGGCCGAGCGGGTGTTCGGGCGCTGGACCACTTTGTGAACGCCACGGTGTTCAATGGCTATGCTTGGGAATCGATTTCTTCGCATGCCTGGCGGGTTCGGCATGAAAGACGCTGGGCCAAATTCGTGATCTGGGTGACCGACAAGTTCCAGAAAGGCCACTGCATGCGTGCCAACAAGCGTGAGCAGAAGGTGGTGGACTTCATCGTGTCGCACAAGATGGACAAGCAGACCATCTTTTGACAAAAGGGCTCAGGATCGCCCCTGAGCCCTTTTGCATGTGGTGGGTGATACATGGATCGAACATGTGACCCCTGCCGTGTGAAGGCAGTGCTCTACCGCTGAGCTAATCACCCGGTATGGGGATGGTGGGTGATACATGGATCGAACATGTGACCCCTGCCGTGTGAAGGCAGTGCTCTACCGCTGAGCTAATCACCCATCAAGTCTTAAATTATATATCGGAATCAGGCTGCCTCCAGAGAACGCCACACGGTTTTTCCTTTGCTGGCCTTGTCCAGGTCGGCGAGCAAGGCCTCGTGCGCCTGCGTTTCCTGTTCGCTGGGCTTGATCACCGGCAACTCGAACCGGGAAAGGTCGAGCGACCGGACTTCGGCTTGGGTACTGCCCGGCGCATCGATCTCCATGACCAAGGCATCCTGGCCCCGGGTCAGGTTGATGTACACGTCGGCCAGCAATTCGGCATCCAGCAAGGCGCCGTGCAGGGTACGCCCTGAGTTGTCCACGCCCAGGCGGTCGCACAGGGCGTCGAGACCGTTGCGTTTGCCGGGGAACATTTCCTTGGCCATGACCAGGGTGTCGATCACGCCACTCACCAGTTGGCGAGTGCGGCCATGCCCGAGACGGCGGAACTCCTCATCGAGGAAGCCCAGGTCGAACGGTGCGTTGTGGATGATCAGTTCCGCACCGGCCAGGTAGTCCAACAGGTCATTGGCGACCTCGGCGAACTTGGGCTTGTCAGCCAGGAAGTCGAGGGAGATCCCGTGCACCCGCAGCGCGTCTTCATGAATGTCGCGTTCGGGATTGAGGTAGTAGTGTCGGTTGTTGCCGGTCAGCTTTCGGTTGAGCAGTTCCACGCAACCGATCTCGATGATGCGGTCACCGTCCTGTGCCGACAGGCCGGTGGTTTCGGTATCCAGGACGATCTGGCGCATGAGTGTTCAGTGCTGCTCGCGAGCGTGGTTGATGGTGTATCGCGGAATCTCGATGGTGAGGTCGTTGCTGCCCAGCTGCACCTGGCAGCTCAGGCGGGATTGCGGCTCCAGACCCCAGGCCTTGTCGAGCAGGTCCTCCTCGTCCTCGGTGGCTTCGTTAAGCGTCTCGAAGCCCTGGCGCACGATCACGTGGCAGGTGGTGCAGGCACAGCTCATGTCACAGGCGTGCTCGATTTCGATGTCGTTGTCGAGCAGGGCTTCGCACAGCGTGGTGCCGCTCAGCGCCTTGATCTGGGTGCCCTTGGGGCAGTATTCGGGGTGTGGCAGAATGGTGATGGTGGGCATGGCGGAAAACGGCTCAGAGTTCGTCGATGTGATGACCGGCCAGGGCCTGCGTGATTCTGCGGTTCATGCGCCGCGCGGCAAACGCTTCCGACCCTTTGGCCAGGGCCTGCGTGGCTGCTTCGATGGCTGCGGGATCGGTCAGTGTCCGTGCCGCTTCGGTCGCCTGCACCAGCGCTTCGATTTCGGCGCGTTCGCTGGCGGTGAGCAGACCGCCGTCGACGGCAAGGGCCGAACGGGTGGCGTCCACCATGCGTTCGGCATCGACCCGGGCTTCGACCACGGCCCGGGCCTGCATGTCCTGCTCGGCGGTGGCAAAGCTGTCTTGCAACATGGCAGCGATCTGCTCGTCGCTCAGTCCGTACGAGGGTTTGACGTCGATGCGAGCCTCCACACCCGTCGTCTGCTCCCGGGCGCTGACCGTGAGCAGCCCGTCGGCATCCACCGTGAACGTGACGCGGATGCGCGCGGCACCGGCGGCCATGGGCGGGATGCCCCGCAGCTCGAAGCGGGCCAGACTGCGGCAATCGGCCACCAGGTCACGCTCGCCTTGCACCACATGCAGCGCGAGTGCGGTCTGTCCGTCCTTGAAGGTGGTGAAGTCCTGGGCCATGGCCGTGGGAATGGTGGTGTTGCGTGGAACGATGCGCTCCACCAGACCGCCCATGGTTTCGATGCCCAGGGACAAGGGGATGACATCGAGCAACAGGAGTTCGCCGTCGGGGCTGTTGCCCGCCAGCTGATTGGCCTGGATGGCGGCCCCCAGAGCCACCACCTCGTCGGGGTTGAGGTTGACGAGCGGCTCCTGTCCGAAATGGGCGGCCACAGCTTCGCGCACCACCGGCATGCGGGTCGAGCCCCCCACCATCACCACCCCCTTGACCTCGCTGCGATCAAGCCTGGCGTCGCGCAGCACCCGCCGCACGGCGGTCAGGGTGCGTTGGGTGAGCGGTTCGGTGGCTGCGGCAAAGTCGGCATGGCCGAGTGCCCTCTCCAGCAGACGCCCTTGCACCTGAGCGGAAAACCGAACCTGCTCCTGGGTGCCTGCCAGCACCGACAAGGCCTCCTTCACGCGACGCGCCTCGGCCAGCACGGCAGCGCGCTCGCCGGCCGGCAACTCGGCAGCGTGGACCGGCCATCCGGCCCCGGCCAGCACGGCGTCGGCCAAGGCGCGATCGTAATCGTCGCCCCCCAGGGCGGAATCACCCCCCGTGGCCAGCACCTCGAACACCCCGCGCGTCAGCCGCAGGATAGACACGTCGAAGGTGCCGCCACCGAGGTCGTAGACGGCATAGATGCCTTCGGCAGCCTGGTCCAGCCCGTAGGCAATGGCCGCCGCCGTGGGTTCGTTGATCAGGCGCAGCACCTTCAGGCCAGCCATCTGGGCGGCGTCCTTGGTGGCCTGGCGCTGGGCGTCGTCGAAATAGGCGGGCACGGTGATGACCGCGCCGTACAGCTCGTCGTCGAAGGTGTCTTCGGCGCGGTAGCGCAAGGTCGCGAGGATCTCGGCACTCACCTCCACCGGCGACTTGTCGCCTGCCACGGTGCGCACCGCCGCCATGCCGGGGCCCTCCACCACGGTGTACGGGAGCTTGTCCACCACGCCCTGGGCGGCCAGGTCGTCGCGTTGACGACCCATGAGGCGCTTGACCGAGCTGATCGTGTTGAGGGGGTCGCTCACCTGGGCGGCCAGCGCATCAAACCCGATCTGGCGGCCGGGGCTGCTGCCCGGTGGCAGGTAACGGACCACGCTGGGCAGGATGACCCGACCCTGCTCGTCGGGCAGGCATTCAGCCATGCCGTGGCGCACCGCTGCCACGAGCGAATGGGTGGTGCCAAGGTCTATACCCACCGCCACGCGGCGCTGGTGCGGGTCCGGGGTCTGCCCGGGTTCGGATATCTGTAGTAGTGCCATCTCGGATTCAAAGCCGTTCCAGGCGATTGTGCACTTCCTCGGCAAACCGCTCGACGAACATCAGGGCTCGGACCTGCCCGACGGCAGCCTGGGCGTCGCCCCGGTCGTCGATGGCCACGGCGAGTTCGCTCAGCCCGGCGTCGCGGGCCTGGCGGGTTTCGGCCAGAAGCCGCTCCAGCGCAGCCTCGTCGTTCGCCTCGTCCAGGGCCTCACGCCATTCCATCTGCTGCATGAGGAAAGCGGCAGGCATGGCGGTGTTGTTCTCTGCATTCACCGGTACACCCTGCCGTTCGCACCAATAGGCGGCCCGCTTGAGCGGATCCTTCAGGCGACCGTAGGCCTCGTTGATGCGCACCGACCACTGCATGGCCACACGCTGGGCCGCCGCGCCTTGGGTGGCGAAGCGGTCGGGGTGCACCTGGCGCTGGAGCTGTTTCCAGCGCTCGTCGAGCGCGGCCCGGTCGAGCCGAAAGCGGGGCGGGAGGCCAAACAGGGAGAAGTCGTCAGCCTGAAGGTTCAGACCTTCAGACACGGAAGGACTCGCCACAGCCGCAACGATCCCGTTCATTCGGGTTGTTGAAACGGAATCCCTCGTTAAGCCCCTCGCGGACAAAATCGAGCTGGGTGCCGTCGATGTACGGCATGCTCTTGGGATCGACCAGGATCTTGATGCCGTGGTCTTCGAACACCACATCCTCGGGCGCGACCTCGTCGGCATACTCCAGCTTGTAAGCCAGGCCGGAGCAGCCGGTGGTCTTGACACCCAGGCGCACGCCCACTCCCTTGCCCCGACGGGCCAGGTATTTGTTCACGTGCTTGGCTGCGGCTTCGGTCACAGTCACGGACATTCCACTCACCTTCGATCCCTGGCGCGTTCAGTGCGCATGCTTTTTCTTGTAATCGTCCACGGCGGCCTTGATGGCGTCTTCCGCCAGGATGGAGCAATGGATCTTGACCGGCGGCAGAGCCAGTTCCTCGGCGATCTGGCTGTTCTTGATCTGGGCGGCTTCGTCCAGCGTCTTGCCCTTGACCCATTCGGTCACCAGGGAACTGGAGGCGATGGCCGAACCGCAACCATAAGTTTTGAAGCGGGCATCCTCGATCAGCCCCGTTGCGGGGTTGACCTTGATCTGCAGCTTCATCACGTCGCCACAGGCCGGAGCACCGACCATGCCGGTGCCGACGGTGTCGTCACCCTTGTCGAAGCTGCCGACGTTGCGGGGGTTTTCGTAGTGGTCGATGACCTTGTCACTGTATGCCATGGTGATACTCCTTCAATGCGCTGCCCACTGGATGGTGGACAGGTCGATGCCGTCCTTGTACATCTCCCACAAGGGCGAGAGTTCGCGCAATTTGGCGACATTGTCCTTGATGGATTGGACCGCGTAATCGATCTCCTGTTCCGTCGTCCAGCGGCCAATCGTCATGCGCAGGCTGCTGTGGGCGAGTTCGTCGCTGCGGCCCAGGGCGCGCAGCACGTAGCTGGGCTCCAGGCTGGCCGACGTACAGGCCGAGCCGCTGGACACCGCCACACCCTTGATGCCCATGATGAGCGATTCGCCCTCCACGAAGTTGAAGCTCATGTTCAGGTTGTGCGGCACGCGTTGGGTGGCATGGCCGTTGATGAACGCCTCTTCGATGGTGGACAGGCCGGCCAGCATGCGGTCGTGCAACGCCTGGATGCGCGGCAGCTCGGTGTGCATCTCGGCCTTGGCGATGGCGTAGGCCTCGCCCATGCCCACGATCTGGTGGGTGGGCAGCGTGCCGGAGCGCATGCCGCGCTCATGGCCGCCGCCGTGCATCTGGGCCTCAATGCGCACGCGCGGCTTGCGGCGCACGTACAGGGCGCCAATGCCCTTGGGACCGTAGGTCTTGTGGCTGGTCAGGCTCATCAGGTCCACAGGCAAGGTGGCCAGATCGATGTCCACGCGACCGGTGGCCTGGGCGGCGTCCACGTGGAAGATCACACCCTTCTCACGGCAGATGGCACCCAGCGCGGCGATGTCCTGGATCACGCCGATCTCGTTGTTCACGAACATCACGCTGGCCAGAATGGTGTCGGGACGGATGGCGTCGCGGAAGGCATCCAGATTGACCAGGCCGTCAGCCTGCACGTCCAAGTAGGTCACCTCAAAGCCTTCACGCTCCAGGTGGCGGCAGGTGTCCAGCACGGCCTTGTGCTCGGTCTTGACGGTGATGATGTGCTTGCCCTTGCCCTGGTAGAAGTGCGCAGCGCCCTTGAGTGCCAGGTTGTCGGACTCGGTGGCCCCGCTGGTCCACACGATCTCGCGAGGGTCGGCGCCAATCAGCGCGGCGACCTGCTCACGGGCATTTTCCACGGCCTTTTCGGCTTCCCAGCCCCAGGCGTGGCTGCGCGAGGCGGGGTTGCCAAAATGTTCATAGAGCCACGGCACCATCTTGTCCACCACGCGCGGGTCGCACGGGTTGGTGGCGCTGTAGTCCATGTAAATGGGAAAGTGAGGGGTCATGGTCATGAAAGTCTCGTGAGGCGTGAGGCCACGGTCAGATCGGAGTCACTTGGAGGCCACAGCCCCGAGCGCAAACACGGAATTCGGCGCGTTCACGCGGATGGGCTTGACCACCGGAGCCGAGGATATCGCCCGCTTGATGGTCGGCGCATTCTCCACCACCACGCCCTTGGCCAACTGCTCGTCCACCAGTTTCTGCAGAGTGATGGAATCCAGGAAGTCCACCATCTTCGCATTCAGGGCGGACCAGAGCTCGTGGGTCATGCAACGGGCGCCGTCGCCATGGCAATTTTCCTTGCCGCCGCACTGGGTGGCGTCAATGGGCTCGTCCACCGACACGATGATATCGGCGACGGTGATTTCCGACGCCTTGCGGCTGAGGGTGTAGCCACCCCCCGGCCCACGGGTGGACTCCACCAGATCGTGTCGGCGCAGCTTGCCGAACAGCTGCTCCAGGTACGACAGCGAAATATGCTGCCGCTGGCTGATGGCCGCCAGGGTCACAGGCCCGCCCGACTGGCGCAACGCCAGATCTATCATTGCGGTGACGGCAAACCGTCCTTTGGTCGTGAGGCGCATCTCAAGCTCCTTGGAGGAATGATCAACAACGGACCCCGCCACAAAGGCCGCCCGGGATCACTCGCCAGCACAGTCAATAACCGACTGTTTCGGTCGAGTATACCAAAAAACCGACTTTTTTGGTCGACCTTCGCAAAAAAGACGTTTTGTCAACGACAAAAATCTAAACTGCGCCGGACCCGGTATCGGCCCATTCCGTGGGGGCCGGGTGTTGCATTGGAAACCTGAACTCTACGCCAGTTCCTGGATTTGCGTTGTAAAAACGTATCCTGGCTCCGAGCTTGGAGGCGCGGACCCGTAAATTGCCAAGTCCTCGGCCGCCACCTCCCCCTGTGGCATCGCGCGACATTCCGACACCGTTGTCCTCGACATAAAGGTACACCGCCTGATCATCGCTGGCCGTACGCACCGTGACCTCGGTGGCACGCGAGTGCTTGACCACATTGGCAAAGATCTCCTGCATACAACGGAACAGGTGCATGATGCCCCTGGAATCCAGGCCACCCAGAGCAGGCACCTCCTGGACATCCCAAACGAGCGCAATACCGGCCGAGTCCAGTGCCGGAGCGATCCGCTGCCGGAACGTACCCAGAATGGTGGGCAGATCCCCCTCCATCGGCTCCAGCGAGTCCAGCGTCATCCGCAATTCCTCGAGGGCATGGTGAATCATCGCCTCCACCGACTGAGGGTCCAGGACGCCGCGGTGGCTGCGCACCATGTTGAGCGTCTGGACCAGCTGGCTGCCGAGCCCGTCGTGCATGTCACGCATCAGCCGTCGCCGTTCGCCTTCCACGGCGCGCTGCTGTTCGGACACCCGGAGCTGTTCGAACGCCTGCCTGAGCTCGGATTCCCGGCGGGCCACGATCTCTGCCAGCGACTGGTTGAGACGGTAGACCTCCCGGGTGGAGGCCGTGGCGCGCTGGACCAGCACCCAACCCAGGGTGAACATCAGGGCGAGACTGCCTATGGACATCCAGCGGATGTCCGCGTCTCCCGGGAAATGGAGCTGCAGGACCAGGAAGTCCCGGACACCGGTGATCAGGGTGAACAGCGCCACCACCATCACCAGCGTCTGATCCTGGTTGATGCGCCGCCCCCACTCCACCCGAACGAACAGCATGGCCAGGCTCACGCCGGCAAGCAGTGCCAGCCCCCCCGCCCAGATCCGGGCGTAGGTGTAGCTTTCGGTGTACAGCGCCGCCAAAAGCCAGAGGGGGCCGGAAACCAGCAGGAAGTACGCGAGCCAGCGAACGACGCGCATTCGCAACCCGAACAGTTCTTCGATGAACAGGCAGAAGAAGGCCACATAGAGGTTGAACGCGAGCCGATAAACGAAGAAATGCCACTCTGGCGACAACGGCGACTCCAGCATGAGCAGCAGCAGCAGGCGCACCACATGCGCCAGGGACGCAGCCGCCATGAGCAAGAACAGCCGTTCCTTGAGCGAACTCCAGAGAAACAGCGAGATCAGGCCCATGAACACGGAGGCGATGGCCATCATCCAGCCTCCCATCACCTGCCATACCTCCAGCACCCGGTAGCGGTCGAACAGGGGGTCGTGCTCGCCAATCTGGAATGGCGACAGGCCGCTGCGTTCGAGCGGCACTCCCTGCACCTCGATGACCAGCACGTTGTCTTGCGGCCGATCGGCGAGCAGGCCTGCCGGCAAGGGAATATGGTAGGGGAACAGACCAGACAGGATGGTGCGGTCGGCAGAGGCGTACCAGCCGACGCTGTAGACCTCCTGCTGGTTGAGCAGGACCCGGAATCGCGCATCCACACGGGGCAGCAGCAGGGCCAGGCGCTGCCCTTCACGGCTCGGGTAATCCAGCGCCGAGGGCCAGTCCAGCCGATAGGCCACGCGATGTCGCCAGACGGGGGATTCGTCGTCCAGCACATGCGGCAACCCGACAGGCTTCGGCGGAATGTCGTCACGGCCCAGCACCGAGGCTTCGATGCGGTCGACGTTCACGGCCCCCGGCACGGCGCCCGGCCGCGACACCCAGTGCAACGCCACCAGCAGGCCCAGCAGCATCAGGCCGACCCAGACGTAATGCGGAAGCTGGCGCCAGCCGGCCGACAGAGGCAACGGCGCGGGTGGCATCAGATCAGGCCCCGCTCCTGGGCCACCCGGACCACCTGGACCCGGGTATGGACCGCCAGCTTGCGATACAGGTTCTTGATGTGGGTGCTGACGGTGGCCGTGCCGATGCCGAGGCGGCTGGCGATCTCCTTGTTCACATACCCCTGGGCCACCAGCTTGAGGACGTCGATCTCACGATCCGACAGCGGGGGCATGTCCACGCTGGCCAGATCGGCCGATGCTCCCCCACCCGAGCGGAACTGCTTGAGCAGCATCCGGGCCAACAGCGGTGAGATCGGGGCTCCACCCCCCTGGATCTGTTCGATGGCCTCGATCAGCTCGGTGGTGCTGCAGCCCTTGAGCACATAACCGGTGGCTCCCATCTGTAAGGCGGTGATGAGTCGGGACTCATCACCAAACACGGTGAAGACGAGCAGTTCGGCCTCAGGCTTGGCCACGGCCAACTGGCGCAGCATGTCTTCTCCACGGCCATCGGGCAACCCCAGGTCCACCAGAAACACGTCGGCCATGCTGATGGGCGCCATGAGCCGGGCATGGGCAAAGGTATCCGAATGGCCGACAAGGCGCCAGTCCGGGCGCAGCTCCAGCGCCTTCTCCACGAACTGGAGAATGCTGCGATCGTCCTCGATCAGATAGATGCGCGTGATGCCGGCCATGATCGAATTTTCCGTCAAGCCGGGAACGTCTCGCCTCACCTGAATGAGGGAGGCAACGTCAGGCCGCCGGCCGCAAGGGCACAACGTTGTCGCTGCCGTGCGCCCCCAGCACCCGGTCCTTCAGGCGCGCAAGCTGGTCGCGCACGCGGGCGGCCTGCTCGAATTCCAGGTTCCGGGCGTGCTCCAGCATCTGCTTTTCCAGCCGCTTGATTTCCTTGGCCAGGTCTTTTTCGCTCATGTCTTCGACCTCCGCCAGATGTTGCCGGGCCTGCTCAAGCTTGCGAGCCTCCTCACCCGCTTTCTCGCTGTACACGCCGTCGATCAGGTCCTTGATGCGCTTGACCACGCCCTTGGGCGTGATGCCGTGCGCCTCGTTGAAGGCGATCTGCTTGGCGCGGCGGCGCTCGGTCTCGTCCATCGCCTTCTTCATCGATTCGGTGATGCGGTCCGCATAGAGGATGGCCTTGCCGTTGAGGTTGCGCGCCGCGCGGCCAATGGTCTGGATCAGGCTGCGTTCGGCGCGCAGGAAGCCCTCCTTGTCGGCGTCCAGAATGGCCACGAGCGACACCTCAGGGATGTCCAGCCCCTCGCGCAGCAGGTTGATACCGACGAGCACGTCGAACGTCCCCAGGCGCAGGTCGCGGATGATCTCCACGCGCTCGACCGTGTCCACGTCGGAGTGGAGGTAGCGCACCTTCACGCCGTTTTCCGTCAGGTAGTCGGTGAGCTGCTCGGCCATGCGCTTGGTCAACGTCGTGATCAGCACCCGCTCCTCCTTCTCCACACGCAGGCGGATTTCCTGCAGCACGTCGTCCACCTGGTGGGTGGCAGGGCGCACCTCCACCACCGGGTCCACCAGGCCGGTGGGGCGCACCACCTGCTCGACGATCTGGCCCGAGTGCCGCTTCTCGTAATCCGCCGGGGTGGCCGACACGAAGATGCACTGCCGCATGCGCTGCTCGAACTCCTCGAACTTCAACGGCCGGTTGTCCAGCGCGCTGGGCAGGCGAAAACCGTATTCCACCAGGGTGGTCTTGCGGGCGCGGTCGCCGTTGTACATGCCGCCCAGTTGGCCGATCATCACGTGGCTTTCGTCCAGGAACATCAGCGCGTCTCTGGGCAGGTAGTCGGTCAGCGTGCTGGGCGGCTCGCCAGGCGCCGCACCGCTCAGGTGGCGGGTGTAGTTCTCAATGCCCTTGCAGTGGCCTACCTCGCTGAGCATTTCAATGTCAAAGCGGGTGCGCTGCTCCAGTCGCTGGGCCTCCACCAGCTTGCCCATGCCCACCAGTTCCTTCAACCGGTCGGCCAGCTCCACCTTGATGGTTTCCACGGCAGCCAGCACCTGTTCTCGCGGCGTCACGTAGTGGCTGCTGGGGTACACGGTGAAGCGCGGGATCTTCTGCCGGATGCGCCCGGTGAGCGGATCGAACAGCTGCAGGGTCTCCACCTCGTCGTCAAACAGCTCGATGCGGATGGCCAGTTCGGAGTGTTCGGCCGGGAACACGTCGATGGTGTCGCCACGCACGCGGAACTTGCCGCGCGAGAAGTCCTGCTCGTTGCGCTGGTACTGCATGCGCACCAGTTGGGCAATGATGTCGCGCTGGCCCATCTTGTCGCCCACCCGCAGCGTCATGATCATCTGGTGGTAGCTTTCGGGCTTGCCGATGCCGTAGATGGCCGAGACCGTGGCCACGATCACCACATCGCGCCGCTCCAGCAGGCTCTTGGTGCAGCTCAGGCGCATCTGCTCGATGTGCTCGTTGATGGCGCTGTCCTTTTCGATGAACAGGTCGCGCTGCGGCACGTAGGCTTCGGGCTGGTAGTAGTCGTAATAGCTGACGAAGTATTCCACCGCGTTCCTGGGGAAGAATTCGCGGAACTCAGAATACAACTGCGCCGCCAGCGTCTTGTTGGGCGCGAAGATGATGGCCGGCCGGCCCAGCTGAGCGATCACGTTGGCCATGGTGAAGGTTTTGCCCGAGCCGGTCACGCCCAGCAGGGTCTGGAACACCTCGCCGTCCTGAATGCCTTCCACCAGTTGGGCAATGGCCGTGGGCTGGTCTCCTGCAGGGGGGAAAGGCTGAAACAGCTCGAACGGCGAGCCGGGGAAGGTGACGAGCGAGCCAGAAGATTCGGACATGGCAGGCATTGTGCCACCGGGCCCAAAGGCGACAATCGACCCATGGAAACCCTCCACCTCCGCCCCCTGGACCCTTTCTGCCCGGCCGCCCGGGCATTGCTGGATGACGCCGACCGCTACATGGCCGCCCTTTACCCGGCGGAAAGCAACCACCTGGAAAGCCCCGAGGCACTGGCCCGACCGGGTGTGTGCTTTCTGGGCGGTTACCTGGCCGGGGAACTTGTGGCCTGCGGGGCGGTGAAGCTCATGAACGACGATGGCCGCTACGGCGAGATCAAGCGCGTGTTTATTCGGGAAGGACACCGGGGACGTGGCTTTTCCCGCTGCCTCATGGAGGGGCTGGAAGAGTGGCTGCGGAAACAGGGCGTGCACGTGGCCAGGCTGGAGACAGGCATTCACCAGCCAGAGGCACTCGGGCTGTATCGCCAGCGGGGCTACACGGAACGACAACCGTTCGGCCGCTACCGCCCGGACCCGTTGAGCGTGTTCATGGAAAAGCGTCTGGGATGAGCGCGCACCTCCTCGCCCAGATGACCGAAAAGAAGACCTGTATCAAGCCTACCGGGCCGAAGTAGCGGTCAGCCTCGGGCGGAAGGTATCGCCACCATGGGCCAGTTTGAAAACGCTGACCAGTTCCGACAACCGCGCGGCCTGTAACTTCAGGCTTTCGGCAGCAGCAGCGCTCTCCTCCACCAGCGCGGCATTCTGTTGAGTGACCTGATCCAATTGCTGAACAGCATCTCCGATCTGGTTGATTCCACCCGCCTGCTCATGGCTGGCCGCCGTGATCTCGGCTATCAGGTCCGAAACCCGCCGCACCTGAACCACGATGTCGTTCACACTTTCACCTGCCGCACCCACGAGGGTCGATCCGGCCTGAACACGCTCCACGCTTTTGTGGATGAGTTCCTTGATTTCCTTGGCCGCTGACGCACTCCGTTGCGCCAGTGTGCGCACCTCACCGGCAACCACGGCAAAACCTCGGCCCTGTTCACCGGCCCGTGCAGCTTCAACCGCCGCATTCAGGGCCAGAATGTTGGTCTGGAACGCAATGCCATCGATCACCGAGATGATGTCGGCGATCTTCTGGCTGCTGCCACTGATCTCGTGCATGGTGCTGACCACCTGCCCGACAACCACGCCACCCTTTTCCGCCGCTTCGCTGGCATGACGTGCGATCTGACTGGCTTGACGAGCGGTTTCTGCGTTCTGATTCACCGTCGCCGTGAGTTCCTCCATAGAGGCGGCAGTCTCCTCCAGACTGGACGCCTGACCTTCGGTTCGCGCACTCAGATCGGCATTGCCCGTGGCAATTTCCGCCGATCCGGTGGTAATCGAATCGCTGGCCTGCCGCACCTCAGCGACCACCTTCACCAGACTGTCGTTCATTGCCTTCAGCGCCCGCAGGAGATCGGCTGTTTCGTCCTTGCCATCGGGCTGAATCTGGGACGTCAGGTCACCGCTGGCCACAGTGTTGGCCAGGGCCACCGCTTCGTGAATAGGGACGGTGATGGAGCGAGTGATCCACCATCCCATGAAAGCCGCGATGACAACCGCCACCACGGCCATGGCACTGGTGATCGCAATTGCCTGCCGGTACTGCACGTCAGCCTGCTCGGCGACCTCCTTCGCGACACGCAACTGCAAATCGACCAGTTCGGTGATTTTTTCGCTGATCGGGTCAATGGCGCTATACAACGGGCCATCGAACTCGCCGAGTTGACCCTCCACGTTGCCTGACAGGGAACGCAGACTCGACTCGAGACGATCGATGCCCTGGTTGGCAGGGCCGAACAAGCGATCGGCCTCCTGAGCCAGCCGTGCCTCCTCGGGGGTGAGCGTGGTGGCCATATAGGCCTGCCACTCGCGCTGTATGGTCTGCCGGGCCGCTGCCACATCACGCGCCGCATCGTTGGCCGAAATCAGCCCGGCGTTGGCCTTGTTCACGGCGTCAATGACATTGACCGCATAGGCGTCCGCGATGTTCTTCAGGCCCTGCAACGGAACCACTCGATCATCGTAAACCGCATGGGTGTTGGTGTTCAGCTGGCTGAGTGCCCCCAGGCTGAGGACACCGTTGACCACCAGAAAAATGACGGGGATGAAAAACCCGACACTCAGTCTCGTCCCGATCCTGAACCGCTTCAATGCATTCATCTTGATTCCCAACGGACCTCCCAAACTCACCCGAATATTTTCAGAAATAATTATCTTCAGAAACTTTGTCGCCCGACGGACATTGGCCTTCCCGCAGCCGATTCACCTCATGGATTCTTTGTACACAAAGTATTGCCAGGCGGTGCCGCTATACTGCCACCCTTAAAACCGATACAGCAACAGGGTTTTTCCCGACACTCAGGCCAGTGGCATGCACAACATCGAACTCTACGACTTCAGCGACCACCGTTTCGTCCTGCTCAACGAGAGCGAACCCGGCGAAGAGGACGGTGTGCGCTCCAACCAGTACCTGGTGCAGCATGGCGACGAGGGCGTGTTGCTCGACCCGGGCGGGTTTGGCGTCATGCCCCGGGTACTGACCGAGCTGCTGCGCTACCTCCCCCCGGACAAGGTCAAGGCCATCATCCTCTCGCACCAGGATCCGGACATCGTCGGTGGCATCACCACCTGGCTGGAACTGACGCAGGCACCGGTCTACATCTCCCACATCTGGACGCGTTTCGTGCCGCACTACGGCATCGAGGAGATGCAGCGCTTCGAACCCGTGCCCGACACCGGCATGAAGCTGACCATTTCACCGGGTTTCGACCTGCAACTGGTGCCCGCCCATTTCCTGCACTCCGAGGGGCAGATCAATGTGTACGATCCGGTCTCCAAAATCCTGTTCACGGGCGACATCGGGGCGGCCATGATGCCGCAGGAAGTCGACGTGCCCTATGTCGACGATTTCGACACCCACCTGCCCAACATCCTGGGCTTTCACCGTCGGTACATGTGCGGCAACCGTGCGGCACGCGCCTGGGTGGACCGGGTCTCGAAACTCGACATCTCCATGCTGGCACCCCAGCACGGTCCCGTGTACCGGGGCGCGGCGGTGCCTGCATTCCTGAACTGGTTCCGTGACCTGCAGTGTGGCATGGACCTTCTGCCTGAAATCGTGCGGGAGTCCTGATCATGAACGCCGCTGGCCTGCCCGCCCAGCCCCAGAGCATCGCCGACCTGCGCCTCCAGATGGTGCAGCGCTTCGCCGGGCTGCTCGAAAACCAGATGCGCAACCAGCGTTTCGCCAACGCGATCTCGTCCATGGTGTCGGACGTGCACAACGACCTCATGGTGCATCTGGAGCGTACGGTCCAGAGCCTGCGCAAGCTGGAGCTGTCGGACCAGCAACGCCATGAATTGCTGGACGGGCTCAACCAGGCCATTCAGCGATGCAACCACCTGGAATCGGCCCTGCCCCTGCTGGTGCAGACCCGAAAACTGCGGGCCATGGCCAACCGGACCGACCTGCGCAGCATCCTGCTGCGCTTTGACGACACGGCCCAGAAGCTGGCCGGCACCATGGTGCAGAAGGAGCTGCTGGAGCGTCAGAGCACGGTGCTGGAGCAGATCATCCTCTCCCACGAGAAGGTGACCCAGTGGAAGACCTTCGTGCAGGAAATCCTCAACAGCTTCCAGGAGGTGTTTCCGTTCCAGTTCTTCTTCATCGCCTTCGGCGAAGCACACGGCCTCTCGCTCAATCTCTACTATGTGGGTCACCCGAGCGAACAAAACAAGCGACTGGCCCGCGACCGCCTTGCCCGGGAAATGCTGCGTGAGCTCAAGCTGCCGGAAGACGCACCGCTCGACATCGAAGAGTTCGAGATCGACAGCCATCACGAACAGGACCGGGTCGATGACGTGGAGATGATCATGGTCTCCGTGCCGGAGATCGAGAACGTCAACCTCGCGGGCCTGCTTGGGGTGGCCTATGCCAGCACCCGGCGACCCGGCATGCAGGAGATCGCCATCATCCGCTCCATCCTGGCGGTGATGGTGATGGTCGTCGGCTCCAGCAAGGCCCTGGGACGCACACTTTCGGAACTCGAGTACTACTCGAGCCACGACCCTCTGACTGGCCTGCACAACCGGCGCTACTTCAACGAAATGCTGGAGTACGAGGTCGGCCGTTCCAAGCGACATGACCACGAATTCTCGCTGCTCATGCTGGACCTGGACGACTTCAAAGACGTCAACGACACCTGGGGCCACCCCTGCGGCGACATGGTGCTGCGCCGGATCGCCGAAAGCCTCCAGGCGGAAACCCGCAAGGGCGACCTGTCGGCCCGACTGGGTGGCGACGAATTCATCCTGCTGCTCACCGAAACCGGGCGCGAGGGCGCCCAGGTAGCGGCAGAAAAGCTGCGCCGGCGCCTCAAGGAACAGCATTACCTGTCCCCGGATGGCAAGCGCTTTCACGTCACCACGTCGGTGGGTGTGGTGACCTACCCGCGCGATGCCGACACCGTCTCCGACCTCATGGCCGGCGTGGACATGGGACTGTACCGTGCCAAGGAACAGGGCAAGGACACCATCGGCACCATGGAGTCCGTGGGCACGCAGTTGCGCAACAACCGCATGACCCGCGACCTGGTGGAAAAGCTGCGCCAGGCGCTGAAGGAAGACCGGGTCATCCCCTACTTCCAGCCGATCTTCGACTGTCGCAC
>JAUVXK010000160.1 GCA_030603635.1 Burkholderiales bacterium | reverse complement strand
GTGCATGTGGACGAGTTCACGGGCGAGACGGGTTATGCCGCCGTGGTGGTCAACGACAAACGCTACAAGCTCACCTCATCTTCGCGCCTGAACGACATCGTCATCACCGGCGAATGCAACGGCGAGCCCTTCACGGCTCAGATGGAACGCGGTTCGGGCAAGAACCCGCTGGCCCTGGTGGTGCAGCACAACGGCACCAAGCTGGAGACGATGGTCGTGTCGCCGCGCATGGCTGAGCTCCACCGGCTCATGCCGTTCAAGGCGCCGCCAGACATGAGCCAGTTCGTGCTGTCGCCCATGCCCGGCCTGTTGGTCGAGGTAGCAGTGCAGCCGGGCCAGAAGGTGCAGGCAGGCGAGCGCGTGGCCGTCATCGAAGCCATGAAAATGGAGAACGTGCTCTTCGCCGCCGCTGACGGCGTGGTGGCCAAGGTGCTGGCCAGCAAGGGCGAAAGCCTGGTGGTGGACCAGCCCATCGTGGAGTTCGAGAAATGAGCCAGCGTCCCTTCAAGGTGCTGGGCATCCAGCAGATCGCCATTGGCGGGCCCGACAAGTCCCGCCTGCAAACACTGTGGGTGGACATGCTCGGCCTGGAGGTGACCGGCACCTTCAAGAGCGAGCGCGAGAACGTGGACGAGGACATCTGTGCCATGGGCAGCGGCCCCTTCAAGGTGGAGGTGGACCTGATGCAGCCGCTGGACCCCGACAAGAAGCCTGCGGTGCACACCACGCCGCTCAACCACGTGGGCCTGTGGATCGACGACCTGCCCAAGGCCGTGGAGTGGCTCACCGCGCAGGGCGTGCGCTTTGCGCCGGGCGGCATCCGCAAGGGTGCGGCGGGCTACGACATCACCTTCCTGCACCCGAAGTCGAACGACGAGTTCCCGATCGCGGGCGAGGGGGTGTTGATCGAGCTGGTGCAGGCCCCGCCCGAGGTGATTGAGGCGCTGGGCTGAAGTGAAACTACCCCCACGCTCACTTTGTTCGCTGCCCCCCGAGGGGGCCTCAGCCTCCTTGAGGCGGCTCGGCGGAGGCTGACATGGGACAGAACGCCGAATGGCAGACCCGCAGCCTGAGCAGCGTGTGGCACCCCTGCACGCAGATGCAACGCGCGGCCGTGGTACCGCCGCTGCCCATCGCCCGCGCCCACGGCCCTTGGCTGTACGACCAGGAGGGCAACCGCTACTTCGACGCCAACAGCAGCTGGTGGGTCAACCTGTTCGGGCATGCTGATGAAGGCATCGTCACCGCGCTCAAGCAGCAGCTCGACACGTTGCCCCATGTGATGCTGGCCGGGTGCACCCATGCGCCCGCCATCGAACTGGCGGAACGGCTTTCGGCCCGCACAGGCGGTGTGCTGGGTCATGCCTTCTACGCCAGCGATGGCGCTTCGGCTGTGGAAATTGCGCTTAAGATGAGCTTCCACCACTGGCGCAACGTGGGGCAGGGCGGCAAGCGCGAATTCGTCTGCGTGCGCCAGGGTTACCACGGCGAAACGCTGGGCGCCCTGGCCGTGACAGACGTTCCCGTCTTCCGCGACGCCTACGACCCGCTGCTGATGCGCTCGCACCAGGTAGCTTCGCCCGACGACCGCCAGGCCGCTGAAGGCGAGGGCGCCGCAGCCGTGGCCCAACGCGCCGCTGCCGATCTGGAGGCGCTGCTGGCCGAACGCCACGCGCACATCGCCGCCGTCATCGTGGAGCCGCTGGTGCAATGCGCCGCAGGCATGGCCATGCACCATGCGTCCTACCTGCAACGGGTGCGCGCGCTGTGCGACCAGTACAGCGTGCACCTCATCGCCGACGAAATCGCCGTGGGCTGTGGCCGTACGGGTACCTTCTTCGCTTGCGAACAGGCGGGCATCTGGCCCGACTTTGTGTGTCTCTCCAAGGGCATCACGGGCGGTTTTTTGCCTTTGTCGCTGGTGTTGTGCCGCGATGCCATCTACCGTGCCTTTCTGTCAGACGACGTGGCGCGCGGCTTCCTGCACTCGCATTCCTACACCGGCAACGCGTTGGCCTGCCGGGCGGCGCTGGCCGTGCTTGACCGTTTCGATACCCAGGACGTGCTGGGTCGCAACGCCCAACAAGCGGCGTTGCTCGACCAGGCGCTGGCACCGCTCATGGCATACCCCGGGGTGGAACACCCGCGCCGCCGTGGTATGATCTGGGCCTTCGACGTGAAGGCAGAGCTTGCCCAGGGCCGCTTTGCCGAGGCGTTTCACCTGGCGGGCCGCCGCCACGAACTGCTGGTGCGCCCCATTGGGCGAACCGTCTACGTGATGCCCCCCTACGTGCTGGACGGAGAACTCACTCACTGGCTGTCCGAGCGCCTGCAAGCCACGCTGCACGACACCTTGCAACAGCCCGATGCTGATCGAACACATCAACCGTCAACTGCTTGACATCGACGCTGTCGCGCTGCGCCGCCGTCGCCGGGTGGGCACGTCGCCGTGCGGGCCGCGCCAGCATTGGCAAGGTCATGGCAGCATGCTGGCCTTCTGCAGCAACGATTACCTGGGTTTGGCAAGCCATCAGCGCGTGGTTGATGCCCTGGCTGACGGAGCCCGCCTGTGGGGTGCAGGCAGCGGTGCGTCCCACCTCGTCAGCGGACACAGCCAGGCTCACGCGACGCTGGAATCCACCCTCGCGCAATGGATGGCCCCACACATCCCCGGCGCTCGTGCGCTGCTGTTCTGCAGCGGCTACATGGCCAACGTGGCCTTGATGACGGCACTGGGCGACGATCAGGCCACCATCCTGTCGGACAAGCTCAACCACGCCTCACTCATCGACGGCGCCTTGCTGGCCCGCGCCAAGCTGCAGCGCTACCCCCACGGGCAGCTTGACGCGCTGGAGCGTCAGCTGCGCGCCTGCACCACCCCAGTCAAACTCATCGTCACGGATGCCGTGTTCAGCATGGATGGCGACGTGGCCGACCTGCCCGCATTGCTGCGCCTGGCCGAACAGTACGACGCCTGGCTGGTCATTGACGATGCACATGGCTTGGGCGTGCTGGGTGCGAGCGGCCACGGCAGCCTGGAACATTTCGGCCTTTGCAGCGAACGCCTGATCTGCATGGGTACGCTGGGCAAGGCCGCCGGGGTGTCGGGGGCCTTCGTGGCCGCACACCCCGTCATTGTCGAATGGCTGGTGCAACGTGCCCGGCCCTACATCTACACCACGGCCATGCCGCCCGCGTTGGCGCACGCGCTGGGGCATGCTCTGGCGCTTATCGAAGGCCCAGAGGGCGTGGTGCGGCGCGAGCGGCTCAACGAGTTGATTACCCAGCTGCGCACCGGTCTGGCTGCCTTGGCAGAGCGCCACCCGGGCCTGTCGCTGCCACCGTCTTTCACACCCATTCAACCCCTCATCGTGGGCGACAACGCACGCGCACTGGCACTGGAGGCCGCGCTACAAGCGCGAGGCATCCGGGTGCCAGCCATTCGCCCGCCCACCGTGCCCGTGGGCACGGCACGTTTGCGCCTGACACTTTCTGCCAGCCACGCCGCAGCCGATGTGGACCAACTGCTGGGCGCGCTCACCGACATTCTGGAAAAGGAACCAGCATGAAAGGCTGTTTCGTCACCGGCACCGACACCGAAGTGGGCAAGACCCGCGTCAGCGCCGGCCTGCTGCACCGTGCTGCCCAGACGGGCTTGCGGGTGGCCGGGTACAAGCCCGTGGCAGCTGGCATGGACCACATCGCCGGGCGGTGGATCAACGAAGACGTGCAAACCCTGTGGGCCGCCAGCAATATCG
The DNA here is from genome assembly GCA_030603635.1 of Burkholderiales bacterium. Taxonomy (GTDB): domain Bacteria; phylum Pseudomonadota; class Gammaproteobacteria; order Burkholderiales; family Burkholderiaceae_C; genus Tepidicella. The sequence goes on along the minus strand of JAUVXK010000160.1, from coordinate 901 downwards.
AATTGCAACCTGAAGAGGTGGGCCCGTGCCAGTTGCGCCAGCCCTGCGCGCCGCATCTGGCCGCGCAGGCCGAAGGGCGTGTGATCGATCGAGACACGCTGGAGCAAGGCGCCCGCCAACTCGCCCAGCGCGCCGACCTGATCGTGGTGGAAGGCGCGGGCGGCCTGTGTGTGCCACTCGGCCCCAACTGGGACAGCTCGCATCTCATGTGCGAGCTGAACCTGCCGGTGGTGCTCGTCGTCGGGCTGCGGCTGGGCTGCATCAACCACGCGCTGCTCACGGCAGAGGCCATCGTCGCCCGCCGCCTGCGCCTGGCGGGCTGGGTGGGCAACACGCTGGACCCAGCCATGCTGCACCTGCAAGACAACATACATACCCTCACGCACGAGCTTGAGCGGCGCTTCCACGTGTCCTGCCTGGGCATCGTGCCCCATCTTGAACGCCCCGATGCAGCCTCTGTCGCGCCGCATCTTTCTGCCACCGGCCTGCAAACCCTGTTCGGCCTGAAGCATCCCTCTTTTGAAGTGACACCATGACCACCGTCGCACCCATCTCCCTGTCGTCCCTGCGCCGCGCCAACGTGGGCGTGCCCGAAACCCGCTGGACCGTGGCCGCCGTGGAAGCGCTGTACGACCTGCCTTTCATGGACCTGCTGTTCCGTGCCCAGCAGGTGCACCGTGAAAACTTCGACCCCAACGAGGTGCAGCTCTCCACACTGCTGTCCATCAAGACCGGTGGCTGCGCCGAAGACTGCGGCTACTGCCCCCAGTCCTCGCATTTCGACACCGGGCTGGAAGCCAGCAAGATCATGCCGCTGGACGAAGTGCTCGACGCCGCCCGCGCCGCCAAGGAGCAGGGTGCCACGCGCTTCTGCATGGGCGCAGCCTGGCGCAGCCCCAAG
>JAUVXK010000051.1 GCA_030603635.1 Burkholderiales bacterium | reverse complement strand
GCCCTTCCATGGCCAACGGGGTGGGCTCGGCGCCAGCGGGCGCATGCTCGGCTGGGCACTGGGGCTGGCCGGCTTTGCCACCGGCCTGTACCAGTGGTATTTCGAAGTCGAACTCACAGTACGCGCGGGTGAGATGGAGGGTTGGGACTGGTTGGTGGGCATCGTGCTCATTGCGCTGGTGTTCGACGCCGCGCGTCGCGTCATGGGCTGGGGCTTGCCCATCATCTGCGGCATCTTCCTGCTGTACGCCCTGTTCGGCCAGCACCTGCCGGGCAACCTGGCCCACCGGGGTTATGGGCTGGACCAGATCGTGGGCCAGCTCGGTTTTGGCACCGAAGGCATCTACGGCACGCCGACCTACGTGTCGTCCACCTACATCTTCCTGTTCATCCTGTTCGGGGCGTTCCTGGAACAGGCCGGCATGATCAAGCTGTTCAACGACTTCGCCATGGGTACCGTGGGTCATTCCCGTGGTGGGCCGGCCAAGGTGTCGGTGATCTCCTCCGGCCTGATGGGCACGATCAACGGCTCCGGCGTGGCCAACGTGGTCACCACCGGCCAGTTCACCATCCCGCTCATGAAGCGCTTCGGCTACAGCCCGGCGTTTGCCGGGGGCGTCGAGGCCACGTCCAGCATGGGCGGCCAGATCATGCCGCCCGTCATGGGGGCCGTGGCCTTCATCATGGCCGAAACGATCAACGTGCCCTACCTGTCCATCGTCAAGGCCGCGATCATCCCCGCCATCCTCTACTTCGTGACCGTGTTCTGGATGGTGCACCTGGAAGCAGGCCGCAAGGGACTGATGGGCCTGCCCAAAGAAGAATGCCCCAACCCCTGGACGGCGGTGAAGGCGCGCTGGTACCTGCTGCTGCCGCTGGCCGGACTGGTGACGTTGCTGTTCTCGGGCTATACACCGCTGTTCTCGGGCTCGGTGGGTCTGGCGCTCACGGTGGTGCTGATCTTCGGGGCGGCGGCCATCAGCGGTGTCAAGGGGTTTGCGCTGCGAGCGCTGTTCTGGGTGCTGCTGGGCTTTGCTTGCGCGGGCTTCTTCCAGTTCGGGGTGGGCACCTTCTTCGTGGTCACGGCCCTGCTCGTCGCCATCACCTACCTGCGCCGTGTGGGCGGCGACTCACGCCAGCTGGCGGTGCGGGCCCTGGTCGAAGGGGCGAGGCATGCCCTGCCGGTGGCCATCGCCTGTGCCCTGGTCGGCGTGATCATCGGCGTGATCAACCTCACTGGCGTGGCCGCCGAGATGGGCGGCTACGTGATCGCGATCGGTCGTGAAAGCCTGTTCCTGGCACTGTTCCTCACCATGCTGACCTGCCTGATCCTGGGTATGGGCATTCCCACGATCCCCAACTACATCATCACCAGCTCGCTGGCCGCTCCGGTGCTGCTGGAACTGGGGGTGCCGCTGATCGTGTCGCACATGTTCGTGTTCTATTTCGGCATCATGGCCGACCTGACGCCACCGGTGGCACTGGCCGCCTTTGCCGCCGCCCCCATCGCCCGGGAGAAGGGGCTGAAGATCAGCCTCAACGCCGTGCGGGTGGCGATCGCCGGGTTCATCGTGCCCTACATGGCGGTCTACAGCCCGGCGCTGATGCTCCAGGGCGACAGCTGGACGGCCACGTTGTGGATCGTCTTCAAGGCGCTGGTGGCCATCGGCATGTGGGGGGCGGGTGCCATCGGCTACCTGTTCAGCCCGCTGCAGTGGTGGGAGCGGATCGTGGCCGTGGTGGCGGCCAGCTTCCTGGTGGTGGCCCTGCCCATCACCGACGAGATTGGCCTCGGATCGGTGGCCCTGTTCCTGGCGTGGCACGTCTGGCGCACGCGCCGCCAGGGTCACCACCGGCATCTTGTGAAGCCGTGAGTCTGACGGCCGGCGGAATCTGCCTGAGCCTCGCGCTCGCGGGCAGCCCGCCTGTCGTTTTTCTGGCATTGAAGCAATTCACACTGGCGTGGACGCATTCAATCGAGAAAGTGCGCTGGGAGGAAGACTACGTCGTTGCGCGAGACGCTGACGGTGGCTGGATACTGCAGGCAGTGGAAAGTCGTGTCAAAGGATCGGGAGCAGGCATGGACCCTCCACCCGATGCCCGATGGCACGACGGCTGGTTCGTCTATCGACCTCAGGGAATACGGGTCGATTCCTTGCGCCTGAGCCGATCGGATTACGTGCCCGATTACGAGCTGTGCACCGCGCTGGGCTGCCGACCACTGGCCGATCATCTGCCCAACGACGGCGGCACCACACTGGTGCAGGCATGCGAAGCCGGACGGCTCAGGCCGCCACCGGCATCAGGAAGTTCTGGCTGATGCGGTTGCCCAGCATGTTCACCCGGTCCAGGAACTGGGTAAGGAAGGCATGCAGACCGTTGGCCAGGATCTCATCGATCCTGGAGAACTGCAATTCAGACCGCAGCTTGCCCGCGTGACGTTCTGTCTCGGCAGACGTTTCGTTGCTGACCGCGCTCAGGTTGTTCACCACCTCGTTCATGCAGGCCAGCAGGCTGCGTGGCATGTCGGGCCGCAGGATCATGAGCTCGGCCACGCGCTCGGGGGTGATCACGGCACGGTACACCTTGCGGTAGACCTCGAACGCACTGACGCTGCGCAGAATGGCGCTCCAGTGGTAGAAGTCCAGCTCCTGGTCTTCCTGGCTGGCGGCGCCGTAGAAATCGGTTTCGACCGCGTGGAACTTCACGTCGATCAGACGGGCCGTGTTGTCGGCGCGCTCCAGGAAGGTGCCCATGCGGTAGAAATGGAAGGCCTCGTCCTGCAACATGGTACCGATGGCCACGCCACGGGAGAGGTGCGAGCGGAACTTGACCCACTCGAAGAATTCCGACGGGTCTTTCTCGAAAGTGCGGCTCTTGAGCAGGCGTTGCAGTTCGAGCCAGGTCTGGTTCTGCGTTTCCCACAGCTCGGTGGTGAGCACGCCGCGCACGGCGCGGGCGTTTTCCCGCGCGGCACGCAGGCAGCTCACGATGCTGGAGGGGTTGCTCTCGTCGCGCACCATGAAGTGCAGCACGTCTCGGGGAGTGACCTCGCCGTACTGGTACTGGTAGGCAGGCATCAGTTCACTGATGCGCAGCAGCCCCTCCCAGCCGACCTGCGCCACCCCGGCCGATTGCGGCAGCAGCGAGGTCTGGTAGTTCACATCCAGAATGCGGGCGGTGTTTTCGGCGCGCTCGGTGTAGCGCGACATCCAGAACAAATGGTCAGCGGTTCTCGACAACATGTGTATGTCTCCCTCAGGCTTCCAGAATCCAGGTGTCCTTGGTACCACCGCCCTGTGACGAATTCACGACGAGCGATCCGGCCTTCAACGCCACGCGCGTCAGGCCGCCGGGCACCATCTGCACCTTCTGGCCGCTGAGCACGAATGGGCGCAGGTCGATGTGGCGGGGCGCAATGCCCTCCTCCACATACGTGGGGCAGGTGGACAGGCTGAGCGTGGGCTGCGCAATGTAGCCCTCGGGCTTGGCCTCCACCGCCTTGCGAAAGGCTTCGATTTCAGCCTGGGTGGCCGCCGGGCCCACCAGCATCCCGTAACCACCGGCGCCATGCACTTCCTTGACCACCAGGTCTTTCAGGTTGGCGAGGATGTATTTCAGGTCCTCGGGCTTTCGGCCCATGTAGGTGGGCACGTTCTTGAGGATGGGTTTCTCGCCCAGGTAGAACTCGATCATCTGTGGCACGTAGGGGTAGATGGACTTGTCGTCGGCCACCCCGGTACCGATGGCGTTGCACAGCGTGACGTTGCCTTTGCGGTAGGCGTCGAGCAGGCCGGCACAACCCAGTGTGGAGTCGGGCCGGAAGGCCAGTGGGTCGAGAAAGTCGTCGTCCACCCGGCGGTAGATCACGTCGATGCGCTTGGGGCCGCGCGTGGTGCGCATGTAAACGAAGCTGTCCTTCACGAACAGGTCCTGCCCCTCCACCAGTTCCACCCCCATCTGCTGGGCCAGGAAGGCGTGCTCGAAATAGGCGCTGTTGTACATGCCGGGCGTGAGGACCACCACCGTGGGCTCGGCCGTGTGCGCTGGGCTGACGGCGCGCAGCGTGTCCAGCAGCAGGTCGGGGTAATGGGCGACCGGGGCCACGCGGTTCTGGCTGAACAGCTCGGGGAAGAGCCGCATCATCATCTTGCGGTCTTCAAGCATGTAGCTCACGCCGCTGGGCACGCGCAAGTTGTCTTCCAGCACGTAGTATTCGGCTTCCCCGTTGCCACCCGGCACGGGAGCCCGCACGATGTCCACGCCCGAGATGTGCGAATACACCCCTCCAGGCACGTCCACGCCCATCATTTCCGGGCGGAACTGGGCGTTGCCCTCGATCTGCTCGCGCGGCACGATACCGGCCTTCACGATCTCCTGGTCGTGGTAGATGTCGTGCACGAATCGGTTGAGCGCATTGACCCGCTGGATCAGGCCCTTTTCCATGCTGCGCCATTCGTGAGCCGGAATGATCCGGGGAATCAGATCAAAGGGGATCAGCCGTTCGGTGCCGGAACCGTCCTCGTCCTTGTCGCCATAGACGGCAAAGGTGATGCCGACGCGGCGGAAGATCATCTCGGCTTCTTCCCGCATGTCCGCCATCACCTCGGGCGGTTGTTCAGCCAGCCATCGAGCATATGTTTGGTAATGGGCCCGAACCTGATCGGGGGCGGCGTACATTTCGTCGAAGGTCGGTCGGCTCATGATGGCGTTCTGTAATGGGTTCTGACCTGTTGAGGCATCCGGGCATTTCCATCTTAGCAAGGAGCGGGCCAGGGATGCGCCGGGCATGTCGTGATTCGGCTTTCATCGGTGCAATCGATCGCGTGTGTGGCGTCACGAACATGAAACACAAACGTCATACAGTGCATGGCTGCCATCCACTTGGGCCATCAAATCGACATGACTGCCAGAATCCTTGCTTTGCCTGTGACTGACGCGCCCGTAAGCGATGTGCGCGATGTCGTGTCGCAAGGGCTGCTGCGCCCCCATTTCCAGCCCATCGTCCACATGGCAGAAGGACACGTGTTTGGACACGAAGCGTTGATCCGGCCACAACCACCCTCACCCTGGAAAACCCCGGACGCGCTGTTTTCTGCGGCCCGTCACTGCGGATGGACGATCGAATTGGAATTGGAGTGCCTGCGTCTGGCATTGCAGGCTTGGGCACGCTCGGCAGAACGGGGCTGGCTGTTCGTCAACCTCAGTGCCGAAGCCTTGATCCAGGCCCTCAGGCGCGATGGCCTGGAACAGGTGCTGCGTCAGGCCCGCTCGGCCGGCTTGCCGCTCTCATGCGTGGTGGTGGAGCTGACCGAACACGAGCATGTGCAGAATGTGGAAGGCATCCAGCAAGCGCTGTCGATGCTGCGGCGCTACGGCGGCTCGCTGGCGTTGGACGACTTTGGCGACGGTCGCTCCAGCCTCAGGTTGTGGTCGGAACTGCGTCCGGAGTTCGTCAAGATCGACAAGTACTTCATCCGCCAGGTGCATGAAACCAGCCACAAACTCAAGACGCTGCGGGCCCTGCAACAACTGGCCGACACCTTTGGCTCACGCCTCATTGCCGAAGGCGTGGAAAACGCGGACGAGTTGATGGTGCTGCGCGACCTGGGGATGGACTTCGTACAAGGGTACTTCATGGGGCGGCCACAGGAGCATGCCACCGAGCACCTGAGCGCCGACGCCAAAGCAGTGCTGGGCAACCGCAACATCGCCGTACTGCCCCATGACCGGCAGGCCTCCAACCGGGGGTTGACGGCACGCACCCTGCTCAAGCCTGCGCCCAGCCTCCCCGCCACAGCCACGCACGACGAGGTGGTGGATCTGCTTCGCAAACGTCCCGATCTGCACGCCGTGGCGCTGGTGGACAAAGAGCGCCCGGTGGGGCTGATCTCGCGCAAAACTGTACAAGAACTCTACCTGAGACTGTATTTCCGCGACCTGTATGGGCCACGCCCTTGCACCCTGCACGCCAACCTCAACCCGCTGCTGGTGGACGTGCATACGCCGATGGAGCAACTCACCAAGGTGCTGACCTCCAACGACCAACGCTATCTCACCGAAGGTTACGTCATCACCGAGGGTGGGCGCTATCTGGGCCTGGGCACTGGCGAAGAACTGGTACGCGCCGTCACCGAGGCCCGCATCGAAGCGGCACGGCACGCCAACCCGCTGACCTTCCTGCCGGGCAACGTCCCCATCACCTTACACATTGAGCGGCTGCTGGACAACGGGCAAGACTTCGTGGCCTGCTATGCCGATCTCAACCACTTCAAGTCCTACAACGACCATTACGGCTACTGGCGTGGTGATGAAATGATCCGCCTGCAGGCCGAATGCCTCACCGGGGCGTGCGATCCGCGACGTGACTTCGTGGGCCATGTGGGCGGGGACGACTTCGTGTTGCTGATGCAGAGCGCGGACTGGCAGCAACGCATCGAGTCGACCGTGACCCAATTCAACCACCGCGCCCAAGGCCTCTTCGACGAAGCGGCCCGCGCAGCCGGTGGCATCTGGGCCGAAGACCGGCACGGCGTACAGCGCTTTCACCCCTGTACCACCTTGAGCGTGGGCGTGCTCACGGTAGGGCCGGGCCAGTTTCAGCGTGCGGAGGAAGTGGCCTCAGCCGCCGCTTGGGCCAAGCATTTGGCGAAACAGGAACAGGGAGGGATCCACCTGATGGACGGCCGCGAGGCCGTCGAGCGGCTCAGCCACCTGATGACACCTCACCCACCGTCACTGTGATGCCAGTACCGGCGTACCGCGTCGCGGTGGCAGACAATATCCGGCCGCGCGCTTTGGCCCATCGCCGCACCGCAACGCGGGCTGCTCACCCAGCGGATGCCGCGTGACTCCAGGCGGCGCAGCACCTCCACGGCCGGGTGCCCATAGGGGTTGCGGTAACCCGACTGGATCACCACCCACTGCGGTCGCACGGTGTTGAGCCACACGGGGCCGGTGGAGGTCTTGCTGCCGTGGTGAGCGGCGAACAGCACCCGCGCCCGCAACTCCGGCAACGCCAGGGCGAGGCGCGTTTCCTCGTCCACGGTGATGTCTCCCGTCAGGAGCAGGCTGGCATCGCCCTCGCCGACCATGAGCACGCAAGACATGGCATTGGATGACAGGCGCTGCGGGTCGTCCCCGGGCCAGGGATGAAGGAAGCGGAAAGGCACGCCATCCCACTCCCAACCGATGGGGGCCTCACAACGGCGGCTGTCCATGCCCCAGCGCTCGGAGGTGTCGAACGACGTCCACCATGCCGTCGTTCGGGGGTAGGCCTTCGCGAGCGTCCCCAAGCCACCGGCGTGGTCGCTGTCGGCATGGCTCACCACCACCGCGTCGGGTGCGTCACCGTGGCGCCGCAACAGGGGCAACAGTACCCGCTGGGCCGCGTCCGCCTGCGTACCCATGGGCGGTCCGGTGTCATAGATGAGGGTATGGCGATGGGTGCGCACGATGACCGCCGTGCCCTGGCCCACATCGGCCGCCAGCCATTCGAATTGCCCGGGTGCTGGCCGGGGTGGCGTGTACGCCAGTGCCGGCCAGATCAGCAACAAACCCCAGACCCGCCAGGCGAAAGGCAACCCGCTGACCAGCAGCACCCCGCCAAAGACGGCCACCAAGGCGAGCATCCCAGGAACAGCCGGTCGGCTCACCGCCGCCCAGGGCCAAGCCGCCATGACGCCCAGCATCCCCATCAGCCCCTCCACCGCCCAGGCCCCGAACTGCCACAACGGGGCCCACAGAATGCCGGCCAGTGCCAGCGGTGTCACCACCAGCGTCACCCAGGGAATGGCCACCAGATTGGCCAGCCAGCCGGCCACGGAAAACTCGCCGAACCACAGCAAGGTCAACGGTGCCAATGCCACCGTGACCCAGCCCTGGGTACGGATCAGCCGCCACACCTGGCCATGCCAGCGCTGGCCGGTCTCGGGCAATGGGCTGCCCGTGGCAAACAGCACCGCCACCGCGACAAAGCTCAACCAAAAGCCCGCCCGCAGCAGCGCCCAGGGGTCCAGCCACACCACCACGGTCATCACAGCCAGCCACATCAGCGGCCAGGGCCATCGGCGGCCACTGAGCTGCAGCAGCACGACCACCGTCAGCATCCAGATCGCGCGCTGCGCGGGCACCCCCCACCCCGAAAACACGGCGTAGCTCCACCCCAGCAGCAAACCGCCGGTGGCCGCTGCCACGGGCAGTGGAATCGCCAGCAGCAAGGCAGGCCAGGTCTTGGCGGCCCGCCGCCATGCCCACCCCACACCAACCACCGCCAGCCAGGCAAACATCGTGATGTGCATGCCGGAGACCACCACCAAGTGGGTGACACCCGTCACGCGGAAGGTGTCCCACAGCGCACGGGGAATCGCCCCCTGGTCTCCGGTGGCCAGGGCGGCAAGCACGCCGGCCGCGCCGGGTGACGGCACGCGGTCGATCACCCGGTCCCGTATCCACTGCCTGGCCTGTTGCACTGGGTAGCGCCCAGTGTCCTCCAGCCAAACCGGCGCGTCCACACCACGCCCCTGGCGCACGTAACCCGTCGCCTGCAGGCCCTGCTCCCACATCCACAGCTCGGCATCGAAACCGTGGGGGTTGGACAGCCCGTGCGGGCGCTTGAGCCTTGCCACGAGCCGCCATCGCTGTCCGACGCGCAATCCGGCTGCAGGAAGGGCGCTGGACTCCAACGCCAGAGGTTCCTGAACTGAACCCGCACCATGACTGGGCCGAAGCGACCAGCTCAGGCGCAGGCGTGGCGGCAGCTGCACCTCCTGCCCTGCCAACCAGGCGCGTGCAGGCACAAACTCGAACTGCCAGCCAGCCTCCCCGCGCCTGGGCATTTCCGCCACCCAGCCTTCCAGCAACAGGTCCCGCCCTTCCAGGGCAGGGTCCAAGGCAGTACCCTGATGGTGCAACGCACGCCAGCCCGTGAAGGCAAAGATCGACAACGCCCCCACCAGCGCCCACAACAGGGCCTGGACACCGGCGTGCGCCCTCAGCCACCCAGCCAGCACCACCACCAGCAACGCTGTGCTGGCCAGCAGGGCATACCCTCCCACAGGCCACAGCTGCGCTTGCTGCAACTGGGCCAGCGCGCCACCCACGCTGCCCAGCATGAACGCCAACAGGCGAATCATCTTCCGCCCTCAGTCCGGACAGACCACAGTCACCCAAACTGGCTCAATCCTTGCTAGGATGGCTCCAGGCAGGCGCGGCAAAACGCGTCCGATCTCTCGCATGGCTTCCTCCCTTTTTTTCTGAAAGCACCCATGGCCATCCATGTTGCGCTGAATCATATTACGCACTACACCTACGACCGCCTGGTCAACCTGGCTCCACACGTGGTGCGCCTGCGGCCTGCCCCTCACAGCCGCACCAAGGTGCTGTCGTATTCGCAGCGCATCGAGCCCGCCGAGCACTTCATCAACTGGCAGCAGGACCCGTTTGCCAACTACCAGGCCCGGCTGGTGTTTCCCAAGTCGATGCGCGAATTCAAGGTCACGGTGGACCTGGTGGTAGAAATGGCGGTGTACAACCCGTTCGATTTCTTCCTAGAACCCTACGCCGAGGCCGTGCCTTTTGCGTACCCCGATGCGCTGAAAGCGGAACTGGCCCCGTATCTCGTGCTGGGAGAACTGACCCCCAAACTGAACGCCTACCTGGACCATGCCCGCACCCTGCTGGCCAAGGGCGACATGCGCACCATCGACTTTCTGGTGTCGCTCAACCAGCAGCTGCAGCAGGACATTGCCTACACCATACGCATGGAGCCCGGGGTGCAAACCCCGGAGGAAACGCTGACCAAGGCCAGCGGCTCCTGTCGCGACACGGGCTGGCTGCTGGTGCAGATGCTGCGCCACGTGGGGCTGGCGGCCCGCTTTGTATCGGGCTATCTGATCCAGCTCACGCCCGACGTGAAGGCCGTGGACGGCCCCAGCGGCCCCGAGGCCGACTTCACCGACCTGCACGCCTGGTGCGAAGTGTTCCTGCCCGGTGCCGGCTGGATCGGGCTGGACCCGACCTCCGGCCTGCTGGCCGGTGAAGGCCACATCCCGCTGGCCTGCACCCCGCAGCCTTCCAGCGCCGCCCCTATCGACGGCGCCCTGGACGAATGTGAAGTCTCGTTCGAGCACCGGATGCAGGTCACGCGCATCTACGAATCGCCGCGCGTGACCAAGCCCTACACCGGCGACCAATGGGCCGCCATCAACGCCCTGGGTGAGCAGGTGGACGACGACTTGGTGAAAGGCGACGTGCGCCTGACCATGGGGGGAGAGCCCACCTTCGTGGCCACCCGCGACCGCGACGCCGCCGAATGGAACACCGACGCCCTGGGCCCCACCAAGCGCAGCTACGCCACCGAACTGCTGCACCGCCTGCGCCAACAGTACGGCGCCGGTGGCTTCGTGCACCTGGGCCAGGGCAAGTGGTACCCCGGTGAACAGTTGCCGCGCTGGGCGCTGTCGCTGTACTGGCGGGCCGATGGGCAGACCATCTGGCACAACCCGGCCCTGTTTGCCGACGAGCGCGACCCGGCGCAGTACACCGACGCCGACGCCCAGCGCTTCATCCAGACGCTGGCCCGCAAGCTTGGCCTGAGCACCCAGTACATCACCCCCGGCTTTGAAGACACCTGGTACTACCTGTGGCGCGAACGCAAGCTGCCCGTGAACGTGGACCCGTTCGACGCCAAACTCAGTGACGAACTCGAGCGCGTGCGCCTGCGCCGCGTGTTCAGCCAGGGGCTGGAAAGCACCGTGGGCTATGTGCTGCCCCTGCAGGCCCATGCGGTGCCGAACGGCCAGCCCAAGGGCGTGCGCAGCGGTGCCGCCACCACACAGTGGTCCACCGGTCCCTGGTTCTTCCGCGACGAGCGCATGTACCTCATCCCCGGCGATTCCCCCATGGGCTACCGCCTGCCTCTGGACTCCCTGCCCTGGGTGGCTGCCAGCGACTACCCCTACCACATCGAGCAGGACCCGTCGGCCCCGCGCGACGCCCTGCCCGAAGGCACCGCCTTCCGCCACCAGTACGCCCCGCATCAGGTAGGGGGTGGATTTGCCGAAGGCGGCGTGGTGTCCATGCAAGGCAGCGAATACGGCTGGCACCTGGACGGGAACGGCAACCCGGAAAGCGACACCCCGGTCTGGCAGGGCGACCCCGCCGGCCTGGGCGTAGCCGGTGCCGCCCCCGCGCAACCCATGAGTGCCCGCTACCCCCAGCGTGGGGAATCGGCCGCCTGGCTCACCCGCACCGCCCTGTGCGTGGAGGCACGCGACCCGCAACGCGCCAACGGCCCCAAGGCCGAAACCTCCATCGGCGGCAAGAGCAGCCACCTCTACGTGTTCATGCCCCCGCTGCAGCGGCTGGAAGACTACCTGGACCTGCTGGCCGCCATCGAAGCCACGGCCGACAAGCTGGGCGTGCAGGTGGTGCTGGAAGGCTACCCGCCCCCGCGCGACCCGCGGCTGAAAATGCTGCAGGTCACGCCGGACCCGGGCGTGATCGAGGTCAACATCCACCCGGCGCATCACTGGGGCGAACTGGTCGAGCACACCGAATTCCTGTACGACGCGGCCCACCAGATCCACCTGTGTGCCGAGAAGTTCATGACCGACGGCCGCCACACCGGCACCGGCGGCGGCAACCACTTCGTGCTGGGCGGGGCCACCCCGGCCGACAGCCCCTTCCTGCGCAAGCCCGAACTGCTGGCCAGCCTCATCGCCTACTGGCACAACCACCCCAGCCTGAGCTACCTGTTCAGCGGCCTCTTCATCGGCCCCACCAGCCAGGCCCCGCGTGTGGACGAAGCCCGCAACGACCAGCTCTACGAACTGGAAATAGCGCTGAACCAGATCGAGAAAAATCGCCAGGTGTACGGGGCCGACATGCCCCCGTGGATGGTGGACCGCACGCTTCGCAACATCCTGGTCGACGTGACCGGCAACACCCACCGCAGCGAGTTCTGCATCGACAAGCTCTTCAGCCCCGACGGCCCCACCGGGCGCCTGGGCCTGCTGGAACTGCGGGCGTTCGAAATGCCGCCCCACGCACGCATGAGCGTGGCCCAACAACTGCTGCTGAGGGCGCTGGTCGCCCGTTTCTGGAACGAACCCTGGCACGGCAGGCTCACCCGCTGGGGCACCGAACTGCACGATCGCTTCCTGCTGCCCACCTTCGTGCGCATGGACTTCGACGACGTGCTCGACGACCTGGCCCAATACGGCTACAAGTTCGAGAAAAGCTGGTTCGACCCGCACTTCGAGTTCCGCTTCCCGCTCATTGGGCAGGTGGCGGCCAAAGGGATCGAGCTCACGCTGCGCAATGCGCTGGAGCCCTGGCACGTCATGGGCGAAGAAGGCTCTGCGGGCAGCACCGTCCGCTTTGTGGATTCGTCGCTGGAACGGCTGGAGGTGCGCGTCAGCGGCTACAACGACAGCCGCTACGTGATCACCGTCAACGGCCGCGCGCTGCCCCTGCAGAACACCGGCACCGCAGGCGACTACGTGGCCGGTGTCCGGTACAAAGCCTGGAACCCCCCGTCCAGCCTGCACCCCAGCATTGGTGTACACGCCCCACTGACATTCGACATCGTGGACACCTGGATGAAGCGTTCCCTGGGCGGCTGCCAGTACCACGTCACACACCCGGGCGGTCGCAACTACGACACCTTCCCCATCAACGCCTACGAAGCCGAAAGCCGCCGCCTGGCCCGCTTCTTCCAGATGGGCCATACCCCCGGCACGATGCAGGCCCAGCCAGCCCCCCAAAGCAAGGAGTTCCCCTTTACCCTCGATCTGCGGCACCCCTGACCGGGCCTCCACAGCCAGCCACCGTTTGCGGCATACTGCCTGCCCGTGACCCACAAAGCCCCGCTGCCCTTGTTCGACAACGACCCCGGCACCACCAGCGCCTCCTCGCTGGCCGCCGCGGTTGCCATGCCCGCGTCCCTTGGGCACTACGACGAACTGCGGCTACAGGGTCAGAGCGGCGAGGCACTGGCCCCGCAGTGGAGTCAGTTCTTCGAGCACCTGGGGTTCGACGGCTTCGGCGATCTGAACCGGCGCCGGCAGAGCCTGGAACAGCAGTTGCGCGACAACGGCGTCACCTACAACGTCTACGCCGACGAACACAGCCAGCAACGGCCCTGGTCGCTCGATCTCTTTCCCATGATCCTCCCCCCCGAGGACTGGGCCTCCATCGAAGCCGGGGTGCTGCAACGCACCCGGCTGCTGGACCGCATCCTTGCCGACATCTACGGCCCAGGTGAACTGCTTCGGCACTCGTTGCTGCCGCCGGCCCTGGTTCAGGGCCACCCCGGCTATCTGCGGCCCATGATCGGCGTCACCCCACCGGGAGACACCTGGCTGCACATCGCCGCCTTCGACCTCGCCCGGGGGCCCGATGGGCGCTGGTGGGTGGTCACGCAAAGGACCCAGGCCCCCTCCGGGCTGGGCTACCTGCTGGAGAACCGGATCGCCATCTCGCGCCAGTTCCCCAAGGCCTTTGGCGACATGCACGTGCAGCGGCTGGCCGCCAGCTACAAGGCGCTCATGCAAGGGCTGTCCAGCCTGTCGCCCAAAGGCCGAGACGCTCGCATCGCCCTGCTCACACCCGGCCCCTACAACGAAACCTACTTTGAACACGCCTACCTCGCGCGTTACCTGGGCCTGAACCTCGTTGAGGGCAGCGACCTCACGGTGCGCGACCGCCGCGTGTTCCTCAAGACCCTCCACGGCCTGGAGCCGGTGGACGTGCTCATCAAACGGCTCGACGACCAATGGCTCGACCCGCTGGAACTGCGCAGCGACTCGGCCCTGGGTGTACCGGGCCTGATGCAGGCCGTGCGGGCCGGCAACGTGCTGCTGGCCAACGCTCCGGGGTCTGCACCACTGGAATCCACCGCCCTGCTGGGCTTCCTGCCAGCCATCAGCGAACATCTGCTGGGCGAACCGCTGGCCCTGCCTTCGCTGGCCACGTGGTGGTGCGGGGAAGCGGCCAGCCTGCAAAGCGGTCTGCCGCTCATCAAGCAGAGCGTGATCAAGAGCACCTGGCCCAACCATGGTAGCGAAGCCGTGATCGGCCCCAGCCTCACCTCGTCGGGGGTGGACCAGCTCACCGGCCGCATCGTGCGCCGACCCGACGAATACACCCTGCAGGCCTACCTGCCCCTGTCGCAGCAGCCCACCTGGCGCGGCGGTGACATCGCTCCCCGCGCGGCCATGCTGCGGGTCTTTGCGCTGGCCGACGGGCCCGGCTCCTGGCGCGTGCTGCCCGGCGGCATGGTCCGGCTGGCGCCACACGGCCAACAGATCGCCTCCATGCAGCGGGGCGGCAGCAGCGCCGACTGCTGGGTGCTCACCCATGGCGAAGTCGACCGCACCAGCCTGCTGCACAGTGCCCCCAGCACGTTGAGCATGGCGCTGCAAAAGCGCGTGGTCACCAGTCGCTCGGCCGAAAACCTGTACTGGCTGGGCCGCTACACCGAACGCTCCGAAAACGCCCTGCGTCTCGCCCGCACCGCCCTGCGCTGCCTGCAGGGCGAAGACGAGAGCACGCCCGAGCTCATGGCGTGGCTCTCGGTCTGCGCCAAGTACAACGGCCTGGTGCTCCCCGCGGTACCCGACGCCGCTCAGGCCCCCCGCGTGTTCGAGCGCTCCCTGGTGGCCATGCTCAACCCCGACGCGGAAGCCCAGAGCGTCGGCTACAACCTGCGCGCCCTGCGCCGCGCCGCCAGCCACGTGCGCGAACGGCTGTCGCAGGAGCAGCGCAACCTCATCGAACGGGTGGAAAGCGAATTCACCGCGCAGATGCAGGGCCTGAGCGAAGACGGCGACTTCGCCACCCAGGAAGCGCTGGAAGCCCTGGAGGAAGCCAGCGAACTGCTGTCGGCCATCACCGGCGCCCAGACCGACCGCATGATGCGCGACGACGGCTGGCGCATGCTCAGCATCGGCCGGCACATCGAGCGGCTGGCCACCTTGTCGCACGCGCTGGCCGAGGCGCTCCAAACCGGCGCCGCCTTCGAAAACAGCGGCTTCGAAGCCCTGCTCGCCTTCTTCGACAGCACCATCACCTTCCACGCCCACTACCAGCAGCGGCGCGACCTCGTTGCCCTGCTGGACATGCTGGTCACGCAGCGCGACAACCCCCGCTCGCTCGCCTGGGTGCTTTCCACGCTGCGTTCGCGCCTGAAAAAACTCCCCACCGCCCACACCGGCGGCACCGAACAGCTGCTGGAAGGCCTGCCCGACCCCGAAGGCTGGGACCTGATCGCCCTCAGCGGTGCCATGTCCGGCCCGGCCGGCCAGCAGAACGCCTATCTGGCGCTGATCGAGCTGCTGCAATCGTGCACCCAGGCCGCCTACGACCTGTCGGACCGGCTGGGGCACCACTACTTCAGCCATGCGGACCGCGTCAACCGCAGCTTCCTGCTCTGACCGCCCATGCTGCTGCGTATCCTGCACCACACCCGTTACGAATACCAGGCCCCGGTCGTGGTGGCGCAGCACCTGGCCCACCTGCGCCCACTCGAAATGCCGGGGCAAACGGTGCTCAGCCACACACTCACCATTGAGCCGCAGCCCGTGCTGCGGGAAGAAACGCGCGACGCCTTCGGCAACTGGCGCACCTTCTTTTCCCTGCAAAGCCCCCACGACACGCTGGACGTGACCGCCTCCAGCCTGGTCGACACCCAGGCCGGCCTGGAACTGGAAGACAGCCCCCCATGGGAAACCGTGCGCGACCAACTCCAATACCGCGCCCAGGCCCCCTATGAAGCCAGCGCCGAGTTCGTCTTTCCCTCCCCCTACGTGCCGCGCCACGAACACTTCGCCGATTTCGCCCGCCCGGTGTTCGCCCCCCGCCGCCCCTTTCTGGACGCCTGCCACGACCTGATGGCGCGCATCCACGCCGAACTCGAATACCAGACCGCCAGCACCGAAATCAACACCCCGGCGTTGGACGCCCTGGAGCAGCGCAAAGGCGTATGCCAGGATTTCGCGCACATCATGATCGCCTGCCTGCGCAGCCTGGGGCTGCCCGCGCGCTACGTGAGCGGTTACCTGCTCACGCAGCCCCCTCCAGGCCAGCCCCGGCTCATTGGGGCCGACGCGTCCCACGCCTGGGTATCGGTGCCCCACGCCAACGGCTGGGCCGACTTCGATCCCACCAACAACCGCTGTGGCCTGCAACGCCCTGGCGAAGACTACGTGACCCTGGCCATCGGCCGGGACTTTGGCGACGTCTCACCCCTGCGCGGCGTGATCCAGGGCGGCGGCTCGCACCAGCTGGAAGTCGCCGTCACGGTGGCCCCGGACGCGGAATTCAGCAGCCTGACCAAGGCATGAGTTCAACTGATGACGTGGCGGCAAGCCGCGGCCTCTGCCTAGAATCAGACCCTTGCCGACCCGACACACCCTACGGAGAACCCACATGAGCGTTTACGACACCCTCAAATCCCTGAACATCCAACTGCCCGAAGTTGCCACACCGGCTGCTGCCTACGTACCGTTCGTGCAAACGGGCAAGCTGGTGCTGCTGAGCGGCCACATTGCCAAGCAAGGGGGCAAGCCCTGGGTCGGCCAGCTCGGCCTGACCACCACCACCGAAGAAGGCAAGGCCGCCGCCCGTGCCGTGGCGATCGACCTGCTGGGCACGCTGCATGCTGCCTGCGTGGCCGCCGGCACCGACCTCAATGGCGTCAAGCGCATCGTCAAGGTGCTCAGCCTGGTCAACTCCACCAACACCTACACCGAACACCACCTGGTCACCAATGGCTGCTCCGAACTGCTGGGCCAGGTGTTTGGTCCGCAAGTGGGGGCCCATGCCCGAAGTGCCTTTGGCGTGGCACAACTGCCGTTTGGCGTGTGCGTGGAAATCGAGTTGATGGCCGAACTGGCCTGATCAGGCAGCGAGAGCCGGTGCCCGCCCGGCTCAGACCAGTCTGAACACCCGCGCCGGCTTGAACCCGAAGCTCGCGTCCTTGCCTTTGCGCCCACGGGCGGCACGCGCATTGTTCAGGCTGCGGATCTCCAGCGTTTCGTCTCGCAGTTTTCCGCCACGGCCAATGCCTTCGATCCGCACGCTGCGGGTATAGGCCGCAGCGCCAGCCAGGGTGTCCTTGCCGTCCAGGCTCAGCAGCATCAGGCCACGGCCCCCCTTGGGTTGCAGCTTCAGCTCGCTCAGCTCAAAAGTCAGGATCCGGCCTGCGGCAGACACGCAGCACACGTGCGTGGCCGGGGCCAGCGCGGCGTTCGCCTCGCCGCCTTCGGGTGCCGTGGGCGGAGCGATCACGCCGCCTTCCTGCCCCGCCAGGCGCACCGCCATGGCGCCACTGGCCAGTGCCGGAGGGCACAGGGTCTCGCCTTCGTTCAACGTCACAAAGGCCTTGCCCGCCTTCTGGCGGCTCACCATGTCGTCCACCGTGGCCAGGAAGCCATAGCCGCCGGAACCGCTCAACAACAGCGTGGTGCCTGCCGCACCCGCAAAGTAGTGCACCGGTTGCGTGCCCGCTTCTAGGTCAATCAGCGTGGTGATCGGTTGGCCGTCGCCGCGCGCGCCCGGCAGGCTGGCTACCGGCACGCTGTACACGCGGCCATTGCTGCCAAACACAATCAGTGTGTCCACAGTGCGGCATTCAAAGGTGCCGTACAGGCCGTCGCCCGCCTTGAAGGCAAAGCCCCCCGCGTCGTGCCCGTGGCCGGTGCGGGCCCGCACCCAGCCCTTGGCAGACACCACCACCGTCACCGGCTCGTCCACCACCTTGATCTCGGCCACGGCCTTCTTCTCGGCCTGGATCAGCGTGCGGCGCTCGTCGCCAAAGGTCTTGGCGTCGGCCTCAATCTCCTTGATCATCAGGCGGCGCAGGCTGTTGGGATTGGCCAGAATGTCTTCCAGCTTGCCCTGCTCTTCACGCAGCTCTTTCAGCTCCTGCTCAATCTTGATGGCCTCCAGTCGCGCCAACTGGCGCAGGCGGATTTCCAGAATGTCCTCGGCCTGCCGGTCGCTCAGATTGAAGCGCGCCATCAGCGCGGCCTTGGGCTCGTCGCTGGCGCGGATGATGGCAATCACCT
>JAUVXK010000191.1 GCA_030603635.1 Burkholderiales bacterium | reverse complement strand
TCCAGCGCCCCGCCATGACCCACGTTGTTACCGAAGCCTGTATCGCCTGCAAGTACACCGACTGTGTGGACGTCTGCCCCGTGGACTGCTTCCGCGAAGGCCCCAACTTCCTCACCATCGACCCCGACGAGTGCATCGACTGCGCTGTCTGCATCCCGGAATGCCCGGTGAGCGCGATCTATGCCGAGGAAGACGTGCCGAAAGACCAGCAGCACATGATCCAGCTGAACGCCGAACTGGCGCGGCTCCCGGGCTGGAAGAGCATCACCAAGCGCAAGGCTCCGCTGCCCGATCACGAGCAGTACAAGGACCAGCCCGGCAAGCTCGGTCTGCTGCAGCGCTGAAAGGTTGAAGGGCTGGCGCGCGCATGATCGACACCGATGCCGTCGTCATCGGCGCCGGGCCGGTGGGTCTGTTCCAGGCCTTCCAGCTTGGCCTGCAGGAGATCCGCGCGCATCTGATCGACGCGCTGCCTCACCCGGGCGGCCAGTGCGCCGAGCTGTACCCCGACAAGCCCATTTACGACATCCCGGGCATTCCCCTGTGCAGCGGCCGTGAGCTGACG
Source organism: Burkholderiales bacterium (assembly GCA_030603635.1). Classification (GTDB taxonomy): domain Bacteria; phylum Pseudomonadota; class Gammaproteobacteria; order Burkholderiales; family Burkholderiaceae_C; genus Tepidicella. The sequence continues at coordinate 2,463 of JAUVXK010000191.1, read as the reverse complement.
GACCGTCTGTTGCAGCAACTCGCCCCTTTTCAGGTGCCCATGCACCTGGGCCAACCCGTACTGTTTCTGCAACCGCTGCCCGATGGGCGCTGGCAGGTGGGCACGGCCGGGGGGACGGTACTGAGGGCTCCGACGGTGTTCATCGCCGCTGGGGTGGGAGCCTTCGTACCCCGCAAACCCGCCCTGGACGGGCTGGAGGCATTCGAACAAGGCCCCGAGCCACAGGTGCGTTATTTCGGCGTTGCACCCGACGCACTGGCCGGGCGGCATGTGGTGGTCATGGGCGGAGAGGACGAAGCACTGGGCACCGCCCTGCAACTGGCCGATACCGGCTCGTGCGCCAGCCTCACCCTGCTGCACCGGGTGGACAAGTTCCGGGCCGACACGGCGCTGGAACAGGCCGCCCGGTCGGCCATCGGCGCAGGCCGCTTGCGCCTGGTGCTGGGGCAACCCGTGGCCATGGAAAAGTCACAAGGTGCAGAAGGCCCCCGGCTGCAGGCCCTGCGCCTGGCCACACCGGATCAGCCCGAAGGGACAACCACCCGTCTGCCGCTCGACGTGCTGCTGCCCCGCCTGGGCCTGAGCCCCAAACTCGGCCCCATCGCCGACTGGGGGCTGGTCATGGAGCGCAAGCAGCTCGTGGTGGATACCGAACGGTTTGCCACCAGCTCGCCTGGCATCTTCGCCGTGGGGGACATCAACACCTACCCCGGCAAACGCAAGCTCATCCTGTGCGGCTTCCACGAAGCCACCCTGGCCGCGTTCGCGGCGGCGGCCATTGTGCATCCTGAACGGCGCGTGCTGTTGCAATACACCACCACCAGCCCACGCCTGCACGAGCTGCTGGGCGTCAACCCAACACGCGCATAGGTCGCGGCGCGTAGCCGTGGTTGAGCGGGCCATTGCCCTGGCCGGTCACGACGGCGGCGCCGGCCTCGATCGCCCCCCGGATATAACCGTGCGCGGCCTGCACCGCCTCCTCCAATGTGTGCCCCAAGGCCAGATGCGCGGCAATGGCCGACGACAGCGTGCAACCCGTGCCGTGCACGTTGCGGCTGGCGATGCGCGAACCGCTCAGCCGCTGCCAGTAGGCCACCGGCTCGTCGGCCAGGGCCAGCACGTCGGTCAGCAGGTCACCACCCAGGTGTCCCCCTTTGAGCAGCACGGCCTTGGCCCCCATGGCCAGCAGGTCGGCACAGGCGCCGTCCAGGGCATCCACATCGCGCACCGGGCGCCCGAGCAGCAACGCCGCCTCGTCCAGATTGGGAGTGACCACCGTGGCGCGTGGAAACAGCTCCTGCACCAGCACGGACACGGTGGCGTTTTCGATCAGCGCGTCACCGCTGGTGGCCACCATCACCTGGTCCAGCACCACCCGTTCCAGCCGGTAGGTGTCGATGGCCCAGGCCACGGCGTGCACGATGTCGGGGGCATGCAGCATGCCGATCTTGACCGCGTCCACCCCGATGTCCTCCACCACGGCGGCGATCTGCTCCTTCAGGAACTCGGCCGGCACGCCGTGGATGGCCCGCACCCCCTGGGTGTTCTGCGCCGTCAGCGCGGTGATGGCCGACATGCCATAGCAGCCCAGCGCGGAAAAGGTCTTGAGATCGGCCTGTATGCCGGCACCTCCGCCGGAATCGCTGCCCGCGATGGTGAGGACGCGCGGGTAACGCAGGGGCGTTCCGGCCAGTGCAGAAGGGAATGGGGTGGGAGTCATGCCAAAAATTATCCTGCAACGCCCCCGGCCCGCAATGCGGTGGCTGGCGTGTGATGTAATTTCGAGTTGACCATCATGCCTGCAGTTTCCTCCATTCCCCTCCATCAAGGCAGCGCCGAACCCGTGCTGGTGCTGGGTGCCGGCCTGATCGGCCGCCTGCTGGCGGTGCTACTGGTCCAGGCCGGACATGCGGTGCGCATCGTCGATGCCAGCTCGGCCGATGGCCAGGGTTCTGCCGCGCGCGTGGCCGCCGCCATGCTCGCCCCGCTGGCCGAATCCGCCATCACCGAACCCAGTGTCGTGGCCATGGGCCGCTACGCGTTGCAGCGCTGGCCCGAGCTGCTGAGCCAGCTGGTACAGCCGGTGTACTTCCAGCAGAACGGCACCCTCATCGTCTGGCACCGGCAAGACGCGAATGAAGCCCAGCGTTTCGGGGCCCTGCTTGCCGCCACGGGCCGTGCCCTGCCCGAACTGCCCAGCCCCCAGCCACTGGACGCCGCGCGACTGGGCCAACTGGAACCGGCCCTGGCCCAGCGTTTCCACCAGGGTCTGTACCTGCCCGACGAAGGCCAGCTCGACAACCGCCAGTTGCTCCAGGCCCTGAGCGCCACACTGGCCAGCCTGGGCGTGACGATTGAATGGAACACCCCCTGGAGCGACGAACAGGCCCTGGCGCATCAGCGCACAGCCGGTGGCTGGGTGCTCGACTGCCGTGGCCTGGGCGCCCAACCCGACTGGAACCA
>JAUVXK010000142.1 GCA_030603635.1 Burkholderiales bacterium | reverse complement strand
GCAGTGCCGCCCGCGAAGCGATTGCCCGTGTCGCCGCTCATGAAGCGCTCAGCAACGACGTGCGTGAGGTCGTCACCCGGGCCTTGGCCGACTGACCCCTGGCGCTAAAATAGAGGGCTTTTGCGCGGCATCTTTCCGCGTGCCCTCCCCCCGTTTTTCCACCCAGACAGGTACCTGCCAACATGTCTCGGTTCACCCCCGTCGAAATGGCCCCCCGTGACCCCATCCTGGGTCTGAATGAGCAGTTTGCTGCCGACACCAACCCGAACAAGGTCAACCTCGGCGTGGGCGTCTATTACGACGACAACGGCAAGCTGCCTCTGCTCCAGTGCGTGCAACAGGCCGAAAAGGCCATGATGGACAAGCCCGCCGCGCGCGGCTACCTGCCCATCGACGGCATTGCCGCCTACGACAACGCGGTCAAAGGCCTCGTGTTCGGTACCGACAGCGAGCCGGTGAAGAGCGGCCGCGTGGCGACCGTTCAGGCCATCGGTGGCACCGGCGGCCTGAAGATTGGCGCCGACTTCCTCAAGAGACTCACGCCCAACGCCATGGTGCTGATTTCCGACCCGAGCTGGGAAAACCACCGAGCCCTGTTCACCAACGCGGGCTTTACCGTCGACACCTACACCTACTACGACGCCGCCCAACGTGGCGTGAACTTCGACGGCATGCTGGCCAGCCTGAACGCGGCTGCACCCGGCACGATCGTGGTGCTCCACGCCTGCTGCCACAACCCCACCGGCTACGACATCACCCCCGAGCAGTGGGATCAGGTGGTCGCCACCGTGAAGGCCAAGGGTCTGACCGCTTTCCTGGACATGGCCTACCAGGGCTTCGGCCACGGCATTGCCGAAGACGGCGCCGTGATCCAGAAGTTTGTCGCCGCCGGCCTCACCTTCTTCGTGTCCACCTCCTTCTCCAAGAGCTTCAGCCTGTACGGCGAGCGCGTGGGTGCCCTGAGCGTGCTGTGCGAAAACAAGGAAGAAGCCGACCGCGTGCTCAGCCAGCTCAAGATCGTCATCCGCACCAACTACTCCAACCCGCCCACCCATGGGGGTGCCGTGGTGGCCGCCGTGCTCAACAACCCCGAGCTGCGTGCCCTGTGGGAAAAGGAACTGGGCGAGATGCGCGTGCGCATCAAGGCCATGCGCCAGGCGTTGGTGGACGGCCTGAAAGCCGCTGGCGTCGAGCAGGACATGAGCTTCATCACCACCCAGATCGGCATGTTCAGCTATTCCGGCCTCACGAAAGACCAGATGGTGCGCCTACGCACCGAATTCGGCGTGTATGGCACCGACACCGGCCGCATGTGCGTCGCCGCGCTCAACAGCAAGAACATCGACCACGTCTGCAAGGCAATCGCCGCTGTGGCTTGATCCTTGCATGCGTGACGGTCAACCCTACCGTCGCGCATGCATCAGGACAACATCGGCGATTCCTGATACATTTGCTGCACCGCAACATAATCATCGTCAAGAGGTAGCCCATGCTGTACCAAATTTACGAGACCCAGCGCTCGCTGATGGAGCCGTTCTCGGACTTCGCACAGGTAACGGCCAAGCTGTTCGCCAACCCCTTGACGCCCCTGGGACAACTCCCCCTGGCGCAGCGGGTCGCGGCCAGCTATGACCTGTTGCACCGACTGGGCAAGGACTACGAAAAGCCCGAATTCGGCATTCGTAGCGTAGACATCGGTGGCAAGCATGTGGCCATCCACGAACGCATTGAAATCGACAAGCCTTTCTGTGAACTGCTGCGATTCAAGCGCTATGCCGACGACCCCCAGACCCTGACCCTGCTCAAGCAGCAGCCCGTGGTGCTGATCGTGGCGCCCCTTTCTGGTCACTACGCCACGCTGCTGCGCGACACCGTGCGCACCATGCTGCAGGACCACAAGGTCTACATCACCGACTGGAAGAACGCCCGTCTCGTTCCTTTGAGCGAAGGCGAATTCCACCTCGACGACTACGTGAACTACGTTCAGGAGTTCATCCGTCACCTGCAGGCACAGTACGGCAACTGCCATGTGATGAGTGTTTGCCAGCCCACCGTTCCCGTGTTGGCGGCGGTTTCGCTCATGGCCAGCAGAGGCGAGAAATTGCCCCTGTCCATGACCATGATGGGTGGACCCATCGACGCTCGCCGCTCTCCCACAGAGGTCAACCACCTCGCCCTGCACCGCAGTTTCGAATGGTTCGAGAACAACGTGATTTACCGCGTTCCCTCGACCTTCCCCGGTGCCGGCCGCCGCGTCTACCCTGGCTTCCTGCAACATGCCGGTTTCATTGCCATGAACCCGGATCGTCACGCCAGCAGCCATTACGACTACTTCATGGACCTGGTCAAGGGCGACAACGACAGCGCCGAATCCCACCGGCAGTTCTACGACGAGTACAACGCCGTGCTCGACATGGATGCCGACTACTACCTGGAAACCATCAACACGGTGTTCCAGGAGTTCAAGCTGGTTCATGGCACCTGGGATGTCCGCAACGAACAGGGGCAGATCGAACGGGTCCGACCACAGGACATCCGCAACACCGGCCTGTTGACGGTGGAAGGCGAGCTTGACGACATCTCAGGCTGCGGCCAGACCCGTGCCGCGCACGATCTGTGCACCGGCATCGAGGCCCCCGAGCAACGCCATTTCGAGGTCAAGGGCGCTGGGCACTACGGCATTTTCAGCGGCCGGCGTTGGCGCGAAAAGGTATATCCGGTGGTCAAGGCCTTCATCGCCGAGCACCAAACCTCGCCTGTTGTTGCCACCGCCGCACCCGCAGCCCCGGCCAGCCGACCCGCTCCACGCAAGCGCGCGGCCACCCCACGAACCAAGGGTGAGTGACCTCCGTTCTCTGGCTGAGCGCATCGATGCGTTGTTGCCTCAGACGCAGTGCACCCGCTGTGGCTATCCGGACTGCGCCGCTTATGCGCAGGCCATCGCAAACGGTGTAGCCGACATCAACCAATGTCCCCCTGGTGGACACGAAGGCGTGCAGCGCCTGGCTGCACTCACCGGCCGCCCGGTCCTGCCTCTGAACCCCGACCACGGTCTGGAAGGGCCACTGACGGTCGCGGTGATCGATGAGGACTGGTGCATAGGCTGCACGCTGTGCATCAAGGCCTGCCCCACGGATGCCATTGTGGGCTCCAACAAGCGCATGCACACGGTGCTGGAGCCCTACTGCACGGGCTGCGAACTGTGCATTCCCGTGTGCCCGGTGGACTGCATCAGCCTGGAAAACGTGAGCGGCGCGGCCACGGGCTGGGCGGCGTGGTCGCCCAGGCAAGCGGATTTGGCGCGCTCGCGCTATCAGTCGCACCTGCAGCGCACCCAGCGCGACGCTGCGGAACACCAAGACCGGCAGGACAAAAAGGCCCAGGACAAACTGGCGAACCTGGAAGAGCATTCCAAGCACACCGACCCGGCCACGCTGGACAAGAAACGCGCCGTGATCGAAGCTGCCCTGGCCCGTGCGCGTGCGGCGCGGCAGGCCAAGAGCTAAACCATTTGTGGCGCGCCCGAGTCGATTCGGGCGCTTGGGCTGCGTCAGGCCACGCGCAAAGGCAGCGCGGACAGGCCCCGGTAAAGCGGGTTGCGGTTGCGCACCGGCAGCCCATCCAGTTCCAGCCCCGGTTTGTGCATGGCCAGTGCCCGCAACACGGCTTGCGTTTCCATTTGCGTGAGCGCAGCACCAATGCAGATGTGCGCGCCGCTGCCGAACGACAGGGCACCGGGGTTGGCGCGGTCGATCTGCAGGGCGTTTGGGTTGCTGTGGCGGGCGGGGTCGCGGTTGGCGGAGCCGATCAGTGGCAGGATCAGGTCGCCCCGCTGGACGGATTGGCCGCACAGCGTCATGGCGCGGGTGGCGCGGCGGCCGGTCCACTGCACGGGGCTGTCGAAGCGCAGCAGTTCGCGCACGGCGTTGCCCGCGAGTTCTGGCTGCTGGCACAGCAGGCGCCATTGGCCGGGGTGTGAAAGCAAGGCGTGCAGGCCGTTGCCCAGCAGGTTGCGGGTGGTCTCAAAACCAGCAAACAGCAGCATGGCACACTGTGCCAGCAACTCCAGGCTGGATTCGACCTGCCCCTGCGCTTCGGCTTGCAGCAGGCGGCTCACCAGGTCGTCGCCCAGGTGCTGGCGGCGCCAGGGCAGCAATTCGCGCTCGAAGTACGCGGTCATCTCCAGCAGGCTGCGCTGGGCACGCAGCAGCTGAGCATGCTCGGGCTGCGCAGCGCCAATGAATACCGCGATGTCGTCGCACCAGCGCATGAAGGTGGCGTCCAGCGCTGGGTCCACGTCCATCAAACGGCCAATGACGCGCGCGGGCAGCGGCCGCGCGATCTGCACCATGAAGTCGAACGGGCCATCGAGCGCAAGCACACGCTCGGCCACCGTGGCGTCCAGCCAGCTTTGCATCTGGGCCAGGGCGTCGGGCCGGAAGGCGGGCATGAGAATCTGGCGCAGGCGGCCATGGTCGGGCGCGTCCAGAAAGAGCATGGCGCGCGCGAACAGGCTTTGGAAGGGGCGCAGTTCGGCCCGGCCTTGCTGCGCTGCAGCCATGACCCAGCCGCCCGTGCGTTGTGCGGAAAGCGCCGGGTCGCGCAAGGCCGCCTCCACATCGGCGTGGCGGGTGAGCAGCCAGGCCCCGCCGAAGAAGCCGTCGCTCCACAGCATGGCGCCCTCTTCCCGCCATGCCTGGTAGGCGGGGTACGGGTCGTCCAGGAAGGCTTCGTCTATCGACGGTGCCGCGACAGCCTCGGCCAGCGTCATGCCTCGGCGCCCGTGACCTCGGCGTCCTTCACTTCGGGGCGCTCGCCCTGGGGCTTGAGGCCCAGGCGCTCAAACAGACGCCGGTCACGCTGGGCCTGGGGGTTGGCGGTGGTGAGCAGGCGGTCCCCATAGAAAATGGAGTTGGCGCCCGCCGCGAAGCACAGGGCTTGCAGGGCATCGTCCATCTGTTCGCGGCCTGCCGACAGGCGCACCATGGTGGTGGGCATGGTGATGCGCGCCACGGCGATGGTGCGCACGAACTCAAAGGGGTCGATGGGTTCGGCGTCGGCCAGCGGGGTGCCGGGCACGGCGACGAGGTTGTTGATGGGCACGGACTCGGGGTACGGGTCGAGGTTGGCAAGCTGGGCAATGAGGCCCGCGCGCTGGGTGCGCGTCTCGCCCATGCCCACGATGCCACCACAACACACATTGATGCCCGCCTGGCGGACGTTGTCGAGCGTGTCGAGCCGGTCCTGGTAGGTGCGGGTGCTGATGATGCTGCCGTAGTGGTCGGGCGAGGTGTCTAGGTTGTGGTTGTAGTAGTCCAGCCCGGCGTCCTTGAGCTGGCGGGCCTGATCGCCGTCGAGCATGCCCAGTGTCATGCAGGTTTCCAGGCCCAGGCCGCGCACGCCTTCGATCATGGCGGCCACGCGCTCCATGTCGCGCTCCTTGGGGCTGCGCCAGGCTGCGCCCATGCAGAAGCGCGTGGCACCCTGCTCCTTGGCGGCGCGGGCGGCGTCGAGCACTTCGTCCAGCGGCATGATCTTGCTGGCTTCCAGCCCGGTGTCGAAATGCGAGGACTGGGGGCA
>JAUVXK010000145.1 GCA_030603635.1 Burkholderiales bacterium | reverse complement strand
GGAATTCCATGGAGTTGCTTCGCAGCGCATTGTTCTTGCCGCCAGCGGGAGCGAGGCCATCGCGCGGGTCACGGCCTGGGTGGCCAGGCGGGGAGGGCGGCGGGTCAGCGTGCCGGAGCATGCGTTTGGCGACTACGCTCAGCTTGCCCAGGCCTGGGGCATGGCCTTGCAGACTGGTGATGCGGCAGACCTGCGCTGGGGTTGTGAGCCGAGCAGCCCCCTGGGCCAGGCCTGGCAGCCGCATGCTACCGTTGGGCAGTCAGGTGTGACCGTGCTGGACCGGGCCTATGAGCCGCTGCGGCTGGACGGTCAGCCATCCTTGAACGAGAGTGAGCTGCAGCAGGTGTGGCAGCTGTGGACCCCCAACAAGGCCTTGGGGCTGACGGGCGTGCGCGGCGCTTACCTGATCGCCCCCGTGGGGGCGGAGGCCGGCGCCCTGCAGCTGGAGGCCCTGGGGCCGTCCTGGCCACTGGGCGCCCATGCCGTGGCGATGCTCCGTGCCTGGACGCAACCGGCCACTCAGCGTTGGCTGGCCGCCACACGCGATGTGCTGCGGCGGTGGCGCACGAGTCAGCGGGACACCCTGGAGGCCCTGGGCTGGTCCTGCTTGCCCAGCCAAGCCAATTTCTTCTGCGCACGGCCGCCGACGTCCATAGACGCGGACGCCTTGCGCAGCCAGGGCATCAAGCTGCGCGATGCCACTTCCTTCGGCATGCCCGGCTACTGGCGCCTGAGCGTGCAGCCGCCCGTGGCGCAGCAAGCGCTGGTGGCGGCCTTGCAAGGTGCCGCCGCTCCAACATCCACCGCACAACACCGAACATGACCGCCAAATGCATCATGGTGCTGGGCACCACCAGTGGCGCTGGCAAGAGCTGGCTGACCACGGCGCTTTGCCGCCAATATGCGCGCCAAGGGCTCAAGGTGGCCCCCTTCAAGGCGCAGAACATGAGCAACAACGCCCGTGTCGTTGCCGGTCAGCGCCAGGGCGACGCTTTCGAGTGGGGCGAGATCGGCTCCGCGCAGTACTTTCAGGCTTTGGCCGCACGCGCCGTGCCCGACGTCCGCATGAACCCGCTGCTGCTCAAGCCGGAGGCCGACACCCGCAGCCAGGTCGTGCTGCTGGGCCGGGTTCACCCCGAACTCAGCGCGATGCCCTGGCGCGGGCGCAGCGAGCACGTGTGGCCACACATCCGGCAGGCGCTGGACGAACTGCGCGACAGCCACGACTTGGTGGTCATCGAGGGAGCGGGTTCGCCAGCAGAGATCAACCTTCACGCCAGTGACATCGTCAACATGCGCGTCGCCCGCCACGCCCAGGCCCGCTGCCTGCTGGTCAGTGACATCGACCGGGGCGGTGCCTTTGCCCACTTGTATGGCACCTGGGCCTTGTTGCCGGCCGAGGAGCGCCAGCTGATACGAGGTTTCGTGCTCAACAAGTTCCGGGGCGACGCCAGCTTGCTTGCGCCCGCGCCGCAAATGTTGCAGGAGCTGACCGGCGTGCCCACCGTGGCCACCCTGCCCATGTACTACGGCCACGGCCTGCCAGAGGAGGACGGCGTGTTCGACGACCGCACCCACACCGCAGGTGCCCTGCGCCTGACGGTGGCCGTGGTGGCGTATCCGCGCATCAGCAACCTTGACGAGTTCCAGGCGTTGAAGAACGTGCCCGGCGTGCGGTTGGTGTGGGCGCGCAGCCCGGCCGATCTTGCCGGTGCCGATTGGGTGGTTCTGCCAGGCAGCAAACACACCAGCGCTGATCTGGCGTGGTTGCGCGCGCAGGGCCTGGATCACGCCGTGGCTGCGCATGCGCAGCGGGACGGGGTGGTGCTGGGCATCTGCGGCGGGCTGCAGATGCTGGGCGAGGCGCTCATCGACACCCATGGCATAGAGTCCATCGAATCGGGCAACGCACCCGGGCTGGGGCTGCTGCCGCTGGTCACGGTGTTCGCCGCAGAAAAAACCGTGAAACCCAGCCAGGGGCGGCTGTCGGTGCCCGCAGGGCCCTTGAGCGCGCTGAACGGGGTGGCCGTCAGCGGGTACGAGATACACCATGGCCAGACCGCGTTGCACCCTGGCATGCTGGCCCAGGGCGCTCTGGCCCATGAGGTTCTGCCCGGTCTGGCCTGGCAGAACCAGGCTGGCAACGTGCTAGGCCTGTACATGCACGGCCTGTTCGAGGACGAGGCGGTGGTGCGGGCGTTGTTCGGCGCCCATACGCCCACGCTGGATGGCGTATTCGATCAGCTTGCCGATTTCCTGGCGCAGCATACCCAGCCGGGCGTGCTCGATCTTCTAGCGGGCGGCTGATGCCGTCTCTGTCCAACCCCCTTGCTGGAGTCCACATGAACTACCTTCCCCCCGTCATTGCAGACATCACTGACACCAGACTGGCGCAGGCGTTGCAGCACAAGATCGACCAGAAGACCAAGCCGTTGGGTTCGCTTGGCCGCCTGGAGGCCCTGGCCCTGCGTCTGGGCCTGATTCTGGGCACGGAAGCCCCCATGCTTAGCGATCCCCAGCTGGTGGTTTTCGCGGGGGACCATGGCCTTGCAGCAAAGGGGGTGTCCGCCTACCCCAGCGACGTCACCTGGCAGATGGTGGAGAACTTCCTGGCAGGCGGTGCGGCGGTGAGCGTACTGGCGCGTCAGCACGGCATCGGACTGACCGTGATGGACTGTGGCGTGCGTCACGACTTTGCGCCGCGAGCAGGCCTGCATCAGCGTAAGGTGGCTCATGGCACCGCAGACGCCAGCGTGCAGCCCGCCATGACTGCGGCCCAGTGCGCCCAGGCGCTTGCCAACGGCGGCGAACTGGTGCGGCAGCTGCCCGGCAACGTCCTGTTGCTGGGGGAAATGGGCATTGGCAATACATCGGCAGCGTCCATGCTGATGGCCCGCCTAACGGGGCTGGACATCGTTGACTGCACCGGCGCAGGCACCGGCCTGGACGCGTCTGCCGTGCAGCGCAAGGTCGGGATACTGCGCGACGTTCTGCAGCACCATGGCGATGCCCAAGCGCCCCTGGATGCCCTGGCCGCCGTGGGCGGGTTCGAGATCGCGTCAATGACCGGCGCCGTGCTGCAGGCCGCCGCTGAGCGGCGTGTCATCGTGGTCGATGGGTTCATCGCGTCCGCAGCGGTGCTGGTGGCCAGCAAGCTGCAAGCGCATGTGCTGCAGCGTTGCGTCTTTGCGCACCAGTCGGGGGAACGCGGGCATGCACTCATGCTCGCGCACCTGAAGGCGCAGCCTCTGCTGGACCTGGGGCTGCGGCTGGGCGAAGGTTCTGGCGCGGCCCTGGCGTGGCCGCTCCTGGTGTCTGCCACCGCGATCTTGCGCGAGATGGCGAGCTTCGAATCGGCGGGCGTGGCCCAGCGGGAATCCGGCGAGCTGCAACCCGGCCACCAGACTCACTAGGACTTTCCCTAGGTTCAATGGCGGGGCGTCATTTCATAAGTTCACTGTAAGCAACGGCGCTGACAGTCCCCCCTGCAATATCGCGAGTTCCCTTGCGGTGTTCAAGCGTGGTGGGTCAAACCGCCGAAGAAAAGCATCACTCCGAGGAGATGACGTTCATGTCTAACGAAGAAAGCAATGCCAAGGCCTACTGGTCGGCGACGCTTCGCCTGCTGACCATCGTGTTGGTCATCTGGGCGCTGGTGTCGTACGGCGCCGGAATCCTGTTTGCCCCTGTGCTCAACAACATACAGATTGGCGGCTATCCGCTGGGATTCTGGTTTGCACAGCAGGGTTCCATCTACATCTTCATTGCGTTGATCTTCTGGTACGCGAAAAAGATGAGCGATATCGACCGCAAGTTCGGCATGTCGGAAGACTGATCGGAAGGAACACCAAATGGAACTTCAAACCCTAACCTACCTGGTGGTGGGCTTCACCTTCGCGATCTACATCGGCATCGCCGTGTGGGCCCGCGCAGGCTCCACCTCTGACTTCTACGTGGCCGGCAGCGGCGTTCACCCCGTCACCAACGGCATGGCCACGGCCGCCGACTGGATGTCGGCCGCCTCCTTCATCTCCATGGCCGGTCTGATCTCCAACATGGGCTACGGCGGCGCCGTGTTCCTGATGGGCTGGACCGGCGGCTACGTGCTGCTGGCGATGCTGCTGGCACCGTACCTGCGCAAGTTCGGCAAGTTCACCGTGCCCGAGTTCATCGGTGACCGCTACTACTCGCAGTCGGCCCGCAACGTGGCCGTGGTCTGCCTGCTGGTGGCGTCCATCACCTACATCATCGGCCAGATGACTGGCGTCGGCGTGACGTTTGCCCGCTTCCTGGGTGTGTCCAGCGAAATGGGCATCTACCTGGGTATGGCCATCGTGTTCGCCTACGCCGTGTTCGGTGGCATGAAGGGCATCACCTACACCCAGGTGGCGCAGTACATCGTGCTGATCCTGGCCTACCTGGTGCCGGCGTTCTTCATCTCGCTGAACCTGACCGGCAACTTCCTGCCGCAGCTGGGCCTGGGCGCCACGCTGGCGGGGACCGATGTGTCGCTGCTCGCCAAGCTCGACCAGGTCGTGACCGACCTCGGCTTTGGCAAGTACACCACTTCGGCGGCCGGTTCCACGCTGAACATGTTCTTCTACACCGTGTCGCTGATGATCGGTACCGCCGGTCTGCCGCACGTGATCGTTCGCTTCTTCACCGTGCCGAAAGTCGCTGACGCCCGTTCGTCCGCCGGCTGGGCGCTGGTCTTCATCGCGCTGCTGTACACCACCGCTCCGGCCGTGGGTGGCATGGCTCGCCTGAACCTGATCGGCACCACCAACACCGCCGTGGGTATCGGCGCCGGCCCTGACGGCCAGATGGTCGTGAAGGCCGACGTGGTCAAGGCCAATGGCGACCTGTTCGCTGCCGACGCCAGCCTGAAGTACGACGAGCGTCCGGAGTGGAGGAAGCGCTGGGAGACAACCGGCCTGCTGAAGTTCGAGGACAAGAACGGCGACGGCCGCATCCAGTTCTACAACGACAAGACGAAGAACGCCGACGTGCTGGCCAAGGCCGAAGCCTCTGGCTGGAAGGGCAACGAGCTGACCGTGAACGCCGACATCATCGTGTTGGCCAACCCGGAAATTGCTCAGCTGCCGAACTGGGTGATCGCGCTGGTCGCTGCCGGTGGTCTGGCCGCCGCGCTGTCCACCGCCGACGGTCTGCTGCTGACCATTGCCAACGCCCTGTCGCACGACCTGTATTACAAGATGATCGACCCGAACGCAAGTGCCGGTCGCCGGGTGGCTGTCTCCAAGGGGCTGCTGCTGGTGGTGGCTTTGCTGGCGGCCTATGTGGCATCGCTCAAGGTGGCCGACATCCTGTTCCTGGTGGGGGCGGCCTT
>JAUVXK010000089.1 GCA_030603635.1 Burkholderiales bacterium | reverse complement strand
TGGCGGTGTCGCATTGGCAGCGCTGGCAGGCCAGCGAGCGCACGCCCCGGTGGCAGAATGCCCTCTCATGAACGCGCCATCCACGCCATCGCCCGTCAGCCGTCCTCAGCCGCAGCCGCGCTCGGCCTACCCGGTGTTCCGCACCATCGGCACCCGCTGGATGGACAACGACATCTACGGTCACGTCAACAACGTGGTCTACTACAGCTGGTTCGATACCGCCGTGAATGGCTACCTCATCGAACAGGGCGTGCTGGACATCCACCAGGGCGAGGTGATCGGCCTGGTGATCGAGACGCAGTGCAACTACTTCGAGTCGCTCGCGTTCCCGGAAACGGTGCATGCCGGTCTGCGTGTCGGGCACCTGGGGCGATCCAGCGTTCGCTACGAGGTGGGCCTGTTCAGCGCCAGCGGCGAGTTCGCCGCAGCGGCGGGCCACTTCGTGCACGTGTATGTGGACCGGCACACGCGCCGGCCGGTGTCATTGCCCGAGCCGCTGCGTCAGGTGTTGCTGCGCTTGTGCTGAGCGGGCCTTTGCGAGCCCCGTCATAATTGACGTTTACGTCAACGTCATATGCAACCGGAGACCTTCATGACCCAGAACCCCGTGGCCCGTCCCCCTGTGCAGGACCCTGCCAGCGTTGACGCTGCCATCACCGGCCGCATGTCGGTGCGTGCCTTTCTGCCGAACCCGGTGCCGCGTGAAGAGATCGCCCGCCTGTTGCAGTTGGCCAGTCGGGCGCCTTCGGGCACCAACACTCAGCCCTGGAAGGTGTACGTGCTGCAGGGCCAGAGTCGGGACGAACTGGTCCGCAAGGTCTGCGCGGCACACGATGCGTTGCGCGACAACCCGGCCCTCGCGGCCGAGTACCAGGAAGCCTACGATTACTACCCCAAGCAGTGGGTCAGTCCCTACATCGACCGACGGCGCGAGAACGGCTGGGGCCTCTACGGCCTGTTGGGCATCGGCAAGGGCGACAAGGACAAGATGCATGCTCAGCACCAGCGCAACTTCCGTTTTTTCGATGCGCCAGTGGGCATCATGGTGACCATCGACAAGATCATGGGGGGTGGGTCGTTGGTGGACGCGGGCATGTTCCTGCAGAATCTGATGGTGGCGGCGCGTGCCCATGGGCTGGACACCTGCCCGCAGGCCGCCTGGAACGGTTTTGCGAAAATCATCTTGCCGCACATCGGTGCCGGCGACAACGAGATGCTGGTCTGTGGCCTGGCCTTGGGCTACGCCGATCCGGCCGACAAGGTCAACACCTTCCATACCCCGCGGGTACCCGTGGCGGATTTCACCACCTGGCTCGAATGAGCCTTTTCAGGACACTTTGATGAACACCACTCCTACCGGCTTGCAATACGAAGACACCGTTGTCGGCAGCGGCGACGTGGCCAAGGCGGGTCAGCGCGTCAGCGTGCACTACACCGGCTGGCTCTACCAGAATGGCGAGCAGGGCGGCAAATTCGATTCCAGCAAGGACCGTGGCCAGCCCTTTGTGTTTCCGCTTGGCGCGGGCCACGTCATCAAGGGCTGGGACGAGGGCGTGCAGGGCATGGCCGTGGGCGGCACCCGTCGCCTCGTCATCCCGCCCGAACTGGGCTACGGTGCCCGTGGTGCCGGCGGCGTGATTCCTCCGAACGCCACGCTGTTGTTCGAAGTCGAGCTGCTGGCCGTCTGAACCGATGGCACAGCGACCCGCCATTCTGGTGGCGCGGGCCATCTTCCCGGAAGTGCTGGAGCGGCTGCGCCAGCACTTCGAGGTCAGCCACAACGAGCACGACGAGGACTGGTCGCCGCAGGCGCTTCGTGAGCGTCTGCAAGGCATGGCTGGCGTGCTCACCACCGGCAGCCAGCGCATCGATGCCGCCTTGCTTCAGGCCTGCCCGGAACTGCGCATCGTGGCCAACATGGCCGTCGGCTTCAACAACTTCGACGTGGCGGCCATGACGGCGGCTGGCGTGCTCGGGACCAACACCCCGGACGTGCTCACCGAAACCACTGCCGATTTCGGTTTCGCCCTGCTGCTGGCCGCGGCCCGCCGCATGGCCGAGAGCGAGCATTTCTTGCGCGCCGGGAGATGGGACCGCTGGGCTTATGACATGTTTGCAGGTCAGGAGGTGCACGGCAGCACGCTGGGCATCCTGGGCATGGGCCGGATCGGGCAGGGCATTGCCCGCCGGGGCGCGCACGGTTTCGGCATGCGGGTGATCTACCACAACCGCTCGCGGCTGGACCCGGCCACTGAAGCCGCATGCCGGGCCACCTACGTCAGCAAGGAGGATTTGCTGCGACAGGCCGACCACCTGGTACTGGTGCTCCCTTACACCCCACAGAACCACCACGCCATCGGAGCCCCCGAACTCGCGCAGATGAAGCCGACGGCCACGCTGGTCAACATCGCACGCGGTGGCATCGTGGACGATGCGGCACTGGCGCAGGCCTTGCGTGAACGGCGCATTGCCGCCGCCGGTCTGGATGTCTTCGAGGGCGAGCCCAAGGTGCACCCCGACCTGTTGAACGTGCCCAATGTGGTGCTCACCCCCCACATCGCCAGTGCCACCCGGGCCACGCGCCTGGCCATGGCCAACCTGGCTGCCGACAATCTGATCGCCTTCCTCACCCGGGGCGATGCCCTGACCCCTGTCAACGCACCGGAGCGTTTGCGAGCAGCCACATAATCGGGGGATGACCGAAACCCCCAACCTGTGGCTGGTGCTGCTGGCCATTACCCAACTGTGTCTGATCGGCTGGCTGGTGATGCGTGTGCATGCCAGCCAGTCGGCACCGAGCGAATCCCCGGAAGCCCTGGAGGCTCGCCAGCACCTGTTGCTGCTCTTGCAGGCTCAGGCGCAGCGACTCGATCGGCTGGAAAGCGAGCTGCGCCGGGAAATCAGCGAATCCGCCCGAGGCCAGCGGCAGGAGGTGTCGCAGACCCTGACCCAGCAGTTGCAGGCCCTGAGCGAAGCCAATGCCCGCCGCCTGGGTGAGGTGCGCACCACGCTGGAATCCCAACTGGCGCAGCTCCAGCAGAGCAATGCCGCCAAGCTCGACGAGATGCGTGCCACCGTGGACGAAAAACTCCACAAGACCCTCGAAACCCGCCTCAGCGAAAGCTTTGCCCACGTGGCGCAGCGGCTGGAACAGGTGCACAAAGGCCTGGGGGAGATGCAAAGCCTCGCGGCGGGCGTAGGCGACCTCAAGCACCTGCTGACCAATGTGAAGACCCGTGGCATGTTTGGCGAAGCCCAGCTGGCGGCGCTGCTGGAGCAGGTGTTCACACCGGAGCAGTATGCCACCCAGGTGGCGACGCGGCCCGGGAGTCGCAATGTGGTGGATTTCGCCATCCGCCTGCCCGGCAAGAACGACGACGGTTCACCCGTGTGGCTGCCCATCGACGCCAAATTCCCAAACGAGGACTACGAACGCCTGCTCGAAGCCCAGCGCCAGGCCGACCCGGTGGCTGCGGAAGCAGCGGCCAAGGCTCTGGAGGCGCGCGTGCGGCTGGAGGCCAAGTCCATTGCCGAGAAATACCTGGAGCCCCCGCACACCACCGACTTTGCCCTGCTGTTCCTGCCCACCGAAGGGCTGTATGCCGAGGTGCTGCGCCGTCCGGGCCTGGTCGAGACTCTCCAGCGCGACCACCGCGTCACCCTGGCCGGCCCCACCACCTTGCTGGCCATGCTCAATGCCCTGCAGATGGGCTTTCGCACCCTGGCATTGGAAAAGCGCTCCAGCGAGGTGTGGCAGGTGCTGGGCGCCGTCAAGACCGAGTTCGGCAAGTTCGGTGACGTGCTCGCCAAGGTCAAGACCCAGACCCAGACCGTGCTCAACAGCCTGGAAAGTGCCGAGGTGCGCAGCCGGGCCATGGGCCGCGCTCTCAAGCAGGTGGAAGCCCTGCCCGCCGAGCAGGCGGGAACCATCCTGCCGGCACTGGATCGCTACGAAGACGCCTAACCGGCGCAGGTACCCCCCCGCAAAACGCGACACAAAAAAAATTACACTCAGCCCCCATGGCGCAACATTCCCCACACGACCACCCGGCCGATGCCATGAGCCTCGGCGCCCGGGCAGCCTTCGTGCTGATTCCGCTGATGGCGTTGCTGGCCGTCCTCTGGACCGCCACCACCGTGCACCTGCCTGCCGACATTTCCGTGTCGTGGGTGCCGGCCATCGACGTCAACCTGAACTTCCACATCGACGGCCTGTCGCTGCTCATGCTGCTCATGATCACCGGCGTGGGCACGGCCGTGTTCGTCTACGCGGGAGGTTATCTCGCCGGGCATCCGCAGCAGAACCGGCTCTACATCCTGCTGACGCTGTTCATGATCGCGATGATCGGCTGCGTCACGGCAGACAACCTCATCGTGCTGTTCCTGTTCTGGGAGATGACCAGCCTGGTCTCTTTCCTGCTGGTGGGCTTCAACCACGAAGACCTGAGCAGCCGCAAATCGGCACAACAGGCCCTGGTGGTCACCGGCTCGGGGGGCTTGGCCTTGCTGGCCGGTGCCATCTTGCTTGGCCAGGTCATGGGCACGATGTCTATCCAGGAAATCATTGCCGCGTTGCCCCAGACCGAGCGTACGCCGGCACTGACCACGGCTTTGGTGCTCATTCTGCTTGGCGCCTTCACCAAGAGCGCGCAGTTCCCTTTTCACTTCTGGCTGCCCAACGCCATGTCGGCGCCCACGCCCGTGTCGGCCTACCTCCACTCGGCGACCATGGTGAAGCTGGGGGTCTATCTGGTGGCCCGACTGGACCCCGGCTTTGGCGACTGGCCCCTGTGGCAATGGACGCTGCAGATCATCGGTTCGATCACCGCTGCCTGGGCCATGCTGTTGGCCCTGCGTGAGCGCGACCTTAAGCGAATCCTGGCCTGGTCCACCGTGGCTACGCTGGGTACCCTGGTGATGCTGGTGGGCATGGACGGCAAGGGTGCCACCGTGGCCGTGGGTGCACTGCTGCTGGCCCATGCGCTCTACAAAGCCCCTCTGTTCTTTGTGGCAGGGAACGTGGACCACGGTACCGGTACCCGCGTCATCGATCGGCTGGGCAACCTGCGCCATGCCATGCCTTTCACAGCCGCCGCCGCGCTGCTGGCGGGTTTGTCGATGGCCGGGGTGCCCCTGTCGTTCGGCTATGTGGTCAAGGACGTGATCACCGAAGCCAAGGCGGTGGGTAACGTGATGGAAATCGTGAAGGTGGCCAACACCGTCTTCGGTGCCGTCGCGGTGGCCGTCGCCGGTGTGGCCGCGGTGCGGATTTTCTGGCGCCATCCTGGCCGCAACGTCACCCCCGAGGCGCACGAGGGCGGATGGTCTCTGGTGGGACCACCGCTGGCCCTGGCCACGATCGGTATCGTGCTTGGCATCTTCCCGTTCATGGCCGACTGGCTGGTCGGCGTGGCCTCGCAGGCCATGTCGCCCCGGGCCGAAGCGGTGGCGGTGCATTTCGCCCTGGAGGTCGGTACCGGGCTGCTGTCGCTGCTGGTCACGCTGGCGATCGGGGCCGCCATCTTCTGGTACTGGGACCCTCTGCACCGTGTGTTTGACCGCCTCGTCGGACCTCTCGACAAGATTGGCATGGTGGCCAACTACGACCGTTTCATCAAGGGCATTCCTACCGTCTCGGCCTTGAGTACCCGCACGCTGCAGCATGGCAGACTGCCGGGTTATGGCGTTCTGCTTCTGGCCTTCATCTCGGCCCTGATGGGAGGCATCCTGGTGGCCGGCTGGAGCCAGTGGGTATGGCCCGCCTGGATCACCCCCACGGCTGGCTTCGTGGGGGCCTGCGCCATCGTCGCTGTCGGTGGTGTGCTCGCGGTACTGCAACGCGACCGTCTGGTGCTGCTGCTGGCTTCCGGGCTGGTGGGTTTCGGTAGCGCGGTGTTCTTCATGTACGTGGGTGCCCCCGACGTGGCATTCACCCAGTTCGTGGTCGAGTCCGTGTTCGTGATCGTGGTGGCTTCGGTGCTGCTCAAGCTCAGGCAACGGGGCATGGGCCAGGGGCTGGAAGATGCCAATGTCAGCCGTTGGACGCTGCCGGTGTCCATCGCCTTTGGTGCGGTGGTCACACTCTGGTTGCTGGTCGCGGTCGGCGGGGCCTTCGATCCCGCACTGTCGCAGTTTTTCGCTGAGAAGAGCGTCCCCGAGGCGCACGGCCGCAACGTGGTCAACGTCATCCTCGTGGACTTCCGGGCACTCGACACGCTCGGCGAGATCAGCGTGGTCATGCTGTCCTTCCTGGCGGCTCTGCCTCTGCTGCAGGCGGTGCGGGCCCACATGCGGCGCGAGAAACAGGGCGCCCTGCGCCAGGGAGGTGACGCATGAACAAGCGACTCGTGATTCTGGAATCGGTGGCCGGTCCCTTGTACTGGGTGATCCTGGCCGCCTCGCTCTGGGTGCTTTTGCGGGGCCACAATGAACCGGGCGGTGGCTTCATCGGCGGGCTGGTGGCGGTGAGTGCCTCGGTGCTCTGGGCCATCGCCAAGGGCAGCGATGCGGCGGCTCGCCGCCTGCCCACCGGCTCGCCGGTGCGTCTGGCCGCCATCGGTGTCGGCATCGGTACCTTGTCGGGCATTCCCGCGTTTTTCTCGGGGGAAAGCTTCCTCACCCACTGGTGGGGTGAAATTCCACTGGGCTTCACCGAGTTTGCCGTCTCCACCGTGCTGCTGTTCGACATCGGCGTGTACCTGTGTGTATGGGGTGCTCTGGCCGGTTATGCGCTGGCGCTGCTGGCACTGGGCGAAGCCGATGATGGCGGCGAAGCCACCGAGGAGGGCCGCTCATGATCTGGTTGATTGCCTTGACCATCTGGGTGACCGTCTCTGCGGGCATCTACCTTTCGCTGTCCAAGGACGTGTTTCGCTGCGTGCTCGGCCTGGGCATTCTGGGCAGCGCGGTGAACCTGGTCCTGTTCGTTTCTGGCCGCATCGACGTGATGGAGCCGGCGGTGGTCCCGCTCGGCGAAACCGTGCTGCGCGACGCCGCCAATCCACTGCCACAGGCGTTGGTGCTCACCGCCATCGTCATCGGCTTCGCACTCGTCTGCTTCTCCCTGGCCTTGGTGCTGCGCCTGATCCAGAGCGCTGGCACCGACGATGCCCTCGAACTTCGCATGGCTGAACCGCATCCCACCGATCCCGTCAAGCCGCCGTACAACGGCGCCGCCCACGAACCGGCTTATCCGGACGCCCCTGCCGCCCAACCCAAGGAGGCGTCATGAGTGTGCTGGCTGTCAGCCCGGTGCTGGTGCCCCTGGTCACGGTGGTGGCCACGGCACTGGCGCAGAAACGCCCTGGACTCCAGAACGTGTTCAGCTACGTGGGCATGCTGCTGTTCTTCGGCTGTGCCGTGGCGCTGGTGGATACCGCCCACCATGGCGTGGCCGCTCAGGCTGTCTTCGGCGGCTGGGGGGCACCGTTCGGTATCGAATTCCATGTCGACCGCACCGGTGCGGCCATGGTGCTCATCACCGCCATCATGGGGCTGGCTTCGCTGGTGTTCATGGCCAGCGATGCCGACAGCGAACCGCGCCATCCACTGCTGCTCCCGCTGATGTTCGGCGTGCTCGCCGGGGTGGGGGGCTCGTTTGCCACCGCCGACCTGTTCAACCTCTACGTGTGGTTCGAGGTGATGCTGATCTGCGCGGTGGGGATCTTCGCCATCGGCGGCCGCATCGACCAGCTCGATGGCACCTTCAAGTACTTCGTGCTCAACATCTTCGGTACGCTGCTGTTGCTGGTCGCCGTGGGCATGATCTACGGTGCCACGGGGCACCTGAACTACACCGCCCTGGCCCAGTCCGCCCCCCAGCTCTCACCCTGGATGGCCACGTTGCTGGTGTCGGGCCTGATGCTGGCCTTCCTGGTGAAGGCGGGCGCGTTCCCGCTGTTTGCCTGGCTACCGGCGTCCTACCACACGCTGCCGGCGCCGGTGCTCGCGCTGTTCGCCGGCCTGCTCACCAAGGTGGGCGTGTATGCGGTGCTGCGCTCGGTGGGCGACATCTTCGCCCCGGCCCCTGATCTGGTGTACGAGGCCCTGGGCTGGATCGCCGCCGGCACCATGCTGTTCGGTGTGCTGGGTGCTGCCTACCACTGGGACATGCGCCGCATCCTGGCTTTCCACATCGTCAGCCAGATCGGTTACATCCTGCTGGGGGTGGCACTGGCCAGCGAAGCCGGCAACGCCGCCACGCTGTTCTACACCCTGCACCACATCGTGGTGAAGGCCAATCTGTTCCTGATCGCCGCCATGATTTGGCGCCTGACCGGCAATTACGATCTGCGCAAGATCGGTGGGCTCTATAAGGTCAAGCCACTGCTGGGTGTGCTGTTCCTGATTCCGGCACTCTCGCTGGTGGGCATTCCGCCGCTGTCGGGTTTCTGGTCCAAGCTGCTGGTGCTGCAGGAGGCGATTGCCCAAGGCCGCATCGCCTGGACGGTGATCGCGCTCATCGTCAGCGTGCTCACGTTGTACTCCATGGTCAAGATCTGGATGGAGGCGTTCTGGAAGTCGCATCCCGACGAGCACTGGGAGCTGCCCCACACCCCGAATCTGTGGCCGGCCTGGGTCGCCACGCTGGGGCTGGCTGCGGTGACGCTGAGCATTTCCTTCAATCCGCAGTTCCTGGTCGAGTACGCCCAGGCCGCTGCCCAGACGCTGGGAGGTCGCTGACATGGGCAAATTGATGGCTGCCATCGTTCTGCTGGCGCGCTTTCTCAAGGCCGTGGTGATCTCGGGCTTCCAGACGGTGCAGGTCATCCTGCGGGCCAGTCTGGGGGAACGCAAGCCGCCACCAGCGGCCTTTCTCCGGGTGCGTTTTGCGCCCATGAGCGCCCAGGGCGCTTCGCTGCTGGGCTGCATGATCACGCTCACGCCCGGCACCACCACCCTCGATATCGACATGGACAAGCGTGAAATTCTGATGCACGTGCTCGACGCGTCCGACACCGATGCCCTGGTCCAGGGCATCCGGGAAGACTTTGAACCCGGCCTCGTGGCCCTGTTTGGGGAGCAGGCATGATCGCGCTGGCCAACTTCCTTCTGGTCATTGGCGCGCTCATCGCGATCGCCATGGCCACTTACCGCATCGTCCAGGGCCCACAGCATGCCGACCGCATCGTGGCGCTCGACATCTTCCTGGCTGCTGCCGTGGCGTTGTGTGTGGCGGCGTCGCTGCACACGGGGCGAACGGTCTTTCTGGACGTGGCGATCGGCCTGGCGCTGGTGGGTTTCGTGGCCACCATCGGCTGGGCCCGTCTGGTCGACAAGGGGGCAGGCTCATGAGCGCCATCGCTGCATTGTTTCTGGTGGCTGGCGGCCTGTTGCTGGTCATCGCCGCCTGGGGCGTGATCGCCCTGCCAGATGCCTTGGCCCGCCAGCACGCGGCCACCAAGGCCGGTACGCTGGCGCTGGCCATGGTCTGTATCGGCGCGGCCCTGGTGTCGTTGTCGTGGGACTGGGGCTGGCGTCTGGTGCTGATCGTGGGCTTTCTGCTGGCCACCTTGCCGGTGGCATCCCATCTGCTGGCCCGGGCCGCCGTGCGGGAGGCGGGAACGATCGAACACGTCTCCCAGGCGCGCCTCGTGGGCGACGACCCTGCTGAAAAAGCCGGGGTCTGACCCCCCGGCTTCGGACATCAGAGACTGCAGGCGTCAGGCAGGCTGTAGAACCGCTTGATGCCTTCCCAGGCCTGTTCCGGTTCGTCCACGTACTGGAAGAGGTCCAGGTCCTCGGGAGAGATGGCGCCTTCCTCGACCAGCACGTCAAAGTTCACCAGTCGCTTCCAGTAGTCGGAGCCGAACAGGAAGATGGGCACCGGCTTGGCCTTCTTGCACTGCACCAACGTCATCACCTCGAACAGTTCGTCCAGGGTGCCGAAGCCGCCTGGGAAGGCCACCAGGGCCTTGGCGCGCATGAGGAAATGCATCTTGCGCAGGGCGAAGTAGTGGAACTTGAAGCACAGCTCCGGACTGATGTAGGGGTTGGGCTCCTGCTCGTGGGGCAGCAGGATGTTGAGCCCGACGTTGAGCACGCCTCGGTCATGCGCGCCTCGGTTCGCCGCTTCCATGATGCCGGGACCGCCGCCGGTGGCGATGTGGAGCTGGTCTTCTTTCGGGCAGCTCAGGCTGTAGTCGGCCACCAGTTGCGCGAAGCGGCGCGCCTTTTCGTAGTAGTGGGCGTTGCGCTGCAGCGCCTCGGCGCGGCGCAGGGCTTGCGCATCGCCGCTGGCCTGGGCCGTCTCGACCAGCCGTTGTGCCTCGACCGGTTCGCGAAAGCGTGCACTGCCGAACACCACGATGGTGTTCTCGATGCCGAGGGCCTGCTGGGCGAGGTCGGGCTTGAGCAGTTCCAGCTGGAAACGGATGCCGCGTGTTTCGCGTCGAAGGAGGAATTCCGGATCGGCAAAGGCCAGCCGGTAGGCGTC
>JAUVXK010000128.1 GCA_030603635.1 Burkholderiales bacterium | reverse complement strand
TCGCGGTCCAGGGTGAACATGGCGACGCCGTTGCCCACCGTCAGCACCAGCACCGTCTGCGGGCCGTAAATGCAGTAGCCGGCGGCCACCTGCTGATGGCCGGGTTGCAGAAAGTCGTTCTCGCAGACCGGGTCCACGCGGGTCGGGTCCTCGTTGCGGCGGCGCAGCACCGAAAAGATGGTGCCGATGCTCACGTTCACGTCGATGTTGCTGGAGCCGTCCAGCGGATCGAACAGCAACAGGTACTCGCCCTTCGGGTAGCGGTTCGGCACCATGTAGATGCCTTCCATTTCTTCCGACGCCATGGCGGCAAGGTGACCACCCCATTCGTTGGCGTCGATGAGCACCTCGTTGGCGATGATGTCGAGTTTCTTCTGCACCTCGCCCTGTACATTTTCGCTGCCGGCACTGCCCAGAACTTCGCCCAGTGCGCCTTTGTTCACGCTGATGGAGATGCGTTTGCAGGCCCGGGCCACCACTTCGATGAGCAGACGAAGCTCGGGAGGGATGAGACCATGGACGCGCTGCTGCTCGACCAGGTAGCGGGTGAGGGAGGGGCGGGAGGTCATGCCGGTTCCTTGCGGAAGAAGAAGGGGGTGATGACGAATTCGCAATGATCCATGAAAAAAGGCCGCAGACGCGATGTCCACGGCCTTCAAGGATGGTCTGGCGGAGAGAGCGGGATTCGAACCCGCGGTGGGCTATTAACCCACACACGCTTTCCAGGCGTGCGACTTAAACCACTCATCCATCTCTCCTGATGGAACTCGGCATTGTACACGGGAAAGACGTGTTTTCGAGCTGTCGCTATGGGTCAGTTCGCGCCTTGTGCCGTCTTGATCATCTTCATGGCGGAGCCGATCAGGCTGCTGACCTCGGTCATGTTGCCCGGAACGATCAGGGTGGTGTTGGAGTCCGCCGCGACCTTGGCGTAGGCCTCCACGGCCTTTTCGGCCACCTTGAGCTGCACGGCGGCCTCGCCCCCGTCGGTTCGGATGGCCTTGGCAATGCGTTCAATGGCCATGGCGGTGGCGTTGGCCACTTCAGTGATCGCGGCCGCTTCACCCTGGGCATTGTTGATTGCCGCTTGCTTTTCGCCTTCGGAGCGGGCAATGAACGCCTCGCGTTCGCCTGTGGCGATGTTGATCTGTTCCTGGCGGCGCCCTTCGGATGCGGCAATCAGAGCCCGCTTTTCCCGTTCAGCGGTGATCTGTGCCTGCATGGCGCGCAGGATTTCAGCGGGGGGCGTCAGATCCTTGATTTCGTAGCGCAGTACCTTCACGCCCCAGTTCAACGCCGCCTCGTCGATGGCGTTGACCACCTGGGCGTTGATCATGTCGCGCTCCTCGAAGGTCTTGTCCAGTTCCAGCCGGCCGATCACGCTGCGCAGCGTGGTCTGCGCCAGCTGCGAAATGGCCAGGATGTAGTTCGACGAACCATAGCTGGCACGCATGGGGTCCGTCACCTGGAAGTACAGGATGCCGTCCACCTTGAGCTGGGTGTTGTCCTTCGTGATGCAGACCTGCTCGGGCACGTCGAGCGGGATTTCTTTCAGACTGTGCTTGTAGGCCACCTTGTCGATGAAGGGCACCAGGAAATTGAGGCCGGGGGTGAGCGTGCCAGCGTATTTGCCCAGACGCTCCTTGACCCAGGCGTTCTGCTGCGGCACGACCTTGATCGACTTGATGATGAAGATCCCCGCGATGATGAGGATGGCAAATGCGACTTCCATGAACGTCCTTTCTAGGAGAGGGGGAAACGGGTCATTGACCGCTGGGACGAACCAGCAGGCGGCTGCCTTCCACGGCCACGATCTGATAACTGCCTGGCGACAGGGGCAGGTGACCGGTCTGTAGCTGCACGGTCCAGTCGGCCCCTCTGTAACGGATTCGTGCCGTGCCGTCGGGTTCCCACTGGGGAACGTGGACGGTCTGGCCGATATCCAGGTTCACATCGCGGTTGGCGCGAGGAGAAGAGGCGGCGACGCGGGTCTGCCGCCAGCGCTGCCACAGCACGATAGCGCCGCCCCCGACGAGGGCAGCGGCCAGAAACTGGCCCGCGAGCCCCACCCCCAGGTGAGCGGCGATGGCCCCTGCCGCAAGGCCCACGGCCAGCATGAGAAGAAAGAAGGTCCCGGTCAGCAGCTCCAGCGCCACCGCGCCTCCGGCCAGCAACCACCACACTGTCGATTCCGCCATGGGACTCCTTTGGAAGCGGGAAGTTAGGGAACAACGCAACACTTGCCCCCATTGTGGGTCAAAACGAGGCATGTTTCTCGGCCCCGACACATTCATTACGTACACTTGGCACCCATGAAATTCCGCTTTCCCATCGTCATCATCGACGAAGACTTCCGTTCCGAGAACACCTCCGGCCTCGGCATTCGTGCCCTGGCGCAGGCGATCGAGAGCGAGGGCTTCGAAGTCGTCGGCGTCACCAGCTACGGCGATCTGTCGCAGTTCGCGCAGCAACAAAGCCGTGCCAGCGCGTTCATCCTGTCGATCGACGACGAGGAAGTGACCGGCGACCCCGAGCAGGATCCGGCGGTGCAGAACCTGCGCCAGTTCATCCAGGAAGTCCGCCGCAAGAATGCCGAGGTGCCCATCTACGTCTATGGCGAGACCAAGACCAGCCGGCACCTGCCCAACGACATCCTGCGCGAGCTGCATGGCTTCATCCACATGTTCGAGGACACGCCGGAGTTCGTGGCGCGCCACATCATCCGCGAGGCCAAGAGCTACCTGGAAGGCATTCAGCCACCGTTCTTCAAGGCGCTGCTCGACTACGCCGAGGACGGCTCCTACTCCTGGCACTGCCCCGGGCATTCCGGTGGCGTCGCCTTCCTGAAAAGCCCCGTGGGCCAGATGTTCCACCAGTTCTTTGGCGAGAACATGCTGCGCGCCGACGTGTGCAATGCCGTGGAAGAGCTGGGCCAGCTGCTGGACCACAACGGGGCGATTGGCGAGAGCGAACGCAACGCGGCTCGCATCTTCAACGCCGACCACTGCTTCTTCGTCACCAATGGCACCAGCACCTCCAACAAGATGGTGTGGCACCATACCGTGGCCCCGGGTGATGTGGTGGTGGTGGACCGCAACTGCCACAAGTCCATCCTGCACAGCATCATCATGACCGGGGCCATCCCGGTGTTCCTCAAGCCCACGCGCAACCACTACGGCATCATCGGGCCGATTCCGCAAAGCGAGTTCTCGCCCGAAGCCATCCAGGCCAAGATTGCCGCCAACCCGCTCCTCAAGGGGGTGGACCCCAAGACCGTGAAGCCGCGCATCCTCACGCTCACTCAGTCCACCTACGACGGCGTGCTCTACAACACCGAGACCATCAAGCAAATGCTCGATGGCTATGTGGACAACCTGCACTTCGACGAAGCCTGGCTGCCGCACGCCGCATTCCACCCTTTCTATGGCACCTTTCACGCCATGGGCCGCAAGCGAGGCCGGCCCAAGCATTCGGTGGTGTACTCCACCCAGTCCATCCACAAACTGCTCGCGGGCATCAGCCAGGCCAGCCATGTGCTGGTGCAGGACTCGCAGACCACGCCGCTGGACCGCCACCTGTTCAACGAAGCCTACCTGATGCATACCAGCACCAGCCCGCAGTACAGCATCATAGCCAGCTGCGACGTCGCTGCGGCCATGATGGAGCCGCCCGGTGGCACCGCGCTGGTGGAGGAAAGCATCGCCGAGGCGCTGGACTTCCGCCGTGCGATGCGCAAGGTCGAGGCCGACTTTGGCGAAAACGACTGGTGGTTCCAGGTATGGGGGCCCGAGGAACTGGCGGAAGAGGGCATCGGCCGCGCGAACGACTGGGTGCTCAAACGCACCGACAGCGAGGGTGTGCAGACGGCCGACGGCGAGGAAGCCTGGCACGGTTTTGGCGACATGGCTCCGGGTTTCAACCTGCTCGACCCGATCAAGGCGACCATCGTCACACCCGGCCTCAACATGAAGGGCGACTTTGCGGCCAGTGGAATTCCGGCCAGCATCGTCACCAAGTTTCTGGCCGAGCATGGGGTGGTGGTGGAAAAGACGGGGCTGTACAGCTTCTTCATCATGTTTACCATCGGCATCACCAAGGGCCGCTGGAACACGCTGCTGACCGCGCTGCAGCAGTTCAAGGACGACTACGACCGCAACCAGCCGATGTGGCGCATCCTGCCGGAGTTCTGCCAGAAGCACCGCCGCTACGAAAAAATGGGTCTGCGGGACCTGTGCCAGTTCGTGCACGAGATGTACGCCAAGTACGACATCGCCCGCCTCACGACCGAGATGTACCTGAGCGACCTGACGCCGGCCATGAAGCCGACGGACGCGTTCTCGCAGATCGCGCACCGCAACACCGAGCGCGTGCCGGTGGACGATCTCGAAGGCCGCATCACCACGTCGCTGATCACGCCGTACCCCCCTGGCATCCCGTTGCTGATACCTGGCGAGGTGTTCAACAAGAAGATCGTGGACTACCTGAAGTTTTCGCGGGAATTCAACCAGCAGTGCCCGGGTTTCGAGACGGACATTCACGGCCTGGTGGTCGAGGAAGGCATAGACGGACAGAAACGGTACTATGCGGATTGCGTCAAGCTTGCTTAAGATCAAATCGCGTGCAAACAGGCGACTGGGGGTTTTGGCGAAACGGATTCGCTGGGTTACAGTCGGGCGTCAGGGAGGTGCCACCGGTATCCGGCCCCACCCATCATCGATGCAGGAGTCCAGATGTTTCCAGAATACCGCGAGCTGATCACCACGCTTAAAGGCAACGACCATCATTTCACTCGGCTGTTTGACAAGCACAACGAGCTTGACCAAGCGATCAAGAACATGGAGGCCCGCATCAGCCCGGGTACCCATGAGGAAATCGAAACCCTGAAGAAGCAGAAGTTGCAGCTCAAGGACGAGTTGTACGCAATCCTCAAGAAGGCCGGGACGGCTTCGGCCTGAGGCCTTTTCCACGACGGGGCGGGTGACCGCCCCTTTCCTTTTCAGGCCGCTCCTTCAGGGTGTGGCCTGCGACCATTGGGCTTCGTCGCCCCAGGTCACCCGGCGGGCCCCTGTGAACCGGGGGAACCAGTAGGAAGAGTGCATGCTTTCCATGCGGATGCTGGCGCCGGTACGCGGGGAGTGGATGAAACGGCCCTCGCCTACGTAGATGCCCACATGGCTGTAGCGGCTGCCCAGGGTATTGAAGAACACCAGATCGCCCGGTACCAGCGCGGATGGCTCGATCGGCGTGGTGGCATGGGCCTGTTCGACCACGCGCCGGGGAAGGCGGATGCCCAGGCTCTCCTGGAAACTGGCCTGCACGAAGCCGCTGCAGTCAAAACCTTCGTCATAGCTACCCCCGCCCAGCCGGTAGGGCACGCCAACGAACCCCAATGCATGGACCACCAGCCGGGAGTGGGCAGGTCTCTCCGCCCTGTTTGGAGCCGAGGCGAGTGGCTCCACCCGCAGCCAGCCGTTCTGTTGCAAAAAGTCGGCGAGGGGATCGGCGGGGCTGGCCGCTGCAGGCACAATCAGCCCCAGGCCCAGTGCCGCGCACATCAGACCGTGTGACGTTGCTGACCACAGGTGCTTCATCATGGCGTGCAAGTTAAACGGAAAATCCATTGAGGTCAATGGGTTGCTGTGGTTTTTTTGAGCAAACTTTGAAGAGGAGCGTGTTTCCCATGATGATCGATGCCGACGATAGCCAGTTGGTCCTGGTGGATTACCAGTCCCGGCTCATGCCCGCCATCTGGCAGGGCAGTGATGCATTGGCCCGGGCAGTGTTTCTTGCCCGCATGGCGCAGCTCATGAAGGTGCCCGTCTGGGGAACCGAGCAAAACCCCGACAAACTCGGGCCGAATGCCCCCGAATTGCGGGCTCTGTGCCAGAAAACGTTCGCCAAGATGCATTTCGATGCCTGCGAGTCAGACCTGCCCCAGGTGCTGCGACCCGTGACCCGGCCCGGCGGAAATGCGCGCAGCCTGCCGAAGCACCTGCAGAAAAACGATCGCCCGGCACCTTCACGCAACACCATCGTGCTGGCGGGTTGCGAGGCCCATGTCTGTCTGCTCCAGACCGCCTTGGGCCTGCTGGAGCAGGAGTTCGATGTCTGGGTCGTCACCGACGCCTGCAGTTCTCGCCGCGAGCGCGACAGGGACGCTGCCTTTGACCGGCTTGCCGGCAATGGGGTTGAATTGGTCACCAGCGAGATGGTGGCTTTTGAATGGCTGCGGCACTGTGAGCACCCCGCGTTCAGGGATGCGCTGAATTGGATCAAATAGTTTTGTAATGTAAAAAGTGCTTGGCCTCTGTAGCACTTTGATGGAGGCTCTTGGGTATTTCTATTCGAAATATAGAATATAAGCATTCGGTGTTTTCACTAATGCGCAAGGGCCCGACTGCGGTTAGTCTTGATCTATGTCAAGCTTTCGTGGTGAGTGTCTTCTTGCCACTTTTTCACTTTCAGGAGTCATTCCATGAAGACGATAACCACCCGCCGAACCGTACTGAAGAGCACGGGCGCGATGGCCACGCTGCTGTCGCTGGGCATTGTGACGGCCGAGCAGGCGATGGCCGCTGGCCGAGCCGGTTTTGACGCGAAGAACCTGCAGGACGCCGTCAAGGCGTTGGGCGGCAGCGTGTCGGCCAACGACCAGGTGACGATCGTGTCGCCGGACATTGCCGAAAACGGTGCTGTGGTGCCGGTGGGCGCGATCAGCAAGCTGCCGAACACGACGGAGATCTACCTGCTGGTGGAGAAGAACCCGGTGCCGATGGCGGCGGCGTTCATGATCCCGGCGGGGACGGAGCCGGACGTACAGACCCGGCTGAAGATGGGCCAGAGCACGGACGTGGTGGCGATCGTGAAGGCCGACGGCAAGCTGTAC
>JAUVXK010000035.1 GCA_030603635.1 Burkholderiales bacterium | reverse complement strand
GAGAGTGCCATGCTCTTGCTCCTGAACATGAGTCAGGAACCAGATGCTGGTCACGTCGACCTCGCCCCTCCATCAACAATCCGGAATCAGCCGCGCCCGCAAAAATGGACTTGTTTGTGGACTTAAAAGTCCCGGCTGTAGATGGATCGCAGTGGACCGCGGCAGAACGTCAAAGAGAGGAAAAGTCCTTGTGTGGCAACGACTTGCAGACTCTCTTGGACTTCTGCGGAAGTCCGCAGAATGATGCAGTGGAGCGGCTGATGGGAATCGAACCCACGTCTTGAGCTTGGGAAGCTCAGGTCCTACCATTGAACGACAGCCGCGTATTTCAGCCGCGTAGTGTAGCAGTTCAGGCTCGCTGGTTGGAGCGCTTGGGTGGGTTCAAGGCCGGCCCAGCACGAAATACAGACCGCTGTATCCCCGTGGCGCGTGCACCAGTCCCAGGTACAGCGGGCCGATGCCGGTGTCCGCCCCGATGTACAGGCTGGAGCCCAGGCGCCAGCGCCTCTGTTCGGAGCCCGGTGGGGCCAAGGGGCCGTCCGTCCACGCGGTGCCGGTTTCCAGGGTGCCGCCTATGAACAGGCTGCGGACGAGGCCAGGCTGATAGGGCAGTCGCTGGTAGTAGCCCAGGCGCAGCAGGGCCAGGCGGTTGCCTGCCAGTTGGCCCAGCCGGTAGCCCGAAAGGTTGTGGAAGCCTCCCAGGGCGTACTCGTCCACCGCGCCGGGGGCCACCGCACTGGAGTGCGCCAGGCGCAGGTAGGTGTTCCAGGTGTGCGGGCCATTGCTGAAGGCGTGCTGGGCGGTCAGGTTCCAGCGTGCGAAGTCGGTTCGCTGGCCAAGTACCCGGTAGTGCCCCTGCTGAGTGTCCAGCGTGTAGCGGTGGCCGCTTGTGGGAAAGTGTGCACGGTCGAGCTGGTCCGTCACCCAGGCCAGGCGCCAGGCGGCTTCGGTCCAAGCGATGGCGGTGATGGTCTGTGCCCCCGGGGCGTTCACGTAGTCGGGCATGGACTGGCGCCGGGCACCCAGCAGGCCCAGACGCAGATCGCCAGCCTCCTGCGTGCGACCCAGGTGCCAGCCCAGATCAAGGCCGATGCGGCTGGTGCGGCGGCGGAACAGCGCATACGGGTCGCCCTGGGGATCGAACCACTCGATCTTGCGCAGTTCGTGGTCGGCATAGGCGCTGACGAACCATTGCCGATCCCGCCCCAGGGGGTGGTACAGCTCCACCCCGGCGCCTACGGTGGCCCCCAGTTCCAGGTGGCTGCGCCACTGGGCCCCGAGCGTCGTCAGGTCGCGGCGGGTGTGGCTGAGGCGCAGGCTGAAATCGCCGAGCCCCTGAAAATCGGTTCTCAGGTCCAGCCCCACGCGGAATTGGTGCAGCCCGCCCGGGTCGTCGCCCAGGGTGTAGGTGAGTCCTTCCTGGCCGGTGTCGGGGTCGCGCTCGAGCCGGTAGTCGATGCGGCGGGTGTCGTCGAGGGCGATCAGCCGCTGCAGGTCGGCTTCCACGGCGGCGGGTTGCAGGGCGTCGCCGGGTTGGACATCGAGCTGGCGCAGCAGCCTCGGTGTTTGTTGTTCATGGGCGCCTTGCAGGCGGACAAAGGCCAGCGTGTCGGGCAGGCTGGCCATCAGCGTGGCATGGCGTTCCCGCCGCTGCTCCTGCCAGGCAAGGTAATCCTGCGGGGGCAGGGCGAAGCGCTCAAGCGAGGCGGCCACGCTCTCACCATAGCGCAGGCCGAGCCGGACCAGTGCATCGGCCCGGTCGAAGCTGGCCGAAGTCAGTTCACCGAGCTGGGGCTGCAGCAGCAGGTCGTCGTGCGTCAGCAGGGCGGTGGCACGCTGCACGTTCTGCTCGGTGAGGATGTTGATCATCTGCAGCGTGACGCCGATCACGCTGTCCAGGCTCTCGCGGCTGGCCAGGGGGGTGCTGATGTTGACGGCGATCACCCGGTCGGCACCCATGCGCCGGGCCTCGTCCACCGGCAGGTTGTTGACCAGGCCGCCGTCGCCGAGCAACCGGCCCTCCCACTCCAGCGGCGAGAACACACCGGGTACCGACATGCTGGCCCGCAACGCGGCTGCCAGGTCGCCCTGTTGCAGCAGCACCGCCTCACCGCTGACCATGTCGGTGGCCACGGCGCGAAACGGGATGGGCAGTTCGTCGAAATCGGCGAGAGCCCGTGTGTGCAGGGTGTAGCGCCGCAGCAGCAGTTCCAGCGAGCGGCTGGAAACGGCCCCGCTGGGCAGCACGAACTGGCCCTCCCGAAAGCCGAGTTGCAACACGGGCGAGAAGGTGAAGTCCTCTTCCTTCTGGCGCTGCGAAAGCGAGCGCCGTGGTGCCCGCCCGGAGAACAGGCTGTCCCAGTCCACCGACAGGATTTCGCGCTCCAGTTCCGCTGGCGTCATGCCGCTGGCGTACAAGCCGCCGATGATCGCGCCCATGGAGGTGCCGACCACCATGTCCACCGGCACGCGGGCTTCTTCCAATGCCTTGAGCACGCCCACGTGGGCAAAGCCCCGGGCCCCTCCGCCGGACAGGACCAGCGCGATCTGTGGACGGGGTTCGGCCCAGGCTGTGGCGGGAGCGAGTCCGCTCCAGACGAACAGGGCGATGGCCAGGTGCAGGCACTGGCGCAGGGCAGACGGCATGGGGCAAGGCAATGAATGGGGTTGCGTGCGAGTGTAAAGACAAAGGGCCCCGTGTTGGGGCCCCCTGCAGCGAGCGCATGGCTCAGGCTGGCATCACTTGAGGATATCGCCCACGCACAGGTACTTGATCTCGACGTAGTCGTCCATGCCGTAATGCGAGCCTTCGCGGCCCAGGCCAGACTGCTTGACGCCGCCAAAAGGCACGTGCTCGGTGGCCAGAATGCCCACGTTGATGCCGACCATGCCGTATTCCAGCGCCTCGCCCACGCGGTAGATGCGCCCGATGTCGCGGCTGTAGAAGTAGCTGGCCAGGCCGAACTCGGTGTTGTTGGCGGCGTCAATGGCTTCCTGCTCGGTCTTGAACTTGAAGACCGGAGCGAAGGGGCCGAAGGTTTCCTCGCGGGCGCAGAGCATGTCAGCTGTGGCGTCTGCCACCACGGTAGGCTCGAAGAACTGCCCTTGCAGGCGCTTGCCACCCACCAGCACGCGGCCACCCTTGGCCTTGGCGTCATCCACATGGCGCTGAACTTTTTCCAGCGCGGCTTCTTCGATCAGCGGGCCCTGGTTCACGCCTTCGTCAAAGCCGTTGCCCACCTTGGCGGTGGCCACCTTGGCGGCGAACTTGGTCACGAACTCGTCGTACACACCCTCTTGCACGTAGATGCGGTTGGAGCACACGCAAGTCTGCCCCGCGTTGCGGTACTTGCTGGCAAAGGCACCTTCCACGGCGGAGTCGATGTCCGCGTCGTCAAAGACGATGAAGGGGGCGTTGCCGCCCAGTTCCAGCGACATCTTCTTGACGGTGGGCGCGCACTGCGCCATGAGGATGCGGCCCACTTCGGTGGAGCCGGTGAAGCTGAGGTGGCGAACCACGTCGCTGGCACAAATGACCTTGCCCACGGCAATGGAGTTGGCGCTGTCGGCGGTGATGACGTTGAGCACGCCCGCAGGAATGCCCGCGCGGATGGCCAGCTCGGCGGCGGCCAGGGCGGTGAGTGGCGTGAGTTCCGCGGGCTTGATGACGACAGGGCAGCCTGCGGCGAGTGCCGGAGCCACCTTGCGGGTGATCATGGCCAGCGGGAAGTTCCACGGCGTGATGGCCGCGCAAACGCCGATGGGCTGCTTGAGCACCAGCAGACGGCGGTTGTTGTCGAACTGGGGCAGGGTTTCACCGTTGACGCGCTTGGCCTCTTCGGCAAACCACTCCACGAAGCTGGCGCCGTAGGCGACTTCGCCCTTGGCTTCGGGCAGCGGCTTGCCCTGCTCGGCGGTCATCAGGCGGCCCAGGTCGTCCTGGTTGGCCATCAGCAGGTCGTACCACTTGCGCAGGATGTTGCTGCGTTCCTTGGCGGTCTTGTTCTTCCAGGCGCCCCAGGCGGCGTTGGCTGCGGCAATGGCTGCTTCAGCGTCTGCCGGGCCCAGGTTGGCCACGTCGGCCAGCTTCTGGCCGGTGGCGGGGTCGAGCACGTCAAAACGGCTGCCGCCAGCCACCCACTGGCCGTTGATCAGCGCGTCGGTCTTGAGCAGGGTGGGATCCTTCAGTTGCGCGAGGGGGGAGGCCTTCATGTCCATGGTTGTCTCTCTAGGTGTAGGCAAAAAGAAAAGGTTAGCGCCAAAGCGTTGACCGTGCAGTCACCGGTATTTCACGCCGGGCAGCACGCACAGCATCTCGTACAGCAGGTTGGCGCCCAGAAGTGCCGTGTTGCCAGACGGGTCGTAGGCGGGTGATACCTCGACCAGGTCGCAGCCCACGAGGTTGAGGCCCCGGCAGCCGCGCACGATCTCCAGCGCCTGCGGCACGTTGAGCCCGCCAATTTCGGGCGTGCCGGTGCCGCCCGCGTAGGCGGGGTCGATGCCGTCGATGTCGAAGCTCAGGTAAGTGGGGGTGTCGGGCCCGATGGCTTCGCGGATGCGCGCCATCAGTGGTGCCAGCGATTGCCACCACACCTCGTGCGCGGGCACGATGGTGAAACCCTGCTGGCGCGGCCAGTCGAAGTCTTCGGCCGAGTAGCCGCTGCCGCGCAGGCCGATCTGCCAGACCTTGTTGCCTTGCAGCAGGCCCTCTTCCACCGCGCGGCGGAAGGGGGTGCCGTGCGCCAGCGGCTCGCCGAACATGTCGGGGTTGACGTCGGCGTGGGCGTCCACGTGGATGAGCGCCACCGGGCCATGCTTGGCCGCCACCGCCCGCAGGATGGGCAGCACGATGGTGTGATCGCCACCCAGGGTAAGCGGGATGCAGCCACTGTCGACCACGGGGCGGTAGTGCTGCTCGATGATGTCCACCGACTTGGGCAGGTGGAAGGTGTTGATGGCCACGTCGCCCAGGTCGGCCACCTGCAGGGCGTCGAAAGGGGCGGCGCCGGTGGCCATGTTGTAGGGGCGGATCAGGCAGGACTCGGCCCGTATCTGGCGCGGGCCGAAGCGTGCGCCGGGCCGGTGGCTGGTGCCGATGTCCAGCGGCACGCCGATGAAGCAGGCGTCCAGCCCTTCGGGGCTGGTGGCGCCGGGCAGGCGCATCATGGTGGCGGGGCCACCGAATCGGGGCATCTCGTTACCGCCCAGGGGTTGGTTGAAGGCAGAGGAAGTGCTCATGGGTCAGGGGCGGGGGCGTGACAGCAGGAAGTCGAGGTGGGCCTTCACGCTCGGCCACTCGGCCGCGACGATGCTGTACACGCAGGTGTCGCGTAGCGCGCCTTGGGCGTCCGGGTGGCGGTTGATCTGGTGCGAACGTAGCACCCCGTCGAGCTTGGCGCCGAGCCGCTCGATCCCCCGCCGGCTGGCGTGGTTGAACCAGTGGGTGCGGAATTCCACGGCAATGCAGTCCAGGGCCTCGAAGGCATGGGCGAGCAACAGGCGTTTGGCCTCGGTGTTGAGGGCCGTGCGCTGGACCGACGCCCGGTACCAGGTGGAGCCGATTTCGACCCGGCGGTTGGCCGCGTCGATATTCATGAAGGTGGTCATGCCGACGGCCCTGCCACTCGCATCGAGCACGGCGAACGGCAGCATGCTGCCGCTTTGCTGCAGGTTCAGGCGCCGCTGGATCTCGGTCGCCATGCCCTGCGGGGTCGGGATGCTGGTGTACCAGAGCTTCCAGAGCTCGCCGTCGCACACCGCTTCGACCAGTTCGTCGTGATGCGAGAGCCGCAGGGGCACCAGCTGGACGTGCCGGCCGGTCAGCGTGGTGTCGGTGGTGAAGGCCATCTCGGGATGTTACTTTCTGAGCCCGCGCAGCCACTCCAACGTGAGCATCAGGGCCGTGGTGAAGATGGTGAGCAGGGTGGCCACGGCTGCAATGGTGGGGGAAATGTTTTCCCGGATGCCGGTGAACATCTGGCGAGGCAGCGTCACCTGGTCCGGACCGGCCAGGAACAGCGTCACCACCACCTCGTCGAACGAGGTGGCGAAGGCGAACAGCGCCCCCGAGATCACGCCCGGCGCGATCACCGGCAGCGTGACGCGGAAAAAAGTTTCCAGCGGGCTGGCGCCCAGGCTCAGGCTGGCGCGCACGAGGTTGAAGTTGAAGTTCTGCAGCGTGGCCAGCACGGTGGTGACCACGAAGGGTGTGCCCAGCGCCGCGTGGATCAGGATCAGCCCGGTGAACGACTCGTTGAGCCCCCAGCGAGCAAAGAACAGGTAGCTGCTCACGCCCACCACCACGATGGGCACCACCATGGGGGCGATCAGCAGGGCGGTGATGAAGCCCTTGCCGGGAAAGCGTGCGCTGGCCAGGCCCATGGCCGCCAGGGTGCCCAGCACGGTGGCCAGCAGGGTGGCCGCCGGGGCCACGATGAAGCTGTTCTTGGCAGCGCGCGCCCAGGCGTTGGAAGAGAACATGTCCTCGTACCAGCGCAGCGACCAGTTTTCGATCGGGTAGGCCAGGAAGGAGCTGTCGGAAAACGACAGCGGCATGATCACGAAAACCGGCAACATCAGGAAGCCCAGCACGCCCAGCGCGCCCAGGCGCAAGGCGTACCAGCCGAGTTTGTCGCTGAAGGTGGCGTAGGCAGGGAAGTCGGGCAGCAGTGTTTTCATGCGGTGTCTGCGGGGCTCAACCCAGCGAAAGTTCGGAGCGCGTGACCTTGCGATATAGGCTGTACAGCACCAGGGTGGCCACCAGGAGCACCGAGCCCAGCGCGGCGGCCATGCCCCAGTTCACTTCCACGTTGGTGTAGTAGGCCACGTAGTAGCTCAGCATCTGGTCGGCGGGGCCGCCGAGCAGCGCGGGCGTCACGTAGTAGCCGATGCTGGTGATGAACACCAGTAGGCTGCCTGCGGCCACGCCAGGGTAGGTCTGGGGCAGGTACACCTTGAAGAAGGCGTGCAGGGGGCTGCTGCCCAGTGACACGGCGGCGCGCATATAGTTCACCGGCACGGTCTTCATCACGCTGTACAAAGGCAGGATCATGAAGGGCAGCAGGATGTGGACCATGGCGATCACCACGCCCACGCGGTTGAACAGCAGCGGGATGGGCGCATCGGTGGCGCCGAGCCACATGAGGAAGCGATTCACCAGCCCGTTGTTCTGAAGCAGCACGATCCAGGAGGCAATGCGCACCAGCACCGAGGTCCAGAAGGGCAGCAGCACCAGGATCAGCATCAGGTTGGCCTTGCGCTCGGGTAGGGTGGAGAGCCAGTAGGCCAGCGGGTAGGCCATCAGCAGGGCCACCACGGTGACCACCAGGCTGATCTCGAAGGTGCGGACGAGGATGGTGCGGAAGGCCGCCTGCTCCGGGTCCACGGCCATGACCCTGCCCGTGGCGTCGCGGCGCAGGTCGATGGAGGCGAGCAGGTAATCGGGGGTCCAGCGCTGGCTGTTCTTGGCAATGGCTTGCCAGTAGGTGAGTTCTTCCCAGCGTTCGTCGTGTTCGATGAGTGCGGCCCGTGCTTCTGCGGGGCTGGACGGTTCACCCAGGGGAAGGGCTCGGAAGGTGCCCATGACCAGCGAACGGGCGCCCGGCACCTCGCTGTTGAGTCGCCGGGCCAGAATGCCGGCCTGCGAGCTGCTGTCGAGCGAGCCCAGGTCTTGCAGCAAGGCACTGAAGGCCTGGTCGGGTGGGGCACTGGTGCGGTCCCAGTCGGCCAGTGCCTGGCCGGTGCGAGGCAGCACGTTGGCCACCTCGGGGTTTTCAACGGCGCGGGTCAGCAGCGAGCCGAGCGGCACCATGAAGAACACCAACAGAAAAATCAACAACGGACTGATCAGGGCCAGGGCCCGCAACTGCTTGCGGCGCTGGGCGCGGCCGAGTTGCCGGCTCAGGTCGGCGGTGTTGATGGACGTGAGGGTGCTGCTGGTCATGGTGCCGGTCGGGAACGGTGCTTACTGTGCGGCCCAGGAGGCGAAACGGCGTTCCAGGGCTTCACCCTGGTCGGCCCAGAAGCCAACGTTGAACTGCAGCGCTTCCTTGGCGTTGGTCGGTGCAGTGGGCAGTTCGGCCAGCGTCTTGGCGTCCAGCAGTGCCAGGGCCTTGTTGTTGGTGGGGCCGTAGGCAATGTTGCGGGCGTAGTTGGCCTGGGCTTCCGGCGTGCTGGCCAGGGCAATGAACCTGTGGGCGGCTTCCTTGTTGGGGCTGCCTTTCGGGATCACCCAGTAGTCCAGGTCATAGATGCTGCCCACCCAGTTGATCTTGAGGTTGCGGCCTTCGCGCTGGGCGGCGTCGATACGGCCGTTGTACACGGTGCTCAGCGCCACGTCGCCAGCCACCAGGAACTGGGGCGGCTGGGCGCCGGCTTCCCACCACTGGATGTGGGGCTTGAGTTCGGTCATCTTGCGAAAGGCGCGGTCGGCCCCTTCGCGGGTGGCCAGCACCTTGTACACGTCGGCGGGCTTCACGCCGTCGGCCATGAGCGCGAATTCCAGGTTGTAGCGGGCACCCTTGCGCATGCCGCGCTTGCCAGGGTACTTGCCCACGTTCCAGAAATCGGCCCAGCTGGTGGGCGGGTTTTGAATCTTGTCGGCGTTGTAGGCCATGACGGTGGACCACACGAAGGTGCCCACGCCGCACTCGTGCACCGCTGCCGGCTGGAAGTCGGCCTTGTTGCCCACCTTCGACCAGTCGAGTTTCTCAAACAGGCCTTCGTCGCAGCCGCGGCTGATGTCCGGGCTCTCCACTTCCACCACGTCCCACGTGACGCGGCGGGCTTCCACCATGGCTTTGATGCGGGCCATTTCGCCGTTGTACTCCACCATGGTGACTTTGGTGTTGCCCGACTTCTCAAAGGGCTCGATGTAGGCCTTCTGCTGGGCCACGCCGTTGGCACCGCCAAAGTTCACCACGGTCAGGTTGGACTGGGCAAGCACCGGCAGGGACACGGCCACAGTGGCCGCCATGGCAAGGAGTTTTTTGCGGGTCATAGCGAGGTTTCCTTTGGGAAGGGTTGAGGGAAAGGGAGGGGTACGGTCAGGGGTACAGGCGAAGGTGTTCCGGCGGCAGGTACAGCCGCACGCGGCTGCCGGTGCCGAGCGAGCCGGCATGGTCCAGCGGGACCTTCACGCTGATTTCGGGCTGGCCCTGCACCGTGCACCGCAGGCGCAGGTGGTCGCCGAAATAGATGACGTCGCGCAGCGTGGCGTCGAGCACGTTGTGGGTGTGGGCCTCGGTGGCCACGGCAATGCGTTCGGGGCGGATGCTCGCCTGTGCCCGTTGTTCGGCCGGGCAGGGCTGCATGGAGCGGCCGCGCAACCGGAGGCCGCCTTCCAGCAGCAAGGTGTCGGCACCGCCGCTGCGGCCTTCGAGCACGGTGTTGTCGCCCACGAAGCCGGCCACGAAGCGGTTCACCGGCTCTTCGTACAGGCGGTCCACCGGGTCGATCTGCTGGATCACGCCTTCGTTGAACACCGCCACCCGGTCCGACATGGTCAACGCCTCGGCCTGGTCGTGGGTCACGTACACGAAGGTGATGCCGAGCTGGCGGTGCAGGGCCTTGAGCTCGATCTGCATGTGCTCACGCAACTGCTTGTCCAGGGCGCCCAGGGGCTCGTCCATCAGCACGAGTTGGGGGTCGAACACCAGGGCGCGGGCCAGGGCCACGCGCTGCTGCTGGCCACCCGATAGCTGCGACGGGTAACGGCCGCCCATGGGGCCCATCTGCACCATGTCCAGGGCGCGCTTGACCTTGGCCTCGCGCTCGGCCGACGCCAGCTTGCGCACCCGCAGCGGGTAGGCGATGTTGTCGGCCACCGTCATGTGCGGAAACAGCGCGTAGTTCTGGAACACCATGCCGAAGTTGCGCTTGTGCGGCGGGGTGCGGGTGATGGCCTTGCCGTCGAGCAGGATCTCGCCGGCGGTGGGCGTTTCGAAGCCCGCGAGCATCATGAGCGTGGTGGTCTTGCCCGAGCCGGAAGGGCCCAGCAGCGAGAGGAATTCACCTTTCTGGATATCGAGGTTCAGGTCGCGGACCACGAGGCTGGCGCCGTCGTAGGTTTTTTGTACGCCGGCGAACGTGACGAGCGGTTGCGGTTTGTGCATGTAGGCGGGGTGATGGCAGGCGGATAGTGCCAATAACTGTAATCCGCCTGGTGCCACCTCGACATATACAGATGCCACCTGTACAGAGGCCGCTGTGCAGTTCGCCCGTCCTATACATAGAAACCCTGTAGTGCATAGGGGTGTCAGGCATGCCTTGTGGGTGTGCGAAATGCACCAATTCGGGGCAATTCAAGGCAAAAAAACAGGGCCGGATCGCTCCGGCCCTGGCGTCGTCTTCCTGACGGGCAGCAGGGGGTCAGTTCGGCGGGGTGTCCCAGCCCGGCTCGTCGGCACCGAGTGCTGGGGGCGGCAGGCCGGCGGTGGGGCGCTGGCCGTCGAACAGCATGGGGTGGGCCACCATGGGAGGCTGGTCGTCGTGGGCGGGCAGCGCCATGCCGCGCGCGACCACATGGGGGTGTTCCATCACCTGGGCAACGTCCAGAATGGGGGCGCAGGGCACGCCGGCCTGGTCGAGCACGCGCACCCATTCGGCGGTGTCGCGCTCCAGCGTCCAGCCGGTGATCAGGGGCACCAGCGTCTGGCGGTGCTCCACGCGGGAGGGGTTGGTGGCGAAGCGGGCGTCGCGCGCCACGGCGGCGTGGCCGGCGGCTTCGCAGAAGCGGGTGAACTGCCCGTCGTTGCCCACGGCCAGCACCATGTGCCCGTCGCGGGTGGGGAACACCTGGTAGGGCACGATGTTGGGGTGGGCATTGCCCATACGGGTGGGGCGCGTCTGGCCCACGAGCTGGTTGCTCGCCTGGTTGGCCAGCATGGCCACCTGCACGTCGAACAGGGCGGCGTCGATCACCCGGCCCTTGCCGGTGCGCTGGCGCTCGTGCAGCGCGGCCAGTATGGCCGTGGCCGCGTACACGCCGGTCATCAGGTCGGTCACGGCCACACCCACCTTCTGCGGTTCCTCGCCCTGGTTGCCGGTGATGCTCATCAACCCGCCTTCGGCCTGGATGGCGAAGTCGTAACCCGCCTTGTGCGAGAGCGGCCCAGTCTGCCCGTAGCCGGTGATGGAGCAGTAGATCAGCCCCGGGTTGAGGGCCTGCAGGCTAGGGGCGTCCAGCCCATACTTGGCGAGCTGGCCGACCTTGTAGTTCTCGATCAGCACGTCGGCCTCGCGGGCCAGTTCGCGCACCTGCTGGATGCCTTCGGGGCTGGCAATGTCTATGGCCACCGAGCGTTTGCCCCGGTTGGCGCACAGGAAGTAGGCCGCCACGCGGTCTGGCCCTTCGCCCCACCAGGGTGGGCCCCAGGTGCGGGTGTCGTCACCGCTGCCGGGGCGCTCCACCTTCAGCACGTCGGCGCCGTAGTCGGCCAGGATCTGCCCGGCCCAGGGGCCGGCCAGCACGCGCGAAAGGTCCAGCACCTTCACGCCTTCCAGCGGGCGCGGGGGTGGGGCAGGGGGGCGAAAGTCGGGCAAGGCCATGGGCGGGGCGCTCTGGGGCTCAGTTGGAGAACGCGGCAATGCCGGTGATGGCACGTCCCAGGATGAGGGCGTGGATGTCGTGCGTGCCCTCGTAGGTATTCACCACTTCCAGGTTCACCAGGTGGCGGGCGACGCCGAATTCGTCGCTGATGCCGTTGCCGCCCATCATGTCGCGCGCCATGCGGGCAATGTCCAGCGCCTTGCCGCAGCTGTTGCGCTTGAGGATGGAGGTGATCTCCACCGCAGCCTTGCCTTCGTCCTTCATGCGGCCCAGGCGCAGGCAGCCCTGAAGGCCCAGGCTGATGTCGGTGAGCATATCGGCCAGCTTCTTCTGGATGAGCTGGTTGGCGGCCAGCGGGCGGCCGAACTGTTGGCGGTCCAGCACATACTGGCGGGCACGGTGGAAGCAGTCCTCGGCGGCGCCCAGGGCACCCCAGGCAATGCCATAGCGCGCGCTGTTCAGGCAGGTGAAGGGGCCCTTGAGGCCGCGCACCTCGGGGAAGGCGTTTTCTTCGGGGCAGAACACCTCGTCCATCACAATTTCACCGGTGATGGAGGCGCGCAGGCCCACCTTGCCGTGCACGGCGGGGGCGCTCAGGCCCTTCCAGCCCTTTTCCAGAATGAAGCCACGGATTTGGCCGCCGTCGTCCTTCGCCCACACCACGAACACGTCGGCAATGGGGGAGTTGGTGATCCACATCTTGGCGCCGCTCAGGCTGTAGCCGCCCGGCACCTTCTTGGCGCGGGTGATCATGCTGCCGGGGTCGGAGCCGTGGTTGGGTTCCGTCAGGCCAAAGCAGCCCACCCATTCGCCCGTGGCCAGCTTGGGCAGGTACTTCTGCTTCTGCGCCTCGGTGCCGAATTCATTGATCGGCACCATCACCAGCGAGCTTTGCACGCTCATCATGCTGCGGTAGCCGCTGTCCACGCGCTCCACCTCGCGCGCCACCAGGCCGTAGCACACGTAGTTCAGGCCGGCGCCGCCGTACTGCTCGGGAATGGTCGGGCCCAGCAGGCCCAGTTCACCCATCTCGTTGAAGATGGAGCGGTCCGTCTTCTCGTTGCGGAAGGCGTCTTGCACGCGGGGCAGCAGGCGTTCCTGGCAGTAGGCGTGGGCCGCGTCGCGCACCTGGCGCTCGTCGTCGGTGAGCTGGTCGTCCAGCAGGAAGGGGTCGGACCAGGAGAAACGTGCGTTGGAGGCCATGGGTTTGTCTCACATGTGGAAGGTTGCAGATGGGCTCATGCTAAGAGCACGCCCGCGCACTGGCAAGCGAAAATTTTTCCTTCAGATATGAGATTTTGTATTGAATGGTGTGCTAGTCTGCACTGACCATGCGACGCAAACTGCCCTCCACCCAGGCCTTGAACTGCTTCGAGGCTGCCGCCCGCCACCAGAGCTTCACCCGTGCCGCGCAAGAGCTGAACCTGACGCAAGGCGCCGTGTCGCGCCAGGTGGCGGTGCTGGAGGACTTTTTAGGTGTGCCCCTGTTTCGCCGCACGCAGCACGGCATGGTTCTCACCCCCGCCGGGGCGGACTACGCTCGCCACGTGGTCCAGCGGCTGGATGCGCTGGAGCGCGACGCCGTGGAACTGATGGGCCGGCGCGGGCAGGGCGACAGCCTGACCATGGCCGCCGTGCCCACCTTTGCCACCCGCTGGCTGATCCCGCGCCTGCACGGGCTGGCCGCCGAACAGCCCGACCTGCTGGTGCACTTTGAAACCCGCACGCGCCCCTTCCTGTTCACCGACACGGGCATAGACGCCGCCATCTGGGCAGGCACACTGCAGCAACTG
The DNA here is from genome assembly GCA_030603635.1 of Burkholderiales bacterium. Taxonomy (GTDB): domain Bacteria; phylum Pseudomonadota; class Gammaproteobacteria; order Burkholderiales; family Burkholderiaceae_C; genus Tepidicella. The sequence goes on along the minus strand of JAUVXK010000035.1, from coordinate 11,042 downwards.
CAGCAATGGGCTGGAACGCAAGCCACCCATTTGATGGGCGAAGACGTGCTGCCCGTGTGCAGCCCGTGCCTGTTGGCGGGCGGGCAGGCGGTGGAGCCGGATACTGTGGCCCAGATGCCCTTGCTGCAGCAGGCCACCCGGCCCGAGGCTTGGCGCCAGTGGTTTGACGCACAGGGCGTGGACGCTGCCCGCGCCATGGCGGGGCCCAGGTATGAACTGTTTTCCATGCAGGCTGCCGCCGCCATCAGCGGCTTGGGGGTGGCCCTCATGCCCACCCTGCTGGTGCAGGACGAACTGGCCAGCGGCGCGCTGGTGGTGGCCTGTGCGCGGCCCTTGAAAGCGCAGCGGGCCTATTACCTGGTGCAGCCGCAAGCCACCGAACGGCCGGCACTGGCCGTGTTCAGGGAATGGCTGGTGCGGGAGTGTGCCGTTGGGCCGGTTGTCGCCTTATAGCGGTGTCAAAAAAAATCAAATACCCGGCCTGCGTCCGTGGAGATGGAGTAAAGCCGATGGGGTTTGAATGAATATATGCCGCTTGGGGCGTATATTGCACGTCAGGCGTCATGAACCGATCTGGTCCCTGCGTTACCGGCCTGATCTTGGCGCAGGCTCTAGAAGCGTTAACTTGCGTTCAGAAGAGATGGAAAGAACATGACAGACATAGTTGTACGAGGCGAGAAACTCATCTCGCGCCCGGTCGAGGTTGTGCGATCCCAGTTTGTAGATATGCCTCATCACGCTTCGACCCGGGTCCATGCGGACTTGGAGGTCGTGAACGTACGCCAGACGGAGGACGGATTTCTGTTCACCGGTCGCCGACGCGTCTTCGGCCTGGTTCAGGAAGACGAGATTGAGGTGTCGCGCCATGCGAATGGAAACTCGACTTTGCGCAGCCTGTCAGGTTCGAACGTTGGACTTTTGATTACTCAATCGTTTGAGTCTGTGGACAACGGTCGAACGCGGGTCACGAGCACGGTGCAGATGCCCCTACGCGGGATTCGCAAGCTTCTCTCGCCGCTTCTTCGCTTTGCGCTCGCGCGTGACTTGGCAATTGCGCTCGAGGAGGATCGTCTGGACCTGGAGGAACGTGACTACGCTCCCCGGTAGCCAATACTTTGAACCCCTTTGCCGAGGTGGCTGGCCAAGCCGGTTGCCCCGAAGCGGGCAAAACCAGCTTTGTGCGGTGTCACCAACCCAAGTCTTTCGATTGGCGGGTGCGTCAAGCCAGTCCCCACCCCATGAAGCGGCTGCCAGAAGCCGCTTTTCAGGAGGTTTGCGGCGTGTTGGATCAAATCATTGCGCTGGCTTGATGGGGCGCACAGCCCCGTCCATCAACCCTTCGCCGCCTTCAGGGCCTCGGCCATGATGGCCAGGCCCTCATCCAGCAGCGCGTCGCTGGCGGTGATGGGCACCAGAATGCGGATGACGTTGGCGTACACGCCGCACGACAGCAGCACCAGTCCGCGCTTGAGCGCTTCGGCGCACATGCGCTTGGTGAGTTCAGCGGCCGGCTTGCTGTGGTCGCCGTCTTCGAACAGTTCGATGGCGATCATGGAGCCCAGGCCGCGCACGTCCTGGATTTCCACGTGCTGGGCAGCCATGGCACGCAGGCCGTCCATCAGGCGCTCGCCCACGGTGTTGGAGCGTTCCAGCAGCTTTTCTTCCTCGAACACGTCCAGCACGGCCAGTGCGGCGGCGCAGGCCAGGGGGCTGCCGGCGTAGGTGCCGCCCAGGCCGCCAGGCAGCGGTTTGTCCATCAGCTCGGCCTTGCCGATCACGGCCGAGAGTGGGAAGCCGCCCGCCATGCTCTTGGCCATGGTGATGAGGTCGGGCGCCACGCCCCACTGTTCGCAGGCCAGCCAGGTGCCGGTGCGGCCAGCGCCGGTCTGCACCTCGTCGGCAATCAGCACAATGCCGTGCTTGTCGCACAGGGCGCGCAGCGCCTGCGCGAACTCGGGCGGGGCCACGTAGAAGCCACCTTCACCCTGCACCGGTTCCAGGATGATGGCCGCCACGCGCTCGGCTTCCACGTCGTACTTGAAGATGTGTTCCACCGAGCGAAGGGCGTCGGCCACGCTCACGCCGTGCAGCGGGTTCGGGAATTCGGCGTGGTAGATCTCGGCCGGGAAGGGGCCGAAGCCCGCTTTGTACGGGGCCACCTTGCCGGTAAGGGCCATGCCCAGCAGCGTGCGGCCATGGAAGCCGCCGCCGAAGGCGATGACGGCTTGGCGCTTGGTGGCTGCGCGGGCGATCTTGACGGCGTTTTCCACTGCCTCGGCGCCGGTGGACAGGAAGTAGGCTTTCTTGGGGAAGTTGCCCGGAGCCTTGGCGATCAGGCGTTCGGCCAGTTCCACGTAGGGCTCGTAGGCCACCACCTGGAAGCAGGTGTGGTGGTAGTGGTCAAGCTGGGCCTTCACAGCTTCCACAATTTTCGGGTGGCGGTGGCCGGTGTTGAGCACCGCAATCCCGCCGGCGAAGTCGATGTAGCGGCGGCCTTCCACGTCCCAGATTTCGGCGTTCTCGGCGCGCTCGGCAAAGACCTCGTAGGTCTGGCCCAGGCCGGCGGGCAGGGCGGCGCGGCGGCGCGCCATGAGGGTGGCGTTGGTCTTGGCTTCGGTGAGGTTGGGGTCGCGGTGCATGATGGGCTCCTGGAGGGTGGCGTGCCCTTGCGACAGCACGCATGGGCCAGCCTGCACTGTAGGGGCCGTGACCACCTCGTTAACATATACAGACAGGCGGTCGAGGCCGACACACTGTGCAGCCCCACCGACCGATACAGTCCAACCCTAATCCTTACATGTTCACGCTCGATCCGCAAGATGCCACCCCGCTCGTCACCCAGATCGTGGAAGGGTTCCGGGGCCTGATCGAGTCCGGCGCTCTGCGGCCGGGGGCCAAGGCCCCGTCGATCCGCCAGTTCGCCCACGCGCATGGGGTGAGCGTGTATACCGTGGTGGATGCCTACGACCGGCTGGTGGCGCTGGGCTATTTCGTCTCGCGCCCGCATTCCGGTTTTTTCGTGCGACGCCGCGAGGTGAGCGCCAGCGTGGCGGGACACTCGGGGGTGAACTACCACTTCGACTCGATGTGGTATCTGCGCCGCGTGTTCGAGAACCGCAACCTGGATCTGAAGCCCGGTTGCGGTTGGCTGCCTGGCGAATGGCTGTTCGAGGAAGGGCTGCGCCGCAGCCTGCGCAGCCTGGCGTCCGACCCGGTGGACCTGGGGGGCTACGGCGAGCCCAAGGGGTTCCTGCCCTTGCGTCAGCTGGTGCGCGACATGCTGGCCGAACAGGAAATTGCCATGACGGCCGAGCAGGTGCTGCTGACCAACGGCTCCAGCCAGGCCATGGACATGGTGGCCCGGCGCTTGGTACAGCCCGGCGACGCGGTGCTGGTGGACGAGCCCGGCTACCCGAACCTGCTGTTTTCGTTGCGCTTCCTGGGGGCGCGGCTGATCGGGGTGCCGCGCACCCCCAACGGCTACGACCTGGCGGCGCTGGAAGACCTGGTCCGCGTGCATGAGCCCAAGGTGTTCTTCACCCAGCCGCGCCTGCAAAGCCCCACCGGTTCGGTGGCCAGCTTGGCGCACCTGCACCGCGTGGTGCAACTGGCCGAGCGCCACCAGTTCACGGTGGTGGAAAACGACATCTATGCCGACCTGGACCCGGAACCACGCCCCTCGCTGGCCAGCCTGGACCAACTGCAGCGGGTGGTGTACATCAGCAGCTTTTCCAAGACGGTGTCGCCCAACCTGCGCGTCGGCTACGTGGCGGCGCACCCGGATGTGCTCGAAGACCTGGCCCAGCTCAAGATGATTTCGGGGCTCACGTCTTCGGAGTTCGCCGAGCGCCTTACCTACGGCGCGCTGATCGACGGGCGCTGGCGCAAGCACCTGCGTGGCCTGCGCGACCGGCTGGCGCGCGCGCACCAGGCAGTGGCGGAAAAGCTGGAGGCCCACGGTTTCGAACTGTTCAACGAACCCAAGGCCGGCATGTTCCTGTGGGCGCGGCACCCGCAGGTCGACAACGCCACCGAACTTGCGTACCAGGCCACGGAACACGACATCCTGCTGGGCCCCGGGCACCTGTTCACCACCGACCTGCAGCCCAGCCCGTGGATGCGCTTCAACGTGGCGTTCGGTGATGACGAGCGGTTGTGGTCGGTGTTGCGTTTGTTGCTTGAAGCTCGGCCAGCGTCAGGCCAGAGGGCGGCGCAGACGTGACTGATCGCGTGCCACTTCGATGAACTCCAGCACCTCGGGCCGGGGTTGCGATCCGCGTCGCCATACCAGCCCCACATCCACGGTGGGGATGGAGTCGCGCAAGGTCCGGACTTCCACATGTTCGGCGTCCAGCGTCCATGGGCGATAGAGGAAGTCCGGGAGGATCGTGAGTCCCGTACCAACCCCGACCAGGGAGCGGACCGCCTCCAGTGACGTGGTTTTGAGGGCAATCCGGGGCTTGAGCTGATGACGTGTCCAGACTTGGCGCAGCATCACCTCGATACGGTCGGCCTGCAGGGTGATCTGGTCATGTTCCACGCATTCGGCCAGGCTGACTTCGTCGCGCGTGGTCAGCGGATGGTCGGCGGCCATCCATACCCGATTGGGTGAACGGGTGAGAATTTCGGTGACCAGGGCCTGCGGTTCGCCCAGTGCGTTCGACACCATGATCGCGATGTCGAGTTCGCCATTGATCAGAAGGTGCTCCAGGAAAGGAGGCGCATCCTCCACCACCTGCAGTTCCACGCCTGGGCAGGTCCGTTTGAAACGGGCGATCACCTCGGACAGGTAGTACCCCGCTACAAGGCTGGTCACACCGATGACGATGTTCCCGCTCAAGGTGGCGGTCGTCTGGTGTATGCCTCGCGTGGCGTCAGCCACGGCACCGATGACACGGCGTGCCTTCACGAGAAAGCGGTGCCCCTCGGGGGTCAGACGCATTCCTTTGGTGCTGCGCTCAAACAGTTGAAGGCCAAGCGCGTCCTCCAGCTCCAGCACGCTCTTGGTGATCGCGGACTGGGCGATGTTCAGCATGCGCGACGCTGCGGCCACGGAGTCCGATTCGGCTACCGCCAGAAAGTAGCGGAACTGTTTGAGGGTGATGTGCCGGTTCATGGCCTGGGGTGGGTGTACGTCATCGCCATTGTGGTTCAAAAAATATATGGGTAAACCCTAAATATCTATTTAATAGATAGCCTGACCCAAAAATATTGAATTTTGAGATTCCCATTCAGCCCTCTAGCATCCGATTCGAGTCAAGCTGCCTTGCCCGATGGCGGTTTGCCCCACCGAAGTTCATTCGTGACCATAAGGAGACAGAAGCATGACGAACTCAATTCAATCGACGACGACCCGCCTGACGTCCGCTGCCATGGCGGTGGGTCTGTTCACTGCCACCCTTCTGGGGGCGGCTCATGCACAGACCCCGCTGAAGGCCTTGGGCAAGGCGGAAGGGCAGGTGGATATCGTGGCCTGGCCAGGGTACATCGAACGGGGCCAGACGGACAAAAACTTCGACTGGGTGACCGAATTCGAAAAAAAGACCAGCTGCAAGGTGAATGTGAAAACCGCTGGCACCTCGGACGAAATGGTCGCCCTCATGAACGAAGGGGGCTTTGACCTGGTGACCGCCTCTGGCGATGCTTCCATGCGTTTGATCGCCGGCAAACGGGTTCAGCCCATCAACGTGAATCTGATTCCCAGCTACAAGCATATCGATGCCCGTCTGCAGAAGGCGCCTTGGCACTACGTGAACAACACACACTATGGTGTGCCCTACCAGTGGGGATGGAATGTGCTCATGTACAACACCACGGTGTTCAAGGACAAGCCGCCAACCAGCTGGAGGGTGGTGTTCGAGGAAATGACCCTGCCCGACGGCAAGAGCAACAAGGGGCGGGTCCAGGCATTTGATGGTCCGATCTACATTGCCGACGCCGCGTTGTATCTGATGAAGCACAACCCGGCGCTGGGCATCAAGGATCCGTATGAGCTCAACGAGGCCCAGTACAAAGCTGCCCTGGACTTGCTGCGTCAACAGCGCAAGATCGTGGGCAAGTACTGGCACGATGCCTTCGTGCAGATCGACGACTTCACCAACGAGGGCGTGGTGGCCTCATCCTCATGGCAGTTCCAGGCCAACATCCTCAAGTCGAAGAATCGACCGATTGCCACCGTAGTTCCGGAAGAAGGAGCGACCGGCTGGGCAGACACCACCATGTTGCATGCCGAAGCCAAACACCCCAACTGCGCGTACCTGTGGATGGAGCATTCCCTGAATCAGAAATTGCAGGGCGACTTGGCGGCGTGGTTCGGCTCAGTCCCGGTGGTGCCGGCGGCATGCAAGGGAAACAAGCTGCTGGGAGACGACGGTTGTGCACGCCAGGGGTTCAATGCCTTTGAGCGCATTTCATTCTGGAAGACGCCAGTGACCCGCTGTGCCAGCCAGAACAACCAATGCGTTCCTTACCACAAGTGGGTGTCGGACTACATTGCTGTGCTGGGTGGTCGTTGATTCGTACCCGGGGCCGTTGAGACGGCCCCGGATTGCCTCTGTTCCGTCATCGACAGATCCACTATGACCGTTGCCGTTACCCTGGAAGCCGTTTCTTGTGTGTTCACCTCCGGTGGGCTGGCAGTGAAAGCGGTGGACCGTGTCGACCTCACCATCGAGGGCGGCGAATTCTTCACCTTGCTCGGCCCTTCTGGTTCCGGGAAAACGACTTGCCTGCGCATGATCGGCGGCTTTGTATTGCCGACGGCAGGCCGCATCCTGATAGGCGGGGAAGACATGACCCTGCTGCCCCCATATGCGCGGCCTGTGAATACGGTCTTCCAGGACTATGCGCTGTTCCCGCACATGAACATTCGCGACAACGTCGCCTATGGACTGATGGTGCAGGGGGTGGGCAAGGCCGAACGACATCACCGGGCCGACGAGATGCTGGAGCTGGTGCGCCTGAGCGGGGTGGGAGAGCGCCGACCTGGCCAGCTGTCTGGTGGCCAGCGCCAGCGCGTGGCTTTGGCACGTGCCCTCATCAACCGGCCGCAGGTGTTGTTGCTGGATGAGCCGCTGGGAGCCCTGGATCTGAAGCTGCGAGAGCAGATGCAGACCGAGCTCAAGGCGCTGCAGCGACAACTGGGGATCACGTTCCTGTTCATCACCCACGACCAGCACGAGGCCCTCTCGATGAGCGATCGTATCGGGGTGTTCAACAATGGCCGCCTGGAGCAGGTGGGCACTCCGCAGGCGGTTTACAACACTCCCTTTACGCGGTTCGTGGCCGATTTCGTGGGTTCGGCGAATGTGTTTGATGGCGAACGTGCACGGCAGATCGCCGGCGCCGACAGCGTGATGCTGCGGCCTGAGCGGATACGGCTCGGCGCGCCGCAGGGAGCGCGAGCCAGCGGTGCCGTGCTGGATGCGCAGTATTTCGGGTCGTTTTCCCGGGTGCGGGTTGATTGGGCTGGTACTTCAGTGGCAGTGGACCTGAATCCGCAACTGCTGCCCGAACTTCCTTGTGCCGGACAGACCGTGCACCTGCACTGGGATGCCGATGCCGTGCACGCCTTGCGTGGGGTGGCGGCATGAACACCGCCGTGCTCACGGTGCCGAGGTCTGGGAATGGCGGAGTGATGCGGCGCGTCTCTGACCTGCTGTACACCCGCCGAGGCCTGCTCATCGCAGCCTTGCTGGCACCCCCTTTGCTGTGGTTCGGGGTGATTTACCTCGGGTCCCTCTTTGCCCTGCTGGCCAACAGCTTTTTTGGTCTTGACGAGTTTTCCGGGATGGTGGACAGGTCCACCCTGACGCTGCAGAACTTTCGCGATCTGCTGCAGCCCACCAACGTCGATGTGGTCCTGCGAACGGTGACGATGGCGGTGGCCGTGACGCTGGCCTGCATCGCGATTGCCTTTCCAGTCGCCTACTACATGGCGCGCTACGCCAGGGGTTCTCAGAAGGCCTTGCTGTACATCGCGGTGATGTTGCCACTGTGGTCGAGCTACCTGGTACGCCTGTACGCCTGGAAGTTGCTGCTGGCCAAGGAAGGTGCGATTTCCTGGGTGTTTGCCGAAATGCATCTGAGCTGGTTGCTCGATCTCCTGCTGTCCACGCCTGGCATAGGAGGCAACTCGCTGTCGTTCTCGAGAATCGGCACCTTTGTCGTGTTTGTCTACATGTGGCTGCCATTCATGATCCTGCCGATTCAGGCCGCCATCGAGCGCATTCCGGGCTCGCTGCTCGAGGCGTCGGGCGATCTGGGGGCAGCCCCGTCGACCACGTTCTGGAAGATTGTTTTCCCTCTGGCGATGCCTGGGATTGCAGCCGGCTCCATTTTCACTTTCTCGCTCACTCTGGGGGACTTCATCATTCCGCAGGTGATCGGTGATTCGACCCTGTTCATCGGCCAGGTGGTGTATCGACAGCAAGGGGTGGCCGGGAATATTCCCTTTGCGGCGGCTTTCTCGCTGGTGCCGATCATGGTGATCGGCGTTTACCTGTGGTTGGCCAAGAAAATGGGGGCTTTCGATGCGCTCTAAGCTGAACCGCCATGCCTCGGGTCGTGCCGGCTGGGGGCTGACGGCCGCCACCTGGGCCGGTGTGCTGTTCCTGCACGTGCCGCTGGCACTCATCATCCTCTATGCGTTCAGCGCCGAGGACAAGAGCTACGTGTTCCCGCCGCCTGGGCTGACAACCCAATGGTTTGCCGCCGCCTGGGCGCGCGATGACGTGTGGCAGGCGATAGGACTTTCCTTGAAGGTGGCCACGGTGTCCACGGGCATTGCGATGGTGCTCGGGACACTGGCCGCCGGTGCACTGGCACGTACCACGTTTTTCGGTCGTGATGTGGTGTCGCTGCTGCTGATTCTGCCCATTGCACTGCCCGGCATCATCACCGGGATCGCTCTTCGGACCGCTTACAGCACGTTCGAGATTCCGTTCAGCTTCTGGACGATCGTCATCGGGCATGCCACGTTCTGCGTGGTGGTGGTTTACAACAATGCGGTGGCTCGGTTGCGGCGTACCAGCCCTTCGCTGATCGAAGCCTCCATGGACCTGGGAGCCAATGGTTTCCAGACCCTGCGCTACGTGATCTTGCCGCAGCTGGGTTCGGCCTTGCTCGCGGGTGGACTGCTTGCCTTTGCGCTGAGTTTCGATGAAGTCATCGTGACCACATTCACCGCGGGTCAGCAGACCACGCTGCCGATCTGGATGCTGCAGGAACTGATCCGGCCCCGCCAGCGCCCTGTCACCAATGTGGTGGCGGTGGTGATCATCGCGCTGACTTTCATTCCCATTTTGCTGGCGTATTACCTCACCCGCTCGGACGAACCGGCAGCGCGTTGAAGACTTCTTTCCCCCTGAATAACCACTCACTGGAGCCAACATGGGCAAGACACCCGATTTTCATCCCCTGGTACAAACCGATCTTTTCATCGATGGCCAGTTCATGGCCGGTGAAGGTGAGACCGAGCGCATCTTGAACCCGTCCACTGCAGAGGTGCTGGCGCTGGTGCCCGAGGCGTCTTTCGAGCAGGTGCAAAAGGCGGTTCTGGCAGCGCACCGGGCATTTGATACATGGGCCGAAACCACGCCCATGGAGCGTTCGCGTTTGCTGCTGCGTATTGCCGACGCCATCGAGTCAGAGGCCGAAACCTTCGCACGTCTGGAAGCATTGAACTGTGGGAAGCCCTACCTGCGCGCTTTGGAGGACGAGATTCCCGCCATTGCAGACTGTTTCCGCTATTTCGCGGGTGCCGCGCGATGCATGAATGGCAGCGTCGCGGGAGAGTATCTGGCAGGACATACGAGCATGATTCGGCGCGACCCGATCGGAGTGGTGGGGTCGATTGCACCTTGGAACTATCCTTTGATGATGGCGGCATGGAAAACCGCCCCGGCCCTCGCTGCAGGGAACACCGTGGTACTCAAGCCTTCGGAGCAGACACCGTTGACCACATTGTGGCTGGCGCGTGTGGTGGCGGATATTCTTCCGAAGGGGGTGTTCAACGTGGTGTGCGGGCGCGGGGGAACCGTCGGGCAGCCTCTGGTTGAACACCCGCTGGTTCGCATGGTCTCGCTTACCGGCGATGTGTCAACCGGTCGCAAGGTGTTGCAATCGGCCAGCGGAACGCTCAAGCGCACCCACCTGGAGCTGGGTGGCAAGGCCCCTGTGCTCGTGTTTGACGATGCCGACCTTGAAGCCGTGGTGGAGGGGGTTCGCACCTTCGGTTACTACAACGCCGGGCAGGACTGCACCGCGGCTTGCCGACTCTATGCAGGTGCCAGAATTTATGACCGGCTGGTGGCGGATCTGAGCAGCGCTGTGAAGTCGATCCGGTTGGGCGGACAGTTTCAGGAAGGGGTGGAGATGGGGCCTCTGATCACCGATCGGCAGCGGGATCGTGTGGCCAGTTTCGTGGAGCGTGCGCAAATGGTGGGTCACATGGAGATCACGGCCGGTGGCAGGCTGCGCTCCGGTCCGGGTTTCTTTTATGAGCCAACCGTGATCGCCGGTGCCCGGCAGGACGACGAGATCGTTCGTCGGGAAGTGTTTGGTCCTGTGGTGTCGATTACACGCTTCAATGACCCCGACGAAGCCGTTGCATTGGCCAATGACTCGGATTACGGGTTGGCATCATCCGTCTGGACGCAGGATGCTGCCCGTGCCCTGCGTGTGTCGCGCAAGCTGCAATACGGCTGCACCTGGATCAACACGCACTTCATGCTGGTCAACGAAATGCCCCATGGTGGGTTCAAGGCCAGTGGATACGGAAAGGACATGTCCATGTACGCGCTTGAGGACTACACCGTGGTGCGTCATGTGATGGCCAGACTCTGAAGTTGTCATGCTGCCTGGGCGGCCATGTTCATACCGCCCAGGTGGACCCATGCTCCGGCACCATGGCGTGCCAGCGGAGTTCGTTTTCGATGCGGCGACGCAGGCAGTCGGCGGCCTCCTCGTCGCCGTGGACCACGAAGGCCCGGTGCGGCTGGCCGGGGATGGCGCGCAACCATTGCATGAGCTGGCCGGCGTCG